>CAYXVB010000113.1:0-7957 GCA_964467785.1 uncultured Bacteriovoracaceae bacterium
CTCCGCGAGGCAAAAGCGAACTCGAAGTAGCCACTCCGCCAAGTCTCGCGCTTTGGGACTCGGCCTGATCTGAACGCCTCAGAACGGATGAAAGAAGTAGAGCACCGTGCCCATCGCGACCAGGCTCAGGCCCGTGATCACGTCGCCATAATGTTCGAGCACGGGATGATCGAGTTTACCGACGCCCTTGAACATCACCCAAGTGGACCCGATCAGCGCGCCCAGCACGCCCAGGCTAAAGCCGGCCATCGCGATCGCCGTGGCGGCCACGCCGCGAGAAGAGGCCGCGAGAAAAATCGGAAGCGCGGCCACGCAGGGTGAAAGTCCCAACGAAAAAAGAAAGGCGTAGGGCCGACGCCTCGTATTCGGTCGCGGGCCGTGGTGCTCATGTCCGTGGCACCGGGAATGGGTGAAGTAGGAAAAAACCGCGTAGGCAAAGCCGAAGCAGGCGAGCATCAGCGCCGCGAATTTTTCGATCTCCTCCTCTTGCGTGTGGAGGTTTCGCAGAAGCGTCGTCTCGAGACCGATCGTGAGCAGGCCGAGCGCGTTGGAGATCAAAATGTGACCGGACGCCGCCACGATCGCGCCCAAAACCAGATCACGCACGCCCCAACGACGCGATTTGGCGACCAACACCACCGGTAGCCAATGCCCCGGCGCCAGGGAGTGAACAAAACCGATAAATGCTGCGGAGGCTGCGAAAAACAACATGGTACTTTCTGGCCCGGCCTAGTCCGCGCCGACTACACATCCGGCGCGAAGCTTGTCATTGTCCCGGAGGGCATCTTTCACTTCGCCGGCGCCTTTGGCTGCCGAGGTGCGGAGCCAGGGGTACATCACCGCCTGGCGATACGCGTGAGCCTCCTCGAGACCGAAACAAGATCGGTAATCCGAACGCCCCTCTTTGTCCAGACAACTGTGGTCGAGGCCGATGGAGTGCCCCAGCTCATGAAGAACGATGCTCGAAAACTGTGCGTCCGAAACCAGCTCCGGAAACGTATAGATGACCTGTTGGCTCACCACGCCCGTATCACAACGGAACGTCGCCGCCGGCACCGTCTTGGCCAGGCCAATGGAGCTCCAATGCGTGTTGGAAGTTTCTCGCAGGATCGCGAAGCTGTCGCTCCCTCCGAGGTCGGAGCCGCAGCTTCGGGGATCACCTGAAAGCGAAGTGCCACTCACCGGAGTCGATTCGACCGCGAAGATGGGGCCACGAAGGATCGTATAGCCCACGGAGTTCCAGGTGGACACCGCCTGAGCGATGATCTGGCGCTGTGACAGGGTGAATCGAGAATCCACGCGCACCTTTAATGGATAGCTGGCCACTCGGGCCATGAAGCTTCCTTTTTGATCGGCAGGCGCCATGCATGCGGCTGTGAGCCCGAACTTGACCGAGTCCGGCGGACGTCCGCAGGAGAAAATCATCGCCACCGCAGCCAGGACGACTAAAGCGACGAAACGGGAGTGATCAAAGAAGGCCAGCGCGCGCATCGCGGGCGTTTAATCATACTAGACATCTATAGTCAACTTTGTTTGCACCCGCCTACCCATAGGTGAAAATGGATGAAGTTATTGGATTAATTGGATTTCGCGAGCAAATAGCAGTACCCTCTTTCAGGGCATTATTTCTTGAAATCTACTCGAACCCTTTTTCTCGCCCGGAGGCTCCTGCACCGGGACCGACAGCTGCTACCTCTTCTCTCCGAACTTCTGGCGGACCGACTGGAGATCCGGGTTCTCGAAGGTGCTAAAAAAGATGAGGACTCCTTCGAGCGGGTTCTGTTCGCGCACCGCCCCAGGCCCGGCGAGTCCGTCCTGCTTTGGATGTCGAGCCTTTCGCTCTCTCCACTTGCCCCCAGGGCCCGCGAGCTCGGATACCGGATTGTTCTCGATCATCCTGGCTATCCGTCACCCCCACCCTTCCGTCTCCGCGACTTGACTAGCCTCCTGCGCCAGGCGCAGTGGCGCTCGCGGAAGCGCTCCGACGAACTTCAGCTTTGCAAGGATGCCGACGTGGTGCTGGTCCGGAGCGACCAGGAAGCGGCTCGGCTCACCCGCCTCATCCCCGACGCCGAAGTGCAGGTCCTTCCCAGCCCAATTGACAGCGCGTTACACGCCCCGCTCCGCGCTCATCCGGGCGAGGCCATCCTCCTTTCGGGCGACTATCGCGACCCGGCTCAGCTCAACGGACTCCGGTGGTTCATCACGGAATGCCTTCCGTTCCTTCGTGCGCGATTCAAGGACCAACTGCCCCGGATCATCGTCAACCATGAGTTCAATCCAGAGTTCAACCACGACTCCAGGCAAACGGAGTTGCTCGATTTTCTCAGGGACATCCCCGGCGCCACGCTCCGAATCGATGACGGCGATCCCGCCTGTTTTGAACGGGCATTGAGAGATGCGATGCTTTTCGTCATTCCATTCCACGAAGAGAGCCGCGCCCCAGGGAGCTCGCAGGCCTACAATCAAACCCGCATCCTTCAAGCCATGGCGGCGGGGCGAGGCGTGATCAGCACCGGCGCGGGAACGAGCGGACTGCTCCTTTCACCTACTTATGATGTCTGGATCGCAGAAGCACCGGACCGGTTCGCCGCGGCGCTGGTCCAGCTTCTCGACAACGCAGAGCTCCGCCGGCAACTCACCCAAAACGCCATCCAGACCGTGGATCAACGATACGATCTCGGCCAGTCCACCACGCGGATCCGCGAGATCCTCTTAGGTCTCAAAAACAGCATTCAGGAGTGACGCCTCCGTCCCCGGGCTGGCGCGCGATTTGTATAGGCGCGACCCATGACTCGCGCCCCCTTTCGCACACGCCCGTGGATGCCCGCCGCACTTTCCGCCTTCTGCGCAGTGGGCGCCTTGGCCTCCGACGAGGGATCAACGCGATCCATCGCTGCTTCCGCCCCCCAAGTGGTTAAAATCGACATTCGACCCGAAGGCCCCGACGAAGCCAACCGCAAGATGATCGAACGCGCGGCGCTTGAACGCGTGGGCTTTCGCGAAGACGAAAGCGCCGGACGATTCAAAGTGCTCGATCTCACTCTGGGCGAGGACCTTCCCGCCAAAGAACGCCCCACACGCCGAGAAAGCCTCGAACCCCAAGAAAGCGACAACGGCCGCGACGCGGGCGCTTCCCCATTTCGTGCACTGGTCTACGACTACGTTTTGCAACGGCTGCTCGAAGTCACCGGTGATTCGCGCGCGACTTCGCCTTCGCGCTTTCGTGTCCGTGAAAGTGACGAAGTCCCCGCCCCATCCACCGAAGAGTATGAGGCCGCGGTCGAGTTGATCCGCGCAGATCCCGTATTTGCCCCGCAAACAAGAAAGTTCAGGCCCTACCCTTCCATGCCCGGAGTGCTCTCGCTGCTGGACTCCTCACCCGGTCGCGAGCGACGAGTCATCACGATCGGACTTCTGCCGGCGGACGCGAATTCCGATTTTCACCACGAGATCGTGGGCGTCGACCTCGGTGCCGGCAAAGTAATCCGCTATCCCGCGGGGGCCCCGCGAGGCGCGATCGCGCGCGAGGCCGTTTGCGCTCCCTACAATGCGGCTCAAGCCACCAGTGCTCGCGGAACGCGCGGAAAAACCCGAGTCGTGATCTCGAGCGCCGGAGAGAGCGGGGAGCCCCTGTGGAGCTTTGACATGATCCGCCCGGCCGCCTCCTCGGGCACGCGCGGCTCAGGCATCGATCTGCGCGAGGTTTTCTATCGCGGCAAACGCGTCGCGGGTCAGATGCACGTGCCGATCCTCAATGTCCGCTACGACCGAGACGTTTGCGGCCCCTACCGCGACTGGACCTGGCAGGAAGGCGCGTTCAAGGCCCGAGGTGAAGAGATCGCGCCGGGCATCCTGCGCTCCTCCGAAAAACCCCTCACGATCTTCGAAAGCGGCCGGGACGCTGGCAACTTCCGCGGCGTGGCAATCTATCGCGAAGGCTCCGAAACCGTGCTGGTCAGCGAAACCGAAGCGGGCTGGTACCGCTACAAGAGCGAGTTCCGCTTTCGCGACGACGGATCGATCCGGCCGGTCTGGGGATTCGCGGGCGTGCAATCATCCTGCACCTGCCAGGGCCATGTCCATCACGGTTACTTCCGGCTGGACCTCGACGCCGGCGACGGCAAGCACAACCAGATCCAGTACTTCGACGGTGCACGCTGGGTCGCGGTCGAGCGTGAGGGGCGCTACCGGCGCGACAACTCGCACCGACTCTGGCGCGTGATCGACACGCGCACCGGCGACGGCTACCAGATCAATCCAGGAGTGGATGACGGAATCGCCGACGGCTACGCACGCGGGGACATCTGGGCGCTTAAATTCAATCGTGGCGAAATTGACGACGGAGCGGCCTATACCGGCACCGCGGCCAATGTCGATGCATTCCTGGCCGGCGGCCGCGAAGCTATCGACGACACCGATGTCGTGCTCTGGTATGCCGCGCACTTTTATCACAACACGGACAACTTCGGCGCCCAGCACAACGGGGAACTCGGTCCGACCATCACGCCCGTGAATGGGGCCAGTGCCCGGACCTCTTCTTCAAGATCTTCAGTACCCTCGGAGAACCGGTTGTGAAAAGGCGTGAAAACCTTCACGGCCGACCCGGTCCACGCTCGTGGCTTGCGCGCCGTTGTCACCGGGTTCCTCGGCAAAGCGCACCTCGTCGCCCACGGTCAACCGCTCGAAATCCCCGTTGAGCACGCTGTTGCGATGAAAGTAGATCTCCCGCCCATCCGGCGTCTGGATGAAGCCGTAAGCATCCATGCCATCGGCGGACTCGCGCACGATGCGCAGGATGCGCCCTTGCACGGGAGCCTCGCGCCCCCGAGCGTCAGGACCGCGCTTCGGGGTGCGACTCTTGAGACGGCTCGCATAATGTTTGAGCCGCCGCTCTGCTGCATCGAATGCGTCGCGCACGGCGACGTAGGCATCCTGATGCGATCCCAGATTCGGCTTGGCACCCTCGCCCACGGTGATCAAATCCCCGGGCACATTGATTACGATGCGGATCCGGAAGAGATTGCCTTGAGCGTGGCGCTGGTGCGGAGCCTCGACGGTAACACGGCACCCCATCACCGAATTGAAGAACTGATCCAATTTCTCGGCTCTTCGCTGAATCTCGGCTGCCAATGCGTCCGAGCGTGCGATATCCTTGAATGAAATCTGCAATGGTCCCTGCATCCGCCAATAAAGATGCAAGAAGAGTCCCCGCCACGCGGGCAGCCAGGCTCGACGCGTCTAGCTGGCGTGACCGCTCATTTGGCGAGAATTTCGCTGAGCACCCGGCCCTCGCTCGTTGAAGGCGGAAGCACACCGAGCAAGAATGAGAGCGTCGGCGCGAGATCGATCACATCCGCCGGCGTCGAATAGACACCCGGTCTGACCTTGGCCCCGGCGATCACGATCGGTACCGTGCGATCGTAGCTATAACTGGTCATGTGAGTGAGCGACTCTTCCTCAATCTGGTAGAACGCGCGGGGAATCGCAATCAGGTCGCCGCTCCTTCCGGGCACATAGGTTTTGAGGATCTGGCGTTCAAACATGCCCGGCGGAAGCCGACGCGCCTTGTAATCGGATTGGCCAAAAACGTGGGCGACACCCTTCATTCCCGCAAGGACCGGCTTTGCCTCAGCCTCAGCTTGCTCCAAAGTGACGCTCCGGTCTTTGAGTGCCTGGAGGGCGAACGAGAAATTCAGGTCGGTTCCGAACGCAAACCAAGAGCCGCCCGCCGGCTTCCCAAAGCGCGCGTCGAGCCGCTCGTTCATCAGCCGGATCGCGGCCTCCTCGCTGATTTTGCCCGAGTCCATGCCCACGGAGCGCAACCAGGCCGGCTCCGGCGGCATTCCGTGATCCGCGGTCAGGACGATCGTCACATTCTTGAGCCCGCCGGGCACGGACTTGCCGACAGAGTTCAAAAGGCGGGAGATCTGGCGGTCTTCGGCTACGGTCATCTCCTCCATTTCCAAGGCATTAGGTCCGTATTGGTGCCCCACGTAATCATGGCTCGAAAAGCTCAGAGCCAGCAGATCTGTTGCCTTACCCCTTCCCAGCTTGAGCGCATCCAGCGCTCGCTCGGCGGCCTGGACCGTCAGCTCGATGCCAATCGGTGCAGCAAAGGACTCCCGGCTTCCGATTTGGAAAGTATGCTGGAAGTCCCCAGTTCCCAGCGAAAGCCCGGTAGCCTTTCCTTGCGGACGCCAGATATAGGTTGCGCCCTTGCGCGCGGAGGTCTCGCGATTGAGCTCGCTCACCCATCCCGGCAGCCGATCGTCGCGGAGGTAATGGCGGCTGGACACCCAGCTCACCGACGGTCCATCCAGCCAAAGCGCAAGATCGGCGCGATGCCCACCCAAGAGGATCGCGGAGCGGTCTTTAAGCGCGACCGTCACGATGCGCGAGGAATATCCCGCATTTTTGAGCTCATCACCCACAGTGGATCCCATGAAGTTTCGAGGCGAGAGCCCGCTGCGGCCCTTTGCGCCGACCACGGGGCTGTCGTCGTCCTGCACGCAGTAGCGCGGCCCTTGCTTGCCCTGGTCAAACCAGACGTTAGTCGGGATGCCCATCTGATAGGGATAGCTACCGCTGAGGATCATCGCGTGCCCCGGCCCGGTCATGCATTGGAGCACGTCATATCGCGCGAACGGAAAATAAGCCCCACGCGCCATCAGGTATTGATAGCCTCCGACCTTGCCTCCGGAATCCGCTGGCAGAAACCGCGATTGAAAGCGCGTGAGATAATCCGCGCGAAACTGATCCACCACGATCACCAGCACGAGCCGAGGCTTTGAGGTAAAAGTCTTGAGCGCGATCGGCTCCTGCCCTAGATCGGCGGCCGCTGCCACTCCTGCAGATCCACCGGGCAACCCCGCGGTGAGCAAGAATGCGAGTAAGCACGCGCCCGAAAACCGTCTAAACAGGGAGAAACTCATATCGGTTCAGTCTGGACCGGCCGCTCCCGAATTTCCATCCAAAAGGACGCCCGCAAGCCCGCGAAGTCTTAACGCTCTGACTTGAACCAAGCGTAGAGACGCTCCGCGCTGAGGTACAACCCTGTTGCCCCGAAAAAACAGGCATCCGTCGAATGCCAGGCGCCTGCGTCAAAAAACTCCAGAAAGCGTGGACTGCCCCCCAGGTCCCGGCACAGCTTGAAGCCTGGCGTGCCATAGTCCCCGCCGAACTGAACCCGCTCGGCACCCAGCAACGACTCGCGAGCTGACGCCTCCGCATGCCGACGGATCGCTTTGCGGCACTCGACGAGATCGCGAATGCAGCTCTGCGAAATCAGCACCCAGTGCCCGGTATTCGTGCAATAGGCGCTCTTTCGAATCTCGAAGTCACCGCTCGCCAGCGCGAAACGGATCTTTCCTTCCGCAACGCAAACCGAAGCGCGCTCCTCAGGGCGCTCCGGCGCCTGGCCCGTCGCCGCAGCCCATCCGGCCGAGTAGAGCTGAAAAACAAAGGCCGCCGCCGCAAAAGTCTGGATCCGACTATTTGCGGACATACGTCACCGTAATAAAGTTAGACTCCAAGTCGTCCTCGTCAATCCAGAAACCGCCTTGCGCCCCATCACAATTTTGCGCCGCCTTGCCCCCGTAATAGGCGCATCCCTTCCCGTAGCTGTTGCGGAGAAAATATTGGCATTTCCCGTTACGGAACTCGCGCGACACCGCAGTCAACGCATGCGGGGGCTTTTTCTCCTCGATGCCAGTCAGCACTCGCTGATGCACCACGATTCCCACGGGCATGCCCGTGGCCAGGCCCCGGTCCAGTTCGTCCACCAGAGCCTTGCCCTCCACTTTACCCGGCACCTTGTCCAGCGTGACGATCTTGAGCGACGAGGGAAGTCTCCGGCGCGAACCTTCGCAAGCCTTTTTCGTTAACTCGTAGAGGTCGCTCGAGATCTCCTCGGCGCGCGCGCGGTGCACCGCCTCGAAAGCCTCACGGCTGCTGA
>CAYXVB010000113.1:8057-12015 GCA_964467785.1 uncultured Bacteriovoracaceae bacterium
ACGCACTCAGCGGCGCCTCGAGCGAGCGCGGAACGCCCAGCAAACAGCAACACCACGGCAAGCCCGACGATCACTCGTAGGCTGCGTGGGAGGACAAAGTATTTGCATGTTTCTCGGCTACTGGCGCGAGGCCGCACTCTCCACACTCTTAAGGACACTCCCCTTCTTCAGTCAGATCGGAGTTTTATCAAGTACAGTTTAGAAAGTTTTTATATTTCCCGCGGACCGGCTTTCGCGGCGTTCCAAAAAGGCATAAGCCTTGCTCGAACGCAGTTCATATGACGACACATCACAACGAAAACGTCCAAAAGCTGGCCGGTCTCATCCGTGACATCGAGGTGGCCATGGTCACTACGGAGGACGAGCGGGGTGAACTGCGTTGCCGCCCGATGGCGACTCAAAAGACTCCCTTCGACGGCACTCTCTGGTTTCTCACTTACGATTCCTCTCCCAAGGTGGCGGAGCTTAAATCCCACCAAAAAATCAATGTCAGCTACAGCGACCCGCGATTCCAACGCTACGTTTCCATCTCCGGATCCGGACGAGTCATCCGCGATCCCGCGCTAGTCAAGAAAATGTGGAGCCCCGGCCTCCTCGCCTGGTTCCCAAAAGGTATGGACGACCCCGCGATTTCGCTGATCGGGGTGGGCGTCCATCAAGCCGAATTCTGGGAAGCCGCCGACGGCCGCATGGTCCAGCTCGCCGGCTTTGATCAGACAAGGACCAGTGACAAGCTCGATCGCACCGGATAGGGATTTGCATCCCACGTCTTCGTGCATAAGGCCTTTCGATTCCACGAAACGGTTTCGGCCGCCCAAACGCTGATCCGGGAAAAAGACCGGATCGTGACGCTATTCGTGGAACGCTGCAGGGAAGCGGTCGTCGCCTCGCAAAAACTCGATGCCCCCGTGTTAGCGGAACATCTGCCTGAGTTCATCGAAGAGATCTCCAAGCGTCTCAAATACCGCTCCTCAGCGATCCTCTCCCCGCAGGCCATGAGCGAACAAGCAGAGCTTCATGCAGAAGTCCGGGCCCGGACGCCACGCTTCCGGCTTCCCGAGCTCCTCAACGAGTATCGAATCTTCCGGGGGATTGTTTTCGAAATTCTCGACCGAAGAATTTCCCCGAGCCCCTGGGAGCGCAACATCATCAATTCAATGATCGACCAGCGGCTCCTCGAGGTCGCCACCCGGTACGCCAAATGGGTCCAGGACCGTGAGCTGGAAGAAAGCCGCGCGCAGAGCCGGCTCCACGACATCCTGCAAATGGAACAAGCGCGTTCGGAAGCGATCATCAGGCACATGCCCGCGGCCTTGATCATCGGCGAGGCGCCCTCCGGAAAGCTCATTCTCGGAAACAGCGCGCGAATGAGAGAGATCTGGGGCCACGACCTGATCCCGTCCGACGACATCTCCGGCTACTCCGCCTGGGAGGGGTGGCACCTCGACGGTCGGAAAATCAGCCCGGATGAATGGCCTCTGGCGCGGGCCATCCGGAATGGAGAGGAGGTCAAAGGCGAGGTCATCGCGATCCGCTGGCCCTCTGGCGAGAAGCGCTTTCTCCGCCTAAGCGCCTCCCCGGTGCGGGACCGTAACGGCAAAATCACCGCGGGCATCGTCATCTGCGAGGACATCACCGAGCTTCGCGAAACGATCGAAGCCCTCAGCCTGAGCGAGGAGCGATACCGGACGATCTTCGAGCGCGCTCCCATCGGCATCGCCGAGCTCGCCCCAGACAAACGGATCATCCTCCGGGCCAATCCCACTTACTGCCGGATGCTTGGTTACTCTGAGGAGGAGCTGATCGGAAAATCAGTCATCGAGCTGACCCATCCCGAAGATAGAGAAGCCGACCACCACATCGCCAAGGAGCTTCACGAAGGGAGGCGGGCGCTCTATCAACTCGAAAAACGCTACCGTCGCCGCGACGGCGGCCTTTTCTGGGCGCGGGTCAACGCGACGATCATCAGTGACACTGATGGCAGACCCGGTCGGATCATCGCGATCGTCCAGGATATCGACGACCAGAAGTCCCGGGAAACCGAGCTCCGTCAAGCCATCCGCATCCGAGAGGAAACGCTCGCCGTCGTCTCCCACGACCTGCGCAATCCGCTCAGCACCATCACCATGCTGGCCTCCCTGATCGCACGGGATCGCACAGAAGCCCGGCCCGAGTCCCCCCTGCATGATGCGGCCAGGCGGATCTTGAAGGCAGCCGATCGGATGAATCGATTGATCCAAGATGTCCTCGACATCGCGCGCCTCGAATCCGGAACTTACAGCCATGCGCCGCGACCCTGCCACAGCGGCGAACTGATCGACGAAGTGATCGAGATCATGAAACCCCTTGCATCGGAAAAGTCAATCCAACTGCGTGCGCACGGGGACGGGACCTCTCCCCAGATCTCCTGCGACCGGGACGGGATGATCCGGGTCTTTGTCAATCTGATCAGTAACTCCATCAAGTTCACCGCGCCTGGCGGCAAGATCGAGATCGGGCTTGAGAGCGCTCCTCCCGGCCACGTGACCTTTAGCGTGCGCGACAATGGGCGCGGCATCGCCCCCAAGGACATGACCAAGATCTTCAACCGCTTCTATCAGTCGGATTCCGGGGAAACTCGGCGTCTCGGGACCGGCCTCGGGCTCGCTATCGTCAAAGCGATCATCGAGGCCCACTCCGGCCGGGTGAAGGTGGAAAGTGTATTGGGCAAAGGATCGACTTTCACCATCATCCTGCCGACGATCGATCAGGCGCTCCAATCACCGCTAAAGCGGGCCGCCGGATGATCAAGCGCTCGCGGCAGAGACCTTGCATCGCTTGGCCACGTGCATCCTGTTTTTTACATATAACCAGAATAATTTTAGTGGTTGCCCGCGCCTGCCCTATTGGCACCGCAGGGTGATTTTTTCTATATTCACATCATGACACTCACCCAATGGAGAGGCTGGGAACCCGGCCGCTGGCAGAACGAAGTCAATGTCCGAGACTTCATCTTTCATAACCAAACCCCCTACGACGGCGATGACCGCTTCCTGTCCGCTCCGACCGCGCGGACGCAGGCGCTGTGGAAGAAAGTGACGGACCTCATGGCGGCCGAGCGCGCCAAAGGCGGGCTTCTGGATGTGGACACGGAAGTCGTTTCTTCGATCGTGTCCCATCCGGCTGGCTACATCGATCGCGAGCTCGAGACCATCGTCGGCCTCCAAACCGACAAGCCGCTCAAGCGAGCCCTCATCGCCTACGGCGGCATCCGCCTGGTCAAGACGGCGCTCGAATCCTACGGCGAAAAGCTCGATCTCAAGACTGAGGAGATCTTCGAGCACCGCAAGACCCACAACGACGGCGTCTTCGGCGCCTACACTCCCGAGATGCTCGCCGCGCGCAAGTCGGGAATCATCACCGGCCTGCCGGATGCCTACGGCCGCGGTCGGATCATCGGCGACTACCGCCGGATCGCGCTCTACGGCGCGGACCGCCTGATCGACAAGAAAAAACGCGACCTCGCTAACCTCGACACCGCCGTGCTCGAGGACGACGTGATCCTGCAACGCGAGGAGCTTAGCGAGCAGATCGACGCGTTGAACGAGCTCAAGAAGATGGCCGCGACCTACGGCTTCGATATCTCGATGCCCGCGATGAACGGCCGGGAGGCCGTCCAGTGGCTCTACTTTGGCTATCTCGCCTCCGTCAAGGAGCAGAACGGCGCGGCGATGTCTCTGGGCCGGACGTCCTCGTTCCTCGACATCTACTTCGAGCGCGATCTCAAGGAGGGCACCTTCACCGAGAGCCAGATCCAGGAATTCATCGACCATTTCGTGATGAAGCTCCGGATGGTTCGCTTTCTTCGCACACCGGACTACAACGAGCTCTTTTCCGGCGACCCCACCTGGGTCACGGAAGCCCTCGGCGGCGTCGGCGAAGACGGTCGTCCCCGTGTCTCCAAGACGAGCTTTCGCTA
>CAYXVB010000114.1:0-6130 GCA_964467785.1 uncultured Bacteriovoracaceae bacterium
CGCTGCCCGGCGCCCTCCTCCTCCCGGGCGCGGCGCTCCTGTGGGCCGCGCTCCACGTCGTCAAGATGACAGCCACGACCTGGGGAGGCCGACTTGCGGATCGCGTTCCCAGGCTCTACCTCATGGCGATCGGCTGGCTGATCTACGCCATGGTGTACGTCGGCTTTGCCCGGATCTCCCAGCCCTCCGCGTTGATCGCCGTATTTCTCTCTTACGGCCTGTACTTCGGACTGACCGAGCCGGCCGAAAAAGCCTGGGTCGCGGATTCGGTTCCCGCCGAACTTCGCGGTACGGCCTTTGGCTACTACCATCTGGCCATCGGCATCGGAGCGCTCCCGGCAAGCCTGCTCTTTGGCGCGATCTGGAAATGGGCGGGCTCCTCCGCGGCCTTCCTCACTGGCGCGGCTCTCGCTGCGTTCGCTGCCGTGCTGGTTCTCAAAAGTGATCCACCCACTTCTTGAGGCAATCTCCGATTGCGCGTCGAGACGTGGCGCTGTTCTCGAATGACATTTTGGAGTTAACGCAACGCACATCGAGAAGTTGCCGGAGCACTTTGGGCATGCTACTGCCTCACCATGACTGGGATTTTAGTGCCACTTTTGCTCGGGACATTCATTGTCCTCCAGGGCGCCATCAATCGTCGCGTTTCGATGGAAAATGGACTGGCTGCGGCCGTACTCCTCAACTCCTCCGTGCTGTTCACGGTCTCGGTAGCATTTTACTTCCTGTCGAAAGATTCCCAGACCGGGCACCTTCCGGGAGGACCCGATGCGGCCGGATTCACTTTTCGCGCTTGGTACCTCTTGCCCGGGCTTCTGGGCTTCGGGATCGTGACGGGAGTACCGTGGAGCATCGGACGTCTTGGCGCGCTCAAGGTCTTCTTGGGACTCATCGCCGCGCAGCTCGTTGCCAGCCTCATTTGGGATGCCACCGTCGAATTGCGCCCTGTCACCTGGATCCGGGTCGGGGGATCGCTCATCGCCTTTTTGAGCGCGGCGCTAGTGATGTGGAAAGGGTGAAGCTTGTTCAAAGTCAAATTGCCGAAATTCCACCCATTCTATAAAGCAATGAGCATGAAGAGCCTTTGCGGCTTCGCCTTGACAGCACACATGCTGTTCGCGCTCATGGCCGCGACTTCCTGCCTGGCTGAGCTTCCGCCGCAGATCAGCGGAACCGACTTGGTCACCGGCAGTTCCCTGAGCCGCACCCTCAAAGCTCCTGCCGCCGTAGACCGGGTCATTGTTTTTCTCTCCTCCAAATGTCCTTGCTCCAAAAGCCATGAGCCCAAACTCGCGGCTCTCGCGCGAGAGTTCGCGCCCCAGGGTGTGGAATTCGTCGGCATCCACTCCAATGTCGACGAACCCGAATCGGAAGCGCACCAGCATTTCAAAGAGGCCGCGCTCCCCTTTCCTGTCCTCCAGGACAGTGACGCGCGCTTGGCCAACGCCTTTGGCGCGCTCAAAACGCCTCACGCCTACATCCTCCGCGGTGACGAGATCCTTTACCAAGGGGGCGTCGATAGCAGCGCGGTCGCGGACGACGCCAAGGTCTATTACCTGCGAGACGCGCTTCTTTCCATCAAGCTAGGAAAGAAGCCCGATCCGGGCGTGACTCGGTGCCTCGGCTGCATGATCAAGCGAAACTGAACGAACCGATTGAAAGGAAGTTCCCGAACATGAAGAATCTCTCCTTGCTGGTCCTGTCCCTCTCTCTTTCCTGGTTGCTCGCAGGCTGCCTCAACTCGCCGCTGCTCAATCACGCGGACGCGGACCAAGTCCGGACGCCGGCTCCGGCGCAGAAGCAACAGGACAAAAACGGTCAGGGCGAAGAATCCGCCGTTCCCGCCGCTACGTGCGCCTTTGTGTTCACCGCCCCAGATCTCTGCGCCTCGCTCGAGTGGAAGACTCAGCCCACGGACGAGCAAAAAGGCGCCTTCGTACTTCGATTCTGGGATTCGCGCTCGGGGACCGAACATGGCCCCTATGTCACGCCTGGCTATAACGTGGCCGTCAAACTGTGGATGCCCGACATGGGGCACGGCTCCTCACCGGTGAAAGTCGCGCAGGCCGTCGATGCCTCCGGCGCGGCGATTCCCGGCGTGTTCAACGCCTCCGACGTGTATTTTGTTATGGGCGGACACTGGGAAATCTGGGTCCAGCTCAAGCAGGATAAACAGGTCATCTCCCAGGCCAAGATCGGCTACGATCTCTGAAGGCCTTGTGCTTTTGGCAGCCGCCGCAGTCCCACTGTTGAACTTGCCCGGAAAGGTCGCCCGAGTCGCGCTCTGCCTCGCGGCGCTTGGTGCCATGCTCGGCATGCCCCGGGCACTGGCAGCGCCATGTTGCGCGGGCGGCGGCTCGCTACCGGCGATGATCACGGGCGACGAAGCTAGCCAGCTGACTCTGACCACCTCGGCAAGCACGGTCATCGGTGACGCCCCAGCCGAGGGCATTCCCGTATTTCGCTCGACGCGCGTTCGGGAGACCAGTCAGGTGCTCAAGGTCGATGCCGCGGCCAATCTCTCGACTCTCCGTCCTGGTGCGCTCGACCGGTGGCAGGCCGGCATTTCCGTTCCGATTCTCCGCCATGATTACTGGCGGGCGACCTCGGGTTCGGTTTCGGCGATCGCAGTCGGAGATGTCCTGCTCGGAACGGCGTTCGAATTCCTGCCCGAGTGGAGCTACTCGAAATGGAAACCCAAGGGTTTTGTCTTTGCCCAGTTGACCTTGCCCACTGGACGCTCCATCTATGAGAGCTCCGCCACTGATGCCGTGGATGTGACCGGAAAAGGATTCACCACCGCGAGCGCGGGAGCGATCTTCGTCAAGCGCTGGAGTGTTTGGGACGCCTCGCTCACCCTGCAAGCTTCGCATTCGCTGAGGCGCGTTTTCACGTCGGGATCTGTTGGCGAATCCCTAGACATCTCCCCATTTTGGGGCGCCTCCGCGGGCGCCACGGTTGGCTGGAGTCGAGGCGCCTTCCGCGCAGGACTTCGCCTGCAGCCCACGTATGTCCAGGCGCTCACGACCACCACGCCCTCTTCAGTGAGCGTGAGCTCGTACAAGCTTTCTTGGGACACGGGCATCAATCTCACTTGGCTCGTCAACGACGACTGGTCCGTTAACGGCGCTTGGGTCGACCAAACCTTGCTCGGCCCTGCGATCAATTCCTCATTAAGCCGTAGCGTCGCGGTGACGGTGCTGAGGCGATGGAGTCGCTAGTTTGAGTGGGCTTTGATTTCGGTCCAGGCACGATCCCAAGCCAACTGGGCATCGCCGAGATCCCGAATCAGCTCGAATTTGCTCAACGCCTTTTCATCGGCAAAGACCCCTGAGTTTTCCTTTCGGAACGATGCGGGAAGCAGCGCCAAAGCATCCAGGCTCGCGGGAGCCACGAAGACCGCCTGGACCGTCGCCGCTCCTGCCTTGCCTTCAAGAAGATAGTTGATCAACGCATAGGCCGCTTCCGACCGCGCGGATCGAGCCGGGATCGCCAGATTATCGATCCAAAACGTGCCCCCTTCGACCGGCAGTAAGTAATCGATCTTGCCACCGGTCTGCTTGCGCGCCTGGAACGCGTCGCTCGAATAGACGTGCGCCACCGCGATCTCTCCAGTCACAAGCGCGTTCAAGGTCTCGGAGGTAAAAGATTTAACCCGGGACTTGGCCTGGATTAGATAGGCCTTGGCCGCGTCCAGACTGGTCGCATCGGTCGAGTTCAGACTCCGACCCTGAGCCTTGAGCGCCGCCCCGATCGCCTCGCGCGCGTCATCGAGCAAGGAGATCCGGCCCGCGAGGTCCGGCTTCTCAAAAAGATCCTTCCAACCGCGTATCTCACCCTTGTACAGATCGCGGTTGACTGCGATCCCGGTCGTGCCCGCGTCGTAGGGAACCGAATACTCATTGCCCGGATCAAAGGACTTGCCTAAATAACGCGGGGCAAGACGGGCGAAGCTGGTGAGCCGAGCACGCTCGAGCTTCTTCACCAGCCCGAGCTTGCTCATCACGCTGATCATGTAATCCGACGGCACGATCACGTCGTAGCCGCTCGCGCCCGCCTGAAGCTTGGCGAGCAGCTCCTCATTGGAGGAGTAATGCGAGACCTGGACGCGGATTCCAGTCTGCCTTTCGAAGTCCGCGAGCACTGGGGAGGCGATGTAATTGGACCAGATCGCAAGTGAGACGACTTTGTCCACCGCGGGCGCAGGGGTCGCCGCGTCCTTTTTGGAGGAAGTGCAACCGACGACGAAAATCGAAAGCGCGAGCGTCAGAACCGTGAAAAACAAATGGAGCATCCTCAGCAGTCTTTTTGGCATTTTCGTCGGCGTTCCTTTTGGCGTCATTTGGTGAGCACTACGTACAGGTGAGCACTACGTACAAATGACCACTACGAATCGCGATCAAAGTCAAATACCGCCAGGGCGGCATTCCTGGATGCCGGACCGGACGCGCTCATTCCGCCGCGGCGGGCGAACTCGTCTCAACGACCGAGTCGGTGCTCTGTGACGCAGACTCCATCATCTGATTGACTCGCGACACAGCTCCACGCAATGCATCCTCGGATTCTTTGGACAAGGACGGACGGACTGCCGCAGGAGCCCGTTGTTGCCCGCTTTCCGCGTCGTTTTCTTTGGCGCTGTCCGTCGATTGGGGCAGGGAATTTTCGGACCGGGCCGAGCCTGGCTCCGAAGCCTCAGCTGCGCACGCGCATATCAACAGGAGGACAATCGAAAGTGCGGTCCGATCAAACCAGCCCTGTGAACGCAGTCCCTGAAAACGAAGCATGAAGCCCCCTCTCACTTGTACCCTGTTTTGTCATGGTGAAGACACCCTCGCACCATTAGACTCATATTGTGAGCCCCAATCCCTTGTCAGTGAAGTGGGTCAAATCTGCCTGGCGAAACGTCAAAACTCCGAATCCCGAAGTGGAAATTTCGGATCGGGTTTTCAGGACGATGACGGCGGCGCTCGCCTTGCTCTTCCTGATTTCCGCTTCGAGCTTCGCGCTCCAAGGGATGTATCCGTTCGCGCTCCTTTACCTTGGGACTTTCGTCCTCACGCTGATCGCCATGCAGCTCTACCGCAAAACTACCTCCTCCGCGCTCGCAGGGAGCCTGGTGCTCATTTTCTCCGCGCCTTCCGCGTTCTACCGAGCCAGTGAGATGGGCGGCCCCCATTCTCCGGCCCTGCTCCTCTTTCCGCTCATCCCGGTTCTGACGCTCACGATCATGCCAGCCTCCTGGGCCACTTTTTGGTCGGCCCTATACGTCGCGATGACCCTGTATTTCTTTCTTGCCGAGCGCTTCGGGATCAACTTCACCGCCGCGGTGGATCCCGGGAGCCTCGATGCGTTCCGGGCCCTGGTCGCGGTCGTCGTCCAGGTGCTGTTGTTCGGCCTGATGTATTTCATCAAGAGTACCAACCGCGCCTACCGCAGGCAGATGACTCAAAGGGAACGCGAGAAGGCGAACCTGCTTCGGGTGCTCTCCCATGACCTCGCGACCCCGCTGATGATCCTCCGATACAACACGGACGCGATCGCGAAGCGCCTCGGCGAAAGCGGAGAAACACGCAAGCTGCACGACACGATCCAGGTGATCCAAGACTTGATCTCCGATGTCCGCGAGCTCGAAGCGGTCAACTCGGGAAAAAAGGACTTGTGCCTCAAACCTGTATCGCTCGTCTGGGCGTCGCGGGAGGTTCTCGATGCCCAGCAGGAGCTGGCCCGCTCAAAAGGCGTCGCCCTCCGCCTCCGCGACGACAATGGGCCGGACTCCTACAACATCCTCGCGGAACCCCGCTCGCTCACCTTTCAAGTGATCAACAATCTCGTGAGCAACGCCGTCAAGTTCACGCGGCCCGGCGGTGAAGTCTCGATCCGCCTGGCGCGCGACGGGGACCGAGTCACCTTCGAGATCAGCGACACCGGGATCGGCATGGAGCCCCCGCTCGTCAACCGCCTTTTTGATACCGCATATGCCACGTCGCGACCTGGCACCGCTGGCGAAAAGGGTACCGGCTTCGGCATGTCGATCATCAAATCCTATGTCGAACGACTGGGCGGCGCGATCGAGGTCGAGTCGATCGCCGAACCCGCCCCAGGACACGGGACTCGGATCCGCCTGAGCTTT
>CAYXVB010000114.1:6230-11733 GCA_964467785.1 uncultured Bacteriovoracaceae bacterium
GCCTCGGCGGCATCCACGAGAACGCGCGCGCTCCGCACCGGGTTCATGCGCGGGTAGAATCTGGGGATCGAGTGGAAGTCGGGATGCGGTCCCTTGACGGGCGAAATCCCGTTTTCGTACAACACGATGAGCTCCCCCTTGCCGGATTTCGGCGCGGTCGCCATGGCGCGCTTCCTGTCATCGTCGGACAGCTGGAAACTCTCGACCCACTTGTCCGCGTCCTGGCGGATCCCGGAAAGGCGGGCGGTCCGCCATAGATCGAGGCCGATGTCGCGGATGCCGCTATCGAGCTCGTACGCGGCCTTGTAATCAATGTAAGCGTCGTTGAAATCCCTCCCCGCTTCATAGAGGACTCCCGAAAGATAGCGCGCAAAGGCGTTTTGTTTGTACTTGCGCTTGCCCTCGGTGATCATCATGTAAAGCTTGCGGTTAACTCGGCGGGCCTCGACCAAGGCGTTCTCGTGATCTCCCATCAGGGCAAAGTTCATCGCGAGGTAGGTGGAGATCAGGACGTTCTCGAAGTCCTCGCCCTTATAGTCCTTGATGTTGTCGCCGGTGAGCAGTGTCGCGGCCTCAGTCGAAAGCGAGGTGTAATCCTTGATCTCGGCGACCTTGTCGGCCTGGAGGAGCGCCTTGTTGCTCTCCTCGTAACGTCCGGCCGTGTGAAGCACCAGCCCGAGGTCCAGCAGGTAAAGGAGCTGATCCTTGCCGCTATCGCCCTGCTCGGCCAAGCCTTTTTTCAGGCTTTCGGCGGCGGCGTCAAAAGAACCGCCGCGGAAGAGACGGGTCGACTCCCGGTCCATCATCCGCGCGGACACGCAGCCCGAGCAGACCCACGCGCAACCGATGATCGACAGCGCCGTCAGCGCCGCGCCGAAAACTCGTCCGCTCTTTCGTCCCCCGCGGCGCGTGTGGCCGACGGGCTCAGAGGCCGATCGATTTCTTGGTGTACTTTTTGCGGATCTCACGCTCTTCCGTGCAATCGATCGTCGAGGTGTCCAAGTTGGTGAGGTTCATTGTCAGCTTGTAGTAGATGAATTTCTGATCGCCGACCTGCTGCACGTTCGTCGCGATCGCGCCGTTGAGGATGTAATCGGCACCGATCTGACTGCCGCGCTTTTTTTGCGTCGGGCCGGAGACGTTTCCACCGGCATTATAATCATACTCTTCATCCAGGGTGCCGCGGGCTTCCTTGTTCACGAAGCGCACCTTGCCGGTCTTGATCAAGGAGGTGCGGATCTTGTCGGTCAGCGCCACGGTGTCGATGTGTTCTTCGGTGCGATTCTGGACCTTTTCGACGATCACCACCGGTGGCTTGGGTGCATTGGAAACATAGTTGCAAGCGACCATGGCGCGGATGATCGTGTCGGCCATCTGCTGCATGTCGGCTTCGTTATACTTATCGTCCAGGAGCTCGACGCGGGTCGGATCATCGTACTCACCCTTGGTGAATGCCTTGGGACCTCCGCATCCGGAGCTCAGGACCAAGCCGCCGACAAGGATTGAAATCGCTAAAGTTTGCTGATGACGCATCACGGTATGCTCCGAATGTTTTTGGCCAATAGTCCCTCAAGTTTATGAACCTTGTGGACAAATGCAAGGGTGTTGAAACGCCCCATCAGGTATGGTCTGCTGGAGCGGCTGTGGAACCAAAACTCCCAAGTCACGACGCGCTTAAAGCTGCAATGCGGCGAAATCTCATTTTCGTCAGCGGTAAAGGCGGTGTGGGCAAGACGGCCGTTTCCCAGGCCCTTGCCCTGGCGCTCTCAAGGAATCCTGGCTCGGCCAAGGCCGGCAGGCGGGTCCTCTGGGTGACTTTTGAGGACCCCACTCGCCCGCGAGGGGAGCTGATCCAACGCGAGGCCAATCTCTGGCATCTCAACTGCGACGCGACCCAGGCCTTCGAAGAGTACGCTTCGATGAAGATTGGCGTCGCGGCGCTCACGCGAATTTTCCTTCAGAACAAGGTCATGCGCTACCTTGCCAAGGCGGCGCCAGGCATCCACGAGCTCGTGCTCCTTGGCAAAGTCTGGTTCGAGAGGCGCAATTACGACCATGTGGTGGTCGACATGCCGTCGACCGGTTATGGGCTGGCCATGTTCCAGAGCACCGAGAACTTCAGCCGCCTCTTCCGCGGCGGGCCGCTCAATCGTGACGCCGAGGAAATGCTCGCGACCTTTGGCGATCCCGGGGCCTGCGGCCAGATCATCGTCTCGCTCCCCGAGGAGATGCCACTTCGCGAATCGCTCGAGCTCGAGGAGCTGCTGCTCAAGCTCTTCCCAAAGAACCCCCCGCGCTTTATCCTCAACCGTCGCTTTCCGCATGTCACGGCGGAATCGGAGGAGAAAGTCTCGCCCCCTGACTCCTGGCCGGGACCTCTTGCCGCCTCCGCGGAGGATTACGCGCGCAAGCGCTCGATACTGGAGGCGTGGAACCTCAAACTCTGGGAAAACCGGGGTATCCAGTACGGCGAACTGGGATTCGTCCCGTTCAATCCCCAAGTTTCCGATACGGCTGGTAGCGGATCCCACGGTGAGTTCGACGAGGACCTCCTCGCCGAGACGCTCTCCCGCGAGATCGCCACGAGGTACCTCGCATGAAGACCCCCGGCGGAAAAAGCCCGAATGGCAATACGATCGACGCGATTCTTGCCCGTCGTCGCATCATCATCACCTGCGGTACCGGCGGCGTCGGTAAGACCACGCTGAGCGCCGCGCTGGCATTGCGGGCGGCGATGCAAGGACGCAAGGCGGTGGTGATCACCGTTGATCCAGCGAAGCGCCTGATATCCTCGCTTGGTCTTCACGATACCGAAACCGAGCTCGGCGACCAGCCCACGGACCTCACTCCCTTGTTCCGCGAGGCGATCCGCAAGGCCGGCTACGAACGGCAAGGGATCGAGCTGAAGGGATCGATCGAAGCGATCGTGCCCAATACGCGACAAACTTTCGAGGAGCTGATCCACAAATTGGCCCCCAATCGCGCCCTCGCGGAAAAAGTGCTCGCTAACCCGATCTTCCAGATCTTCGCCAAGGAGTTCTCGGGCGCCAACGAGTACATGGCGCTCGAGCGTCTGTGGTTCCTCGATCGGCAGGATCGCTATGACTGCATCATCCTCGACACTCCGCCGAGCCGCAACACGCTCGCCTTTCTGGACGCGCCGCGCTTGCTCGGCCAGCTATTCGAACAGCGAATCATTAAATGGCTCGTGCTACCCGCCAACAAGATCGTGGCAGCCGGCATGCGCAAGGCGCTCGGCATCCTCGAAAACCTCACCGGCGCGGGTTTCATGACCCATCTCTTCGATTTCGGTTCGGCGCTCTTCGAGGTCCGGGCCAAGTTCGCCGCCAACCTCGGCAGCATCATGGCGCTCCTTGAATCCAAGCACGTCGGCTTCGTCATGGTGACGACGCCGATGGCCGGCTCGCTTCCCGAGATTCGCCATTTCATCGACACGCTGGACGAGCGGAAACTCGCCTTCGAGGGGCTCGCGCTCAACCGGACCTTCAGTCCACTCCAGGCCGCCAGGCTCGAAGGTAAGCCTTCGGAAAAAATGAAGGAAGCGCTCACAATCATCCAAGGGCTGCAACTGCGCGAACAGCAGGCACTGGACCCCGCCGGCGGGCTTGGAAAAATCCCTGTCTGCGCCAAGCTTCCGGAGTTCGCCCGCGACATCCATTCAATCGAGGACTTGATTCATGTGGCTATGGCTTTTGACCAGCATCGCGATTGAGCGCGCGGCTCTGGCCGCCGATTCCAGTGACGCCTCGGGGGCTCCCACCGAATTGGGCGCCGCGCCCAGCGGGGACGCCGAGATCCTTTGGTCCGAAGTCCAGTCCTTGATGGGTTCACCGCGCGAGTCCGAGACGATTCCGCTGCTTAAAAGACTGATCGCCCGCCATCCGGCCAGTGCCCATTACCTCGAGGCCCATCGCGCGCTAGGGCTAGCGTACCTCAACACGGGAGACGCCGCGCGAGCCGTCGCGCCCCTGCACTATTTCATCGATGCCAGCCGAAAGACGACCCAATCCGTACAGGGCAAGCTGCTCTTGGGCCGGGCCTATCTCGCGCTCCGGCGTTATCCAGAGGCCCTGCTCCTGGGCGCGGAAGTCGAGAAAACCGTCACCGGCCTCAAATCACCGGAGCCGCTCCTGCTCTCCGAGGGGCTCCTTCTCAAGAGTAATGCCCTGCACCACCTCCAGCGGGACGGAGAGGCCCTGCTCACGCTCGACTCGGCCGCGCGCGCCGCCGCGCAGGCCACTTCTTCTTCCGTGCCCGCGGCGCTCACTGGGGATATCGCGCTCGCCCGGCTCGACATCAAGCTGGCCGAATGCGGACGACTTCCCAGCGCGCGCAAGTTGAACGAGGAGCAAGCACGACGCCAAATGCTTCGTCGAGGTAACTGCCTCCTTGAAAGCCTCGCGCTGCACGAACAGGTCGCGACGATGCGAAGCCAGGCCGCGCTCGACAAAGCCGATCGAGATGTCGTCAACGCCTGGCTTGCCTACCTCAAATCCGCCGCGCATCCGCCGCTTCCGCCTCCGCTCCGTCCGGTCGATCGCACCGGTCGCGAGCTCAAGAAATATTTCGACGAACTTGCCCAAGCCCTCACCCAAGAGGCCCGGCGGAAACTTGGGGAGGCTTCCCGGCTGATCGAAGACAAGGCCGAGCAAGCCCTGCTTTTCAGATCCCTTAGCGACCTCGCCCGCTCCGAAAGGAATCCGACATGACGCCCGCATCGACGATCGGCCAGCAAACCAAGAAGCATCTCAAAGAAGCGATCCTCGCCCATCGGCCGCGCCTGGAAGAATGGTTCGCCGAGCAAATGCGGCTCGCTCCTCCGCCATTCTACTGTTCCATCGACCTGCGCGACTCCGGGCACAAGATCGCGCCAGTGGACAGCAACCTCTATCCCGCCGGCTTCAACAACATCTGTCCCGAGGACATGCGCACCGCCCCGCCACTGGTCGGCAAGCAAATCGAGGCCGGGATCGCCCGCGCAGGCCTGACCTGTCCCGATGGCCAAACCTGCCCCAGGAGGATCCTGATCCTGCCCGAGGCGCATACTTCCAATAAGTATTACATCGAGAATCTTTACTATTTGAACCAGCTGGTCAGCGACGCGGGCTTCGAGACGCGCATCGGCTGGTATCCCGAAAGCGCGGGGCCGGTGCATCTCACCTCGGCCACGGGCAAGGAGTTCGACGCGCACTCGATCCAAATCAAGGACGGCGTGCTCTCGGCGGATGGCTTCATCCCGGATCTGATCCTGCTGAACAACGACTTCTCCGGCGGTTATCCAGAACGCCTAGACGGCGTGAAGCAGCCGATCCTCCCCAGCCATCGTCTGGGCTGGCACTCGCGCAAAAAGAGCGAGCACTTCCGCCACTACAACGCGCTCGCGGGCGAATTCGCCGCGATCATCGGCGTGGATCCCTGGCTGCTGCAGGTCGACACCGAGGAAGTAACGCCCGTCAACTTCAACGAGGACGTGGGCATCCGC
>CAYXVB010000115.1:0-11677 GCA_964467785.1 uncultured Bacteriovoracaceae bacterium
GGCGCAGTTCGGAATCACTACGTAGGATCCGCCGTTAAAGGTCACTGGTAACGTTCGGTCGTAATACACGTCCGGAAGCTGGATGAAATCGAATTTCTTTAGAATCGTGCAGATTCCAAAGCCGGCAACGACGCCTCCTAGCACGCCCACCCCCCCGATCAGCAGGCCTTCTGAGAGGAAGATCGCCGCCACCTCAGCATGGCGGGCCCCCATGGCTTTCAAGATCGAGACTTCCCTTTTCTTCTCGAGCACCATGAGGGTCAGCGTCGTCACGATATTGAACGACGCCACAATTACGATGAACGCGAGGATCACAAACATCGCCACGCGTTCCAGCCGGAGGGAGGCAAATAGATGCGAATTCAGCTGGATCCAGTCCTGGACTTTGAAGCCCGGGGCCAGCTCTCGGATCCGGGCCGCCATGGCTGGCGCCTTGTCGAAATCCTTCACCGTAATCTCCCAGTTCGAGACCACATCCGCCTTCCGGATAAACGCGCGCACCGCCTGGGCGGTACCATAAACCGTGTGCAGCTCCTGTTCGGGCAATCCGGAATGATAAATCCCCTCGACGACGTAACGCTTGAGGCGAGGAACACCATCCACCGGCCCTTCGGTTTCCGTGGGAGAAATCAGCGTAAGCTGATCTCCTGGAAGGAGACCCATCTCATAGGCCAACTCCTGGCCGACATAGAGGCCGGGAAGGCGCACCGTCTCTCCCCCTTCGCGCTGCACCAGTAGCTGCGGGTCCACGCTTTCGGTCACCTGCGCTTTCAGGCGCTCCATGCGCTGCTCATTAATTCCCTTGACCACGACGCCGCTGACCTTGCGACCGGCCTTCAATATCGCCTCAGTAGAGACGATGGGCGAAAAACTGAGTATCTCATCGCTGTTGGGCACACTCTGTGAAATCCGAGTCGCGTCCAGCGCGTCCTTCGACGCAAACCCGCCCACAAAGCTCTCCACCTTGGGAGTCGGCGTGATCAGGATATGAAGATCCGAGGACATGAGACGCTTCTTCAGCTCCATCTCAAAGCCATCCATCACCGAGAGCACCACCAGCATGGCCGTGACTCCCAACCCCACTCCAAAAATCGAAAGCGTGGTGATGAAGCTCAGAAAGCGTGAGTTCTTCTTCGAACGCAAGTACCGAAATCCAACCCATCGTGTCCAGGGGCTACGCCAGAGATGACTTACTGTCGCGGCCGCGAGACCTTTCTCGAAGTCGCCACCACGAGCCGGCGGAACCGTGTCGTTATTCGTAGAATTTCCTGCCACTTCGCGCACGCTCCACCAGGGCTGGCGACGGCTCGAAGCGGGCGCCAGCCTTCGTTGTATACTTTCTCAAAGTATCTACAATCTTCTGAGCGCCCAAGCTATCGGCAAATCGCATCAATCCCCCGCGGAATGGGGGAAACCCGGTCCCCATGATCATCCCGAGGTCCACATCCGCCGCCGTAACCACGATCCCTTCCTCCAGGCAACGGCTGGCTTCATTGATCATCGGATAGATGCAGCGCTCGATCATTTCGTCGACGCTCACTGCGCCGGGGCGGGGCGTCACGCCGAGCAGACCATAAATCGCCGGATCCAACCGCTTGTCTCGGGCCGAACCTCCCTGCGCGTTTGTCGGGTATTCATACATCCCTTTGCCCGTTTTCTTGCCTAGCCGCTTGGCCTCGACCAATTTCTGATTGAACGGAGCAGGCGTCATCCTCTCGCCAAAGGCGTCGTTCAGAATGTGCACGACCTTTTCGCCGACATCCACACCGACTTCGTCAATCAACTCCATCGGACCCATGGGCATCCCGAATTCGAGAAACGCGCGATCAATCTCCTCGATAGGAGCACCATCGGCCAGCAGATAGACCGCCTCGTTCATGTACGGTACGAGCAGGCGATTCACCAAGAAACCCGGCGCGTCCTTGACGACAATCGGCGTCTTCCCCAGTTTTTTGGAAAGTTGGAAGATGGTAGTCACCGCTTCGTCCGAAGTCTTTTCGCCGCGGATGACCTCGACGAGCGGCATCTTATTGACCGGGTTGAAAAAGTGCATGCCGACAAAGCGCTCGGGACGCCGCATGACACTGGCCATCGACGTGATCGGCAGCGAGGAAGTATTGGAGGCGATCACGCATTCGTCGCTGACCTGGCTCTCAAGTTCCTGAAAGACCTTCTGCTTGATCTCGAGCTTCTCAATCACCGCCTCGACCACGAGGTCTACTCCACGAAAACCCGAATAGTCCAAAACCGGCGCGATCAGGTTAAGCTTTTGCTGCATCTGGCGCGGCGTGAGCCTCTTGCGCTTGACCTGCTTCTTGAAAATACTCGCCGCCTGCTGGATGCCGAGCGAAAGGGCCGGCGTATTGAGGTCCTTCATCCGGGTTGGGATTCCCTTATCAGCAAAGAGCTGTGCGATCCCTCCTCCCATGACGCCTGCGCCCAATACCGCGCCATTGCTCACGGCTCGCGCTTCCGCGGCCGCCCCCGCCGGCAGCCCTTTGGACTTCTTGACCGCTTCCGTCATGAAGTAGAGCCGGATGAGATTCTTCGATATTTCGGTCGAAGCCGCGCGCCCGAACCCCTCCGCCTCACGCTCCATGGCCCGCTTGCGTGCCTCGCCCTTCAGTTTCGGGCCATACCCCACGCCCGTATCCTGCAGCACATCGATAACTTCGATCGGTGCGGGATACTTGCCATGCGTCTTGGAGTGCACGCCCTCGCGCGCCTTTTTGAAAATCACCGCCTTGCCCACCGACTCCATCATCGATCCGGCCAAGCCTCCTACGCCCCCCAGCTTGGGTTCGCGCGCCAAACGCTCACCGCGCTTCAGTGCCTCGATATTGCGCTTCACCCACGCGATCGCGTTGGATTCGAAATCCTGGCGTGGCACCACGCCTTCGATAATCCCCGCCTTCAGAGCGCGGTCGCCCGTCATGCTCTTACCTGCCAGGATCAAATCCAGTGCGCCCGCCAACCCGATTTTCTGCGTCAGACGGATGCATCCGCCCGTGCCGGGAATCACGCCCAAGTTCACCTCAGGAAGACCGATCTTGACTGTCGGATCATCGGACATGACGATCGCCGTGCTTGCCAGCGCCAGCTCGCAGCCACCGCCCATCGCGGCCCCGTTGATCGCGCAGATCGTCGGAAACGGTAGATCTTCCCAGCGGCTGAGCAGACCCTGTCCCAGGGCGGAAAGCGTCTCGGCCTCAGCGGCAGATTTCGTCGCCAGCAGCATCTCGATGTCCGCCCCCGCGATAAAAATCCCGGGCTTGCCTGAAAGCAGCAGCATCGCATCGATACTTCCCTGCGTTTCCGCTTGTTTTTCGAGATCGATCAGCACCTGTTCGAACTCTGCCATGACTTCGCGATTGAGCTTATTCGCTCTTTCGCCCGGCATATCGAAAATCAGCGCTTTGAGGCGCATCCCCTTCGCCGCGGGATGATTGGAGAGATCCTGGATCACGAAAGCCTGCTTGGAATTGGACATAAGCTGGTGAATTTCCCCCGTAAGCCGAAATCATACCAGCGGCCGATCGCATGCTTCAAACACAAAAGCCTCCCGGATTGCTCCGGGAGGCCTTCGGTTTCGGTCCAATTCCCCTTGGACTTGACTCAGAACGTAAAGGTCACGCCCCCCATGATCGTGTAGAACGCGGTACGAGCTAGGGAGCCACCCACGTACTGCTTGTCCTGATCTTGGCCAGTCACGCCGTGGTAGTACGGGTTGTAATAGGAGCCGTACATCGCGGCATTATTGATCGAATTGCGCTCGCGGGCCGAGAACACCTGATAATAACGGCCGGTGAGACCGACCGAGATGCTCTTGTTGACGCGAAGATCCAGCCCGCCCGTGAGATAGCCCTCAAAAGCGTTCACTTCGTAATCAGTACCCAGACCCATGAGCCAAGGGTTGCGATTGATCTGGTCCAAGATCCGCTGATCGTAATTAAGGAAACTGATCGAGTAGGCCCCACCCCCGCCGATGAACGGACGGAGCTTGGCGTCAGGACCCAGGAAGTGCAACTTGAGACCCGCGTCGATCACGTTCTGCTTGAGCGCGACCGTTTCGGGCGAGTAAGTGTAACCGTAAGCCGAGGCGTTGATCACATACGGGTTGGTCGAGGCCAGCGTGACGCCGTACTCACCGTAGGTGTAACCCAGCTCAAAGCTCAGATTGTCCGAAGCCACCAAGCCCAGGCTCACGCCCGTCGCAAAACGCGGACGGACGTTGTAGTAAATATCGTTGGTTTTCATGTCGCCCAGACCGGCGCGGGGCTGGATCGTCATGATGGTCTTGTCGGAGTGATCTTCCGACGACGAAGCCGCGGAAGTCACGGTCGTGACAGTTGTAGCCACCGGAGTCGAGGTCACCACTGTCGGCGCGGCGGCGGCCGTTCCCGGACGTTCAGTGATCGGAGTCACAACAATCTGCTCCTGAAGCGGCGCCCCAGCATCTGCCTGACCCTTGAATAGTTCGTCCATCCGGCGCTTTTCGTCGCGGATTCTAAGCTCCTCTAGACGGGAATGCAGAAGATCTTCATTCTTGAGTTCTTCGCGGACTCGCTCGCGACGCATCATCTCCGACTTGCTCAGATTCTGCGTCTCATCTTCCGCATAAGTACGAGCAGGACCGACGTTGACTTGGGTCAGTTGAGTCTGCACTGTATTTCGGGCCTTTTCAGAAGCGCCGATCACCTGCCGCAACGAAGTGCGCTCCTCCGCTCGACCGGATTCACTCACGACCGGCGCGACCGGAGTGGCAACCGCCACCGGAGCAGTAGCTGGAACGTCATCTTCGTAAATCATCTCCGCGCGCGCCAGAGTGGTCATCGAAACCGCAAGCGCCGTTCCCGCCAGTATCCCCAAGTTCAGTCGCCGAATGTCAGTCATGGACACAGTCCTCTTCACTTGATTTCAGGGGTTTTCACCCAAATACTCATTTTGACAATGCGCGTTATAGCAAACGACGTGCCTTTATTAAAGTAAATTCTTCAACTATTAGAATTCTGTAATTTCAATGACTTAAGATAGAGATTTGACCTAGATCGCCAAAATAACTCACTTTTTAGGTCAAATAAACTCTGGCAATAGAAAATTTGTGTGTATTATTTACATGTCTTTGTAACTTTTTTTGACACTTCGAGTTAAAGCATGGATATTTCGCCACTTTAACGAAGCACATACCTCACACACGCCTTGAAAGCAGACACAACGGTGCCCAAACCTTAGGCACCCTGCTAAAGACAGAAGAGACCTAACTATCTAAAATCAAATAAAAAAACAAAGACACAAAGCGGCATGGGCCTTGCTCTATCTCAGGACATCAGACGGGCCGGGAAGCCAATCCCCCCCCCCTTACAGTCCCCCCTGTTAACCGGCCCGTCTGATCCCCCAACAACCCAAAAGATTAGCCGGCTCACCGACGGAGACGAATTTGGTAAGCGTTCTTTGAGAACATTTCGCTAATACGTCCCGAGACAGCGTCACTGATTTTTTGCCCCGCGGGCCGGATCAATTTGGTCGCCACGATCGTAAACACCAGCACCGACACGGTGAGCACTAGAATGTACTCGATCGTCACCTGTCCTCGACGCGAACTGTAACGCATAATTAAGCCACTTTACTTCCGACTTCTAGAGGAGCGGGCGCGTTTACCTTTTCTCGGACGTGCCGTACCTAGGACAGATCGATAAATGTCGCGAGTATTTCGTAGTTGATAATCCATTGTTCCCAGCTCGCGAATTTTTCTCTCTTTCAGCCGGGAGGCGACTTCCGGCTGAGCCACCATCAGATCAATGAAGTCCCCGCGTCCCTCCAGGCTCGCCAACGCGCAAGCCTGAACCCAGGCATAAGCCTCTTCACGAGTGGCCCCCGATTTGACAAGCGCGAGCAGATAATGGCCCGAAAAGACCGTCGACCCGGCCTTGGCCAAGTTTTCGGCGATCCGCTCCCTGCGTACGTCGAGCTGATCGAGTACCCGGGTCATCCGCGCCAGCGCGTAGTCCAAAAGTATACAACCATCCGGCAGCGCAATTCGCTCGACCGACGAATGACTGATGTCCCGTTCATGCCAAAGAGCGACGTTTTCGAGCGCAGCACCACCGTATGCACGCATCATCCGAGCCGCACCCGAAAGGTTTTCGGATGAAATGGGATTTCTCTTATGAGGCATCGCGCTCGAGCCTTTCTGGCCTTTGGCAAACCCTTCCAGCACTTCGCCCACTTCGGTCCGCTGCAAATGCCGAAGCTCCACCGCGATCCGCTCCAACGAACTTCCGCAAAGCGCCATCACCCCCATGAGTTCGGCATGTCGGTCGCGCGGCAACACCTGCGTGCTCACGGGCTCGCGCTCAAGCCCGAGACGCTTGAGCACGCTTGCCTCAAAGGCCACTCCCCAGTGGGGATTGACGCCCACCGCACCTGACAACTTGCCCACCCGTAGTCCTTCCAAGGCGCGCTCGAGACGCTCCAAGTTGCGCTGCCACTCGCAGTACCAGCCGAGGAACTTCAAGCCAAAGCTCGTTGGCTCGGCAAAGATGCCGTGCGAACGTCCGATCGTAGGTACGTCCCGGTGCTCCAGCGCCAAACGCTTGAGCGTTTTAAGCAGTGCCGCGATGTCCGACTTGAGAATCTCGCCCGCGCGCATGATCAAGAGCGACAGCGCTGTATCTACAACATCCGACGAGGTAAGCCCGAAATGAATGTACCTCGAAACAGGGCCGATCTCTTCAGCCACCGCGGTGGTAAAAGCGATCACGTCGTGCCGAGTGACAGCCTCATGCTCCTCGACCCGCTCCGGACGAACACCGCCGCGCTTGAGCAGGGCCTCGCACTTGGTCTTGAGCTCACGCCAATCCTTGCGCGGAATCAAGCCGAGTCGCACCATCTCTTCACAAGCGGCGAGTTCGACCCGGAGCCACACCTGATAACGGTGCCGATCCTCCCAGACCTCCTTCATCTCACTCCGCGTATAGCGTGCGATCATCGTCCCTGCTCCTTTTATTCAAACCTTTATTTCACGTCCGTCCGTGTTTTAATTTCAGCGCGGTACTTCAAGCCAACGGCCCGGGCAAGCCCGCCTGATGAGCCAAAAGCGCTACGGCCTCCATCGCGGCAACCACGGGGCCCACACTTCCCATGCCGGGGTAGGACTCTTCGGTCGCGACGTAAAGCCCATCTAGCCCTGAAACACACCCCAGTCCCTCGCCTTCGTACACCAGCAAGTCATCCGGAATCATCCCAATTTCTTCGTAAGGATAGACCTGCGCCATCTCCGCCGGCTCAGCGCCATCTCGGAAGTCCGGAAAAATCCGGGCAATCCTATACTCACTGAAGGGGACGATCTCGACCAGTTTCCGCAACATTCGCGCCGCCATCAGGCGCTGATACTCGCGATTGAGGGATGCCTGCTCGTAGGCAAGTTGCGTCCGGAGAAAAATCACCGCCTGCCCCGGCCTGCGGAATCCATATTCCATCGGATCGGCCCACTCCATTTCGAGCGCGGGACTGTCAGCCTCTTGCCACACCATTCGGTGAGTCATTCCTGGAGGAATCGCCTTCTCATCGACAAACACCGCAAACGAATATCGCCAACCGATGATCCGGACCTGCTTGCGATACCAGACGGAACGCCTTTCCGAACGCTCCAACAGGCTCTCCGGCAGTCGTTCCGGCGAAACACCCAGGATTCCTGCCCCTGCCGCGATCATCTGTCCCCGATAGGACGACTGCACGCCAACAAAACGATTTCCTTCGGCAAATATTCGGATCGCTTCGCCACGCTCGGGAAAATGCACGCCGTATTTACGTCCCTGCCTCCGAAGAAATTCGCGGAACCGGGACATGCCGCCGACATACGCGCCGCTTGTGCCCGCCATACTGACCAGATGCAATAGCTCTGAACGCTTGACCTGCCGATTGCGGTCCCTGCCAGAAAGCCCCGCCCAGATCCCGCAAAGCGCTTCATAGAGGGCCGCACCCGAAACGACATCCTTGCGATACTCGATCGCCGATTTCAGGTCAAACCAACGCTGCGCCTCGCGCCCGTCGCCTCGAAGCTCCTTACTCAATCGTGGCAGATATTCCCGCAAACTCAGCGGAACTGCCTTAGCCTTTAACGCTTTTCCGCTCTTAGAATCACTGGATGTCTCCAGCGTCAGACGATCGGGCCATTGCGACCAAAACTTCGGCACCCTCTCGGCTGCGCATGTCCACGCGGAAGAGATGCCCAGTTGGCGCAGCAAAGGCTCGCTATCGGTCCCCAGCTCGCGCGCAAGCTCCTCCAGTGTCCCAAGTGGATCGGCCCGCACCTGCAATCGCAAATCCGGGGTAAGCACCTGAGGAATTCTACCTTCCAGCAGGAACTGCTCTTCCTCGTTCTTAAGAATCCCAAGCTTCGCGATACATTGCCCCAGTAATCCGTTCGCCGAGCCCTCGGCGATCAACGGATTAATCCCAAGGACAAAATTGGATTCGCGGTCTAGGAACGCTCCGTCCGAAGCAGCGACTACCGGAATGCCCTCGCCCACTGGCAGGACCAGCGCAGACAGACCGAGCCGTGCCGCCATCGCAGCGCTCAACAGTGCTGCTGGATGCTCACCCAGTACGACCCAGTCATATTGATCCCGGAGCTTCATCCCCTCGTGTTCCGCTGGAGGTGCAAAGGAGTCACACAGGTTCCGACCGCGCGGCAAACGACCACGGCCTCCTTCAGCACCTCTGCGGAAGAGATTTCGACTCCTCCCCGATCTTTCGGAAGAGGCTGAATGACCTTACGAGCTTCAAACTCCATCTTTCTGGACGTCTTGCCGATCGAAACGATTCGCCCCACCGCCTCGATATAATCTCCGGCAAAAACAGGCGCCAAAAACTCGACCTTCTCATAGGCCCGAAAGAGCCCTTCATCCCCATCCAAGCGAATCAGAAGTTCTGTGGCCACGTCCCCAAATAGTCCAAGCATCCGGGCGCCGTCCACTAATGCGCCCGCATAGTGGGCATCATGGCTGCTCATCCGCAAACGGATCATCACGTCAGGAATGCTCTTTGATTCTTGCATCGGCCGATTCTCCAGTCTTTGACGAAGCAAGGCCGAGTGTAGCACTGACATCCGTTGGAGACAATTGAGGTTATACCGTGTGGACGGGCAGGTTCCTGACTTTCTCGCGTAGCCGCTCGTAGACCCGCCCTGTCGCCCCTAACCGGGCCTTTGCCTGTTCCTGCCAATCCCGGCGGTCCCGCTCCGTGACTTCAGTATGCTTTCCCATAAAAGGCAACACGCCCAAGGTCCTCAACCACTCTGCGATCGCATCGGCATCAGTTGTGATTCTCAATTGCAACGTTGAACGAAGCTCTTCAATTTCGGCAAAGCTCTGCGCGCGGGCCGGACCACAGGCGATGGGGACCCCCTGGATTGCCGGCTCAATTGTACTATGAACTCCGGCCCCGAAACCGCCTCCGACAAAAGCCCAGTCCGCGGCCGCATAAAGCTCGGCCAAAAACCCCATTTCGTCCACAATTACAGCTGCCCTCTGCTTACTCTCGGACAATTGCGGTCTTTGTAAATCCAACAGGCGGGTTGATATCACCGGCCGATACCCGTGCTCGAGGATCCCGGAAAGTACACGCGTGGTTTCGCTATCGACATGATGAGGCACCACCCACAGCGTGCCCGAAATCTGATACAGACGATGACCGAATGCATCGAGATCTTCTTTCCATGCACTGCCGATCACTCCCCAAGGTCGCGGCAAGTCTCCCAACGCGGATATTAATTCCTTAGCTCGTTCACTTCCCCGATGAATTCGCTCAAAAACTCGGTCCCAACGCGGATCTCCAGTAGTATCCACGCGCGCAGTTGGAAAAACTTTACGTAATGGCTCCTGATCACTCTGCAACAGAGTAAGTAGAGAAAGATCCGGAAGAGGACACTTCAACCATCCAAGCGCTCTACTGACGAATTTAAGGGAGGAGCGCTCTTTTGCGCCCAAGATAAGGAGCGGAATCTTTTCTTCGGCAAGACTCGCCCATAGCTCGGGCCAAGCCTCATACTTGACAGTCACGAATGCTGAAGGTCTAAACCATCGAAAAGCGGCGAGCCATTCCCCTTCCCATGGAGAATAACCCGCGAAAAGAAGTCGAGCCCCCGCTCCTTCGACACCCTTTTCAACTTCTAACGCAAGGCTCCGAACCTTAGTAATTGCTGAATCACTGAACACCGTGACCACCGCCATTCCACCTTCGGCAAGCCACCTGTAGATTACTGTCCAAAGGGACTCAAGTTCACCGACACTCGCTGCATGAAACCAAACTGGAGCCTCGTTCGAAACAACAACAGGCAAATCAACCGCAAGAGTGCCGCGAGCGCGCCCCATAGCAGTGCATTTGAGTACGCCGCTTCGGATCACCCAATGACAGATTCTCCGATAAAATTGTACACGACTGAATTCGGAGCTTTCAGGGGACCCCATCAAACTTCCCCTTGTTACCGACGATCAATCTAGCCACTTGGCCTGGAGGCAAAATCGACATACACCGATATCGATCCATTAGCCTAAAGCAGGATCTCCCGTCTTTTCCACAGGGCCGACACCAAAGGGGGGCGCCACTTGCCGTACTATCTGGTCTCCACGGACCAAAGCCCTGATCAGGTGCCGTTGGGCCAAATATAATATGTGCCGGCACGCCGACCGACTCAGCGAGATGCCCCAATCCGGTATCATTACCAATGTAGCCAGCCGAATGTGCCAGGACAAATGCGCACTCACGTAAACTGAGTTTTCCCACCGAATCGACCAGTTGGACACCCATTCCTTGAAGCTGCTTCACCAACTCGACACTTTCAATATCCCGGGAAGTGCCCATGACAATGACGGGTCTCTGAAGTAAAGAAACAAGACTTGCAAAACTTCGCACCGGCCAACGCTTACCCTTCCACTGAGAACCAGGCATCACACAATAGTACGGTGCAGAAGGCGTTTCTAATTGCTTTGGCCAATTCATACCGACCAGAAGATGCCTCAAGTTCGGACGCAAATCCCCGCGCGCTCTTCCCAAAAAGCCGGCGTAACGATCAATGATTAATCCCGGTCTCCAAGTCCTGGGCCATAGCTCCTTGAAAAAAAAGTATCCCCAAGTCCTTATTCGAGGTTTGCGACAAACTTTCCAGACCGCTCTATGCCCATGTCCCGCCTTACGCCACATGTACTCAAAGTAGTGCTGAGCGATCCATGTCCTCAACGTCTGATGCAGGTCTATAACCTCATCATAAGCCTCAGCATGCAGCTCACGAAGGAGCTTCAACCAGCCTCGGAGTCCGGATTTGCGATCAAATGCCCAAACGCGCCCTACATTCGGATGTCCATTCAAAACTTCCGAATATTCACGCGCCACTACCCAATCTGCCTTCTCAAAGGCTCCCAAAGCTCCACTCGCCAGAATCACATCACCCAAGCTACTCAGCCTGATGATAAGTCTATGCGCTGGTCTTCCGGGCTGAATTGTTACGCTCGACTGGATTTCCGCAGACATGTTTCGTTCAACTGATCCCATGATAGCGATCACGGAAAGAGATCAGTACAAATAAAAAAACCGACCTCACTTTTTCAAGTGAAGTCGGTTCTATTAATTAAATGGGGGCATCGAGCTATCTTAGCGCCGGGCTACCCCGGTACTAATT
>CAYXVB010000116.1:0-11601 GCA_964467785.1 uncultured Bacteriovoracaceae bacterium
TCAGGTGGATCCCATTCTAGGAAATTGGGTGGCTCCCGTCAGAGGAAATTTTGCACTCACCGCCCTCCGCCCTTTGCTTCTTGCAGCCTCCGGCATTTCCTGCACACTTTTATTCCGAAAAAGTGGTCCGGGGACGGGGGCAACTCCAATAGAACGCTGAGGCGCTCGGAGGGCGCACGGGACTCTCCAAGGAGACCGTGGGAAAATGGAACTGACCTGCGACTAACGAAGTCGAAGCTTCAAGAAGAGGTGAAAAACCGGCCCAGGTTACGATCAAACAATTGCAATGGGCAAGATGGCACGAGTGAGTACAACAGTTGTCGCCATGCTCATCTTGCACCGGGTCTTGGGACTGATAGGGATCGTCGTGTCGATGGGAAACAAAGGCTTTTTGCTCTGCCCCGCCTACAGCAGGGCCTTTGCGGTCAAACAGCTGGGTACTGGTCTCGAAGTCGGACTCGGCGTGGGCTTCCCCGAAGTCGCCCATAAAAACATTGGCGAAAGCCATGAGTAGCATGAGCGCTTCCGAAGCCAAAGACTTCGTGAAGAACATTGACGCTCGGATCATTTTGATTTCAGGCCGTCAGCTTGCCGAACTAATGTGGGAACACGGCATCGGGCTCAGCACCTCCGCCACCTACGAGGTCAAGAAGATCGACCTCGATTACTTCGTAGAGTGAACGTGCAGAGTCCTTGCCGCTTGTTTGTAGTTCGCGTGTAGTTCGTCAGGGCAAAATCTCGTAGTTCTGTAGTACGCGTACTACGCGTACTACGCCCGATTACTACAAGAGTCTGCAACTGGGGTTACCAGGGCTGACTTTCGGTGACTTTACCGCCCGGCTTACGCAAGCTCCCTCTTTCTAAGTTGTTGATATTATAGAAACGCGAAGGCCCCACTCATTACCTGAGTGAGGCCCTCAAAAATGGTGGAGACGGTGACGTAGCCAAATTCTCCTGTTATTTCGCAGGCCGGGAAGGTGGCCAACTACGGCTCACTACAGAAGCTGTCTAGGGGCGTTTCCCGCGGGGCGGAAATTTGAGCTCCCAGCCTTTCATCATTGTTGTAATGGTGTCCTTTGCGTGCCGAAAAGTGCCCAGAGCGGTAAAGTCGGTGATTGGCATGAAGAGTTTGCCCGGGGGAATAAGGCCGCAAGTGTTTACAAATCCGGCCATAGAGCTGTCCTTTGGATCATCGAGATAGACCATTACGGCGTATCCGCCGCAAGTGAAGGTAATTGCATCACCGAGATTGCTCATCGTAGGCAAAGAGACAGTCGTGGATAACCCGGAAACAAGGTTCTCGACCTTATGTATAACAATCTTGAATTTGTCATTTGTGGCGGGACGATTGCGATAGACGTCCCGCATGGCTTCAAACGCTGTCGAATCCATTAAAGTGGAATCACCGAATACTAGTCTCTTGCAGTGGTCGCGTAGGACGATGCTCAAAAGGAACGACTTGAGCATCGCAAAATCAAATCCAGCGATTTCATGGAAGGTCATGCGAATCAGGGGAACTCTTCGCTCTGTTACTCCATTCCTATATTTCGATTGCGGCGAAGTGTTTAGCAAAATGACCGATCCATAGCTGTCGTCTTGGGAGAATGCGTCTTCGCACGTCGCACAAATGAAATCAGCCTTCGTTCCATCCTGTCGCTTTTCGATCAGTCCATCTAGGACACCTAAGTAAGCGAGAGCACCTGATGCTTTTGCCGGCTTGATAAAGGACTTAGGTATGATGTGAGAGTTACTTTTGTAGCCATCAACGGCTTTTTGGTAAAAAGGGCAGTCAACCATTCCCGTATCTCCTTGGTCCCGGCTAGGGCTCCCGAGCAAAAAGTTTAGTTCCAGCGAGGCTCTCGAACTCAGATGCGATCAGTGCACAGCGCTCATCTAAGAATTTCCGAAAGTCCCGCTTAGGTCCGCGCGTCAGTAAATACGCGTCCTTGCCGTAGGGAATCAGATGACTGCGGAGGGCGCGCCTGAAGTGCCGTTTCCTTTTGTGGTCCTCCAGGTATTTGACTGGTGGTTGACTTCTGAAGCTCTTGTTCTCGCGGCTTGGCAGGAGACAGATATTTCCGATTGAGTTGACCAGCTTTGGCCTGACTCCGATGCGGCGCATGTAGGCTCTCGGAAAGATATGGTGGAGTTCCTTTCGGTTGCTTTGAGAAGCGTAAAAGTCGGGGCGAATCTCCTCCCCATTTTCAAAGTGCCGGGGTTTGTTCAAAACAAGCATACAGCGGAAGGCGTCGGCAATGGAGTTCCGCGTATTATACTCGGTGGAGCGCAAGACATGGCGAGGGATGCGCTCTTCGAGGGTAAAGTGCCCGCGCTTCTTCGAGCCAAGTCGCTGAAAGAATCGAATATCCGAGCGGAGGCTTGGGCGCAGACGATTGCCGGAATAACGCTGACCGACCGCGGTTGCCCAAAACCACTTCCGAATTTCGTCCCTCTGTCGTTTGTCGGGCTGTGCATTTCTATTATGGAAGAAGAATAGAGCCAGAGTCGCGACCATGTTTTCAGAGGGAAGAAAGTCGTAGCTGGCGACTCCCATTCGACCGACTAGGTGGTCCACAGCCAGCCCCATTGAGGTTTTGAGCTTCCGCACATTTTTCCTAAATTGCGCCTGTGTCGCCTGGTTACGTTCAAGTTTGCCCAGGAAGTCCTCGATGACTCTCTCGCCGATATTGTCGCCGCCGTGAGCAAGTGAGAGACAAGTTAGTACCGTGCTATCGGAAAGCCTTGAAAACCCGTACTGAAGTGAATCGCGGATTTCCCGCGTAGCGTGACGGAGGTCGAATTTAGCTGCTCGAGCAAACGCGTGGTCTGCTTTCGAGATTTTCATGCCCTGTGAGTTGATTCGGACAAAGGTCTCCCGCACTTCGTCGATGTCGTTGGTCCGGAGATAGATGACTGGTAGTTGATACGCGAGGAGACGGTTGCGGCAGTCCCGAATGCTTTTCTTTTTTCCTTGGGATATCTTGCGGAAGTGGTACTGCCAGTTTCGATCGAGGATGTCCTTTACTCGGAAGTGAACTTTGGCGTCGGGTCGTTTCAAATACTCGAATCTGAGTTTCGCGTCCCTGCGGAAACTGAAATAGAAGTTGCTGAAGTCGATTTCGCTCCTGGCGTAGTTTCTAATCACCCCGCCGTTGATAACCTGGTACAGGACGGATAGGCGCTGCTGGCCGTCGATCAAGAAGTAGATCTCACTATTCCCCTTCGGATTGTAATGAGGAAGAATGTGGAGTTTGTGGCGGACAAGGCTGCTGTAGCCCTTCTTGGTGCGCCAGACCATCACCGAGCCCACCGGATACTCATGATAGAGGCTGTCCAGGAGGGCACAAACTCTTTGCGGGTTCCATACGAACTCTCTTTGGATTTCAGGGACGGCGAAAATTCTTTTTTCAAGCAGTCGGCGAATTGTACTGACCGGCGTCGGCTTGATTTGGATCCTTGCAGGCATGGGCTATTTCACACCTTTCTTGGAAGGCGAGGCTACTTCGAGCTTGAGATCGCTCAGAAAACCACGGATAGCGGAAAACAGCTTGGGAATCTCTGGGATTTCGAGTTTTGAGAAATTTCGCTTCCGCGCTTCCTCCATGAGTTCTTGAAACTCCCCGTCGGCAAGAACGGCCTCCCAGGCAGCGGGTTCCAATTTTGTATCTCGACGACTAAAGCAGCGGCGGATCGCTTCGCTACATTTCTGTAGATCGAGGTTTACTGTAGCAAGGTTGGCAAGCGTCCAAATATCGATAAAGTCTTTGAGCCTGGTATTACCTGTCCCGAAACGGACCATCGTCTCGACTTTCTCCGCGATGATGAACTCAGGTGGATAGACCTGGAGGGTCGCAGCGGAGGAGTCGTCATCGAGCAAATAGACTTCGTTCAATGGAATCTGTTCGGGATCGACGTCATCGCCGGCGCAGAGGTCGATACGAAGAGGCTCAGAGTTCTGTTTGCTCTGGAAGCGCCAAGCGATCTCAAAGCGCTCTCCGCCATAGGGAGTATCTCGCTCCATTGGGGTGCGCTTGATGTTGAGGAATTGAAATCCATCTTCGAGATCCAGCTCCATGGCTTCTCGGATGAGTTCTTCGGCTTGGGTGATTTCAATTCCTCTCGCCAAAAGGTCCACGTCCGAAGTGAAGCGGGGCGGTTTCATGTGGCTATAGCGACGGAGGATGAGGCTGCCGCCTTTCCAGATCATCTTCTTGTCCTCGTCGGTGGCGGCGAGTCTGAAAAGGAAGCGCTCCTGGGCTAGAAGAAGTTGTACTTGAGGCATCCGCAATCCGAGTTGCTTTGCTGCCGCGGCCAAGCGAGTTCTGAGGTCGGATTGCTTTGTGGGCTTCAAACTAGCGCCTCCACAAGCATGTCGACTTTGCGTCTGGCATGGAACAAACTTCCGAGCTTTTTGAGCTTGGTCAGGCTGATGGACAGTTTCTTGCCCTTTGCTTCCCGATAAGCGTTGAGAACCATCGAGAGAGATTCGCCGGTGCGGAGAAGGTCGACGAGGGTGCGCTCGAGCGAAGTCACTGGGATGCCGCGGAGTTTTTTAACGTCTATGCGGTAGATCTCCGTTTTGGTCGGATGAAGAAGCACATCTTCTAGCTTGCGCTTTGGGATGTTGGTGCTGGGAACGAGAATATCGATCTCTCCGGGCACTTCTTCGGTAAGGCCATAGAGACGCAGGGCGGTTTTTAGGCCAATGACGCCGCGAGGGATTGCTTTGAGTTTTTCGACAATGAGAGATTCCAGATCGAAGGCGGCCGGCTCGTCAGCAAGACGGTAGACGCCGTGAGATACTCGTTCGATGAGGCCCTGTTTTAAGTAGTGCGCTAAGAGCTGCGGTGAAATGCCGCACTTCTTCGCTTGGGTGGCAGTAAAAACAGATAAGTTCTTGGCTTTTAAGGCACTTAGCTTCATTTATTGTAATTTTAGGAAAGTAAACGAAGTATTACTACCTAAAAATAAAATAAAGCTCTGATGAGCGGTCTATCTATTTGAAATTGAAGGGGAATATGTAGTGCGGTGTCCTGCTAGGCTGGCACAGCCAGCCTAGCAGGAGCAACCGACAATTTCAAGCGAGTGGCCAGAGAGCTGCGCGAGATCCTTCAGTGTGATTACTTTCGGCCATCCTTCTGAGCTGAGAAGCTCAGAATCCGGTTTTCGGCTCTTGGGTCATGAAGATCCAAGCAATCCGACATTCCTCGAATATCTACACCGGCCTTTCTAACGTAGTGCATCATTGTTTTCATGTCTTTCCATCCGCCTGCCTTCATGACCTTGATTGGTTCGACGCCTTTGCTCAGTAGCAGCGTCGCCCACGTCGCCCTCAAATCATGAAACCGGACGGCGGGTAGCCCGAGGCCCAGGAGAAACATCCTCAGCTCTCGAGCTTGCTCGCCCTTGTCCCATTTGTCGATTCGAGGGAGCACAAAAGGCGATCCACCTGAACGGAGCTTGAGTTCACGCAGCACTTCGAGGAGTGGAGGCGCAATCTCTACGATTCGATCGTCGCCAGATTTGGTACATTTGAAGCCGTCTTTATTGTTCCAACTCTGGTTTACCAACATCGTACGATTCTCGAGGTTCACATTGACCCAGGGAAGGGCATAAAGCTCGCCGTTTCTGAGGCCTGAGTAAACCGCCAAGGACCAGTGAGGATACCATTCCACATTCATCTGCTTCGCAGTATTCAGGAGAGTTCGAACTTCTGGCTCCGTCAGCACTTTCCGAATCTTGTCACCGATTTTAAATCGAAGATCGGGACAAGGGTTTCGTTGAATATAACCGCGAGATACAGCGAAGTTCAGAACCTGCCTGATGAACTTGAAGACATTTTTTTGATGCGATCGCGACTTGTTTCGGATTGGGCCAGCCATTACGTCTCTGACATTCTGCTGGGTGATATCCTTGATCCGTTTGTTCCCCCAAGGTGCGAATGTATGAGCCTCAAGCGCGGTCTTGCAGTCGTGTCGTGTGTGTTCCGTCAGCCCGCGGTCCCTACAGTCCTCCAGATACTCGGCAACACACTTCTTCCAGGACGGTGAGGCCTCTTCGATCAGTCGGGCAGTGACCCTTTGGATCAGTTCCCGTTCGATCTTCTTGGCCTCGGACTCGGTATTTGCCTGCCGGCGTAACGATATCGGTTGGCGCGTAATGGGATGTCGGGCTGAATGAAATGCTTCCCACCTTCCGGTCTTTGGATTGAATTTAGTAGTCATGCGAACCTCCTCTTTTGTTTCTAAGAAGTAGCCCGCGTAGCTCATCCTTCTTATACCGAACGCATCGTCCGATTTTGTAATGAGGGAGCTTCCCATTTGACGTCCAATTCCGAATTGTACCGATCGGAATCCGAAAGTATTCCGCGGCCTCTTGAGCTGTGAGCCATTCCCCGGAAGGCGCGTCCTCAGCGGGGATCTCAATTTTCCTCATGACGTCTCTCCAGTAAGGGGGAGTGCTACGATGGATTTGAGTTCTGCGCCCAGGATCTGCTTGGTCTTGTGGATTGCTCGGATATGCTCGGCGTTCGGCTTTGCGTTCGTCATGAGCCCTACCTCTTTCAGCGTGAAGACGACGGCCTCGGGATGGCGAGAACGCACTTCCAGGGCCCGGGCATTATCGTAGACTACATAGGTCCAGGCCCGTCCTGATGTTGACCAGACGAGGGCGACCCTTCCGTTCAAGATGGCCTCCTGGACCAGTCGCATCGGGACCGGTCCGGGATTATCCGGCGAGTTGAGGCGCGACGGATCAAGATCCGGTTCGTCCAACAATCGAAGAGAGGTGACAGAAGTGCCAAAACTCGCGTTCCCTTGGGTGCTGGAAGGGATATTGGCACTTTTGGCACTCTGATGTACGTCACAGCTACGGCTTTCCGGTGTCCAGTTCTTCCATTTTGAGTTGAATGTCATAGTAGACCTCAGGAACGGACGGATGGATGGAGGTGGATCACGGCGGATGGCGCACCTCCAGTGTCCTTGATCACGCTGAGGCGCACCCAGCCGAACTCTTGGAGAATGGACAGGGCTTCAAGAACTGCGTCTTCCGTATCCAAGTGACTCCAATGGCGGCGATACAGTTCACGGATGGTTTGGCCATCCTTGATCTTCTTTTGCTGGATCTTGGTGAGGAGCGCGTGGGCCGCAACCATGTGAAGAGGCCCTCCCAGGCAGTATACCTTGCGGGCATGGGCCTCGAGATATTCGCACCACGCCGCGGCCAGTTGCGCTGCCTCAAGGGAGACTCCGCCGGTCTGCTGGGGCGCTTCACAGGTTTCGATGACATGGAAAATCAAGGCGAGCGCTGGCATCAGTTTGCGGTATTTTCCAAGATGCGACTCGAGCGCTGCGCTCTTTCCATCATCATTTCTGAGTCGGTGCTCAAGTTCGCTCAACCAGGAGTTGAATAGTTCCTGGGCATCCGGAGCAAAGCGTAACCATGGAGCATCGTCGTGTTCGCCCTTCTGCGCTCCGAGATCGTCCGTGTTCAGAGCAACTAGACGGCGGAAAATGCGCTCGACGCGAGCGCGAGCTTCCTCATCAGGAAGACGGTCGACGTTGGTCCATTCCTTGGAGATTTCAGGCCAAACCATGAGCTGAAAGCGCTGCATGAGACCGTCGTCTCCTGAGCCCTGGGCTACCGCTTCGCGAACGTATTCTTCGAGTCGGCCGGGCTGGATTCCGCCCAAAACGGAAAGGCAAACGGCTGGAATGACCACTGTTCCACGGCCGACCCGGTCAATGGTGTAGCAGCCGTAGCCGTTCCAACTCGTCAGGAAAAAGGCACGATCACCCTCGCGGCCAATCTTGTCGAGGCTGCGAAGGAAGCCATAGACCTCGTCTCGCTCGATCAGAAGTCCGTTCGGGTTATCCTGAAGAATCTCGCCGATCTTCTCAGTGGTGCCGTCGCTGGTATAAAAGCGGCGAGGCCTCGGGCGCTCGCGTTCGAGTCGCTCTTCCAGTTCGATCAGCCGCTCCTGAAGAGTTTGAATCTCTCCGGAAGCGGAGTTCTTCTTCGCGATTTCTTTGATTTTCTCTTCGATAGCCTTCTTTTGGCCGAGAATAACAGTTTCAATCGCTCGCCATTCAGCGAGGCCATCTTTGTATTCCTTGAGCGCCTCGGACGCGATGGTTTTGAGCGGCCTCAAGGCTTCGTTTTGCGCCGGACTTTTTAGAGTACTTGGGCGGCCGATCAGGACTCCCCAGAGATTTACGAAGACGGTCCAGTTGTCGAGCTTTCGTGGACGAATGGCGACCTGACGTCCAATGGCGATAGATCCAGCCACCGTCATCGGAATAGCGACGTACTCTGGTGGGACCTGCATCCGTTCTGCGACATCCGCAAGCCAAGCTCTGAAGCCATTCGGAATCAGCTCAATCGGAAGGCGCGGGGCTTTTGTCAGCGGGTCTGGGAGAGGCAGGGGGTCGGGCCAGCAGTCGTCAGATTCTCCCTCGATCGAGTCTTCCAGGACTACATCGGGGAGACTCCGGCTGGGATTGCTCCAGTCGACCGGAAAGAGATCGAACCTTTTCACGATGCCGTCCACGTGTGCCTTCAATTCTGGCTCGTCCAAGAATTGAATGGGGGCGGCATTTACAAGCGCGTCATCGATGCCTTTGAACTTGGGATCCCAGAGAGCAATTTGGACCTGCATAGGCTGCTTCAGCAAATGAGCGCTGAGAAGCCCGAGGGCCCGTGCAACATAGGAGTTCGTGGTGTGATCCATGTCGAAGCAGATGATCACGCGTTTTGGCTTCAGAAATTCGATTGCCTGAAGCGCTTGTCGCCAGGTGCCGACCCCCGGAATCGAGATGCAAAGCTGGCCGAACAGGGCTGTGGTGACGTCCGCTTTCAATTCGCCTTCGGTGATCAAGATCGTATCGACTGGTCCAGTATGAAGAGGGAAATGGACTAAGGCCGGAGCACCGGGGCCTTGATGAGACTTCGATGAAAGATAAGTGTAGCGCCGACCTTTCTCGTCTGTGTCAGCGCGCACTTTCATGGCGACGATCTGACCAGTCTGATTCCTGACGGGCACGAGAAGACCTGGGCGGCCCGCGATGCTGATCTCACTTTTGTTCTTCGCGTGAAAGCCTGGGACGCCAAGAAGATTTCGCCCGATTGCTTTGAGAGCCTTTGCGGCGATCTTTTCGCGGTTGTTTTTTGGAAGCGTGCGGTAGCCGTTCTTATGGATGTCCGCGTCGCTGAGGCCGCGCCGGAGCAGGCTTTCATAATGGGCCGGACTGAGCTCGAGATTGTCGAGCAGCGCCGAATAGGCCCCGTGCCGCAAGGTGACGTCGCCCAATGAGTAGAGCGGGCGTTTGGGAGCCTGCTGCATCGTAATGTCGCGGGCCTTCAATCTGTAGAGAAAGTAGTCCTGCCCGGATTTGTCCTGGCGAGTCTCGGCAACTCCGGTATTGGTCCGCCGACAGATTGCGGCTCCGCCATCCGCGGCGACCGAGCACCAGTCAGTCTTTCCACAATAGGCGCAGGAGGATTGTTCCGATACTGGGATCCATTTCGATTCATCTCTGTATGTCATTATTTGCCGCCCTCCTTTGGGTCGTGGAGATCAGCAAAGACGAGAATGAGATCGTTGAGAGCTTACCTAATGAGTGCGCGGTACTTACTCCCGGATCAGCAGTAAAGCCGATGGATCCAGGGTATAGAGGGCTGGTGCGTTTTTCTTTTGGCTTTGGACTTTAAGCAAATTTTCGGCTGAAATACGCTCAAGTGGCTTGGTTAGATCGCGTCCGAAGTAAACATGGATTTGGTCGGGCCGAGTTCCGGTAACGCTTTCATACAGCGCGTAGACGCTGACGGGCTTGCTCTCTTTCAGCTCCAAGAGAAGGCCGACTCCCGTCTGGGTAAGTGAAACAGACTTCTTTGAGCGGAGGTTGGTGAGCCGCCTCCCTTTTGCATCGAGCTCCAGGAGATAGGCTCCGCTATTCCAAGCCGACAGTTTGGGTAACTGCGTCTCCAAATGGGATGCGAGCGCATTTTGCCAGAGCTCGAGATGCGACCTGAAGAGGCCTGAATACGGCCAGTAAAGTCTTTTAACGAACTTTGACAAAAGGACCGGTGAAAGCGCGGCGAGCAAGTCGTCAGGCTTGTAAGTTTTCATCCGCATCTTGTTCAGTTCCGCAAACTGCCCGACTGCCCATTCCGCGGTGGTGCGCTTTTGCATCTTCTTGAGGTCGGCTCTCCAAAGGTTCCGAGGATAGCCCATTTCGAGGTCTTCATCGAAAGGGACCTCGGTAAGGTCTAGGGCGAAGGCCGTCCATGCTTTGAAGACCGAAAATAGCCGCGAAAAGCGATCTGGGCCTGAGAACGCAATATCTGCGAGCTGTGTTGCGAAGACGGGGATGTTGCCTGCATCCGAGGGGAAGAAATGGCTCCAATGACTGTCCTGGGCAACTGCGGTGGCGAGGTCGCCCCATGCGCGAAGAAAGAACTGTTCATCTGGCTCATGAGCCTTTTTGTCTCGGGAGCGTGACTCTGCTACCTGCGTTACCGAGAAATACAAGCAATTGAGAAATAGCCGACGCGAGAGTTGCTGCGTCCACGTCCTGGCTTTTGGAGATAGTCTCGACGCCGGTTTGAACCATGGCGCGACTACCCTTGCTGTGCGAAGGTACAATGCGACCGCATCCGAGAGCGGATCTTTGAGCTCCTCAAACTCGTGGTCTTCGTCGGGTGAATCACCATGAAATTTCACGGATCGGAAGACGGAATATTGCTCTCTCCATTCCGCCAAAAGTGCCGGGAAGTTTCCAAGGAGTGATGTCTCGCGATCGTTGCTGTGCATAATACGGCTTCGGTTCTTATAGAATGCGGCGTGTCCTGTCCACCAAACGGCAGATCCATAAAAACAATAACGAATACAAAAAGATAGAGTTGGCCCAGGTGTAAGGGCCTACATGACTTGCTGTAAGAGCCTTAAAATCGACTCTCTGTAGGCTCAAAAAAATGTGTCTGCCGAAATCGGTATAAGTCCGATGGGAGGAGTTTTCGCCCCGTCGTCGCTCGTATTTGGACGTACGAAACCTGATTTCATGGAGGACGAAATGGGACGGAGGTTTACGGAACTGGCTAGGTCTGAACAACTTTTCTTAGTGGGGCACTGCTTGAACGCGTTCGGTGTTTTGTTGCTGTCGATCGGTAGCATTTTTCGAACAGCGGGCAGCTTGCCAGAGGTGCCGCTCTTCAGGGCCGACAAGGCTGCGGAACCAGGGCGGCTCACAGCGAAGGAGTATTTTTGAGGAGGTTCTATGATTCGTGACCAAATTCGCGCGGAAGCGCATTCGCGATTGTTTGAAATTGAGGGCCGCTTCGGTGACCGGGACCTTCCAAGGTCGGTCTTGAGCTATTGGTTGCTCTTGCGAGCGATCTACCTCGGCGACATCGATCAGTTCGTCATCGAGCACGGTGAGCACCCGATTCGGGTGGACGTGGCCGAGGAGGGAAAGCTCAAGCTCGGCTGGGGCGTTCTCAGCGAGTTTGAGGTGGAGGTCTGCACGCTCCTGAATGGCGAGCTCGAGATCGCCGACACGGAGCCAGCACGAATGATGATGACTTCGGATCGGTCGAGGGCATCGG
>CAYXVB010000117.1:0-11450 GCA_964467785.1 uncultured Bacteriovoracaceae bacterium
CCAGGAGACTGATGCAGAAATCCGCGCCCTGACTGCCCGCAATCATACGGCCACGCATCTGCTCCATTGGGCGCTTCGCACCGTGCTCGGCACCCATGTCAAGCAGGCGGGTTCTCTAGTGCAGCCCGACTTGTTGCGCTTTGACTTCTCACACTTCCAGCCCATGACCGACGCCGAGCTCCAGCATGTCGAAGACATGATCAACGAGAAGGTCTGGACAGCACAACCGGTCTCCAAAAAGGAAATGAAGAAGGACGAAGCTATCGCCGCGGGTGCGATCGCCTTTTTCGGCGAAAAGTACGGTGATTCGGTCCGCGTGGTGAAGGTCGGCGACTTCTCGACCGAGCTCTGCGGCGGCACCCACGTCGACAACGCGAATGAGATCCACCTCTTCAAGATCGGTAACGAGAGTGGCATCGCCGCTGGCGTGCGCCGCATCATCGCTTACACGTCCAAAGGCGCTTTCAACTACCTCCGTCAGAAGGACGAGGAAGTGAAGATGGTCCGCGACAAGCTCAACGCCTCCTCGAGCGCGGAGATCGCGGGCAAGCTGGACAAAATGACACTGACCGAGAAAGAACTTCGTAAGCAGATCGAGCAGCTCCAGGCCAAGGCGGCCGCCGGTGAAGCCGACGAACTACTCGCCAAGGCCACTCAGATTAAGTCCACGACGGTTATTTCGGCGGCTCTTAAAATAGATGCTTCCGGCGTCAAACGTCTCCGTGACATGGCCGAGACGCTCAAGCAAAAAAAACCGGATTCCGTAATCATTCTGGGCATGAACGACGCTGAGAACGGTAAGGTTTCGCTCTTGGTCGCGGTAGGCCCCAAGGCCCCCAAAACCGTGTCGGCAGCGGACGTACTCAAAGAGATCGCACCGATCATCGACGGTCGCGGAGGCGGCAAGGCCGACATGGCCCAGGCTGGCGGCACAAAAGCTGCTACTTTGCCGGACGCGCTTCGGCATGGTGTCGAAGTGGCATCAAAAAAGATCTGAGAATCCGAACTGTTCCTGGGGAATTCATCCCCGAGAGGTGTGACATGAGAGAGAGTTCCCTGTGGAGGGGTCTGCCCGCGCGCATGCGCGCGCGGATGGGCATGTGGCTGGGCATCAGTGGTTGTTTGATCGCGGCGATTTCCTTTTCGAGCTGCACCAAATCGGAAGAAGATCCCAAACTCGCCATCTTCCATGGATCCCTGGGCGACGACGCCAAGACGCTGGATCCCGCCAACGCATACGACTCAGTCAGCCTGGAGATCGTCCCGCAGATCTACGAAACGCTCTATCAGTACGCCTACCTCGCCGACACCTATAAAGTCGTGCCGCTACTCGCGGCGGACATGCCCAAGTACTCGGCCGACCGGTTGACCGTCACCATCCCCATCCGTAAGGGCATCAAGTTCCAGAACGACGCCGCGTTCAAGTCCACCCAGGGCAAAGGGCGCGAGCTCACCGCGGAGGACTTTGTCTATGCATGGAAACGTCTTGCGGACCCCCGAATCGAATCCCAGGGCTGGTGGATTTTCGACGGCAAAATCGCGGGCATCAACGCGTTCCACGACAAGATGACCGCGGCCAAGAGCAAGGAGGAGGCCGCCAAGTCCTTCGGCGACAAAATCGCGGGGATCCAGGCGCTCGATTCTCAAACTCTCCAAATCAAGCTCATGCAGCCTTATCCGCAGCTGCTCTACATCCTCTCGATGAGTTTCACCGCACCCGTCGCACGCGAGGCGGTCGAGGCCTACGGCGACGAAAAAGGCAACCTCACCGAGCATCCGGTTGGCACCGGCCCGTTCATTCTCTCCAAGTGGGAGCGGGACCGCCGCTTCGTCCTCGACCGCAACCCCGATTACCACACGGAGTTCTTCCCGACCGAAATGGCCCAGACCTACCGTCAGCAGGGCATGGCCGGAGAAATCGGCAAGCAACTTCCCTTCCTCGACCGGATCTCGATCCGAGTCATCAAGGAAAACCAGCCCCGCTGGCTCAGCTTCATGAAGAGCGAGCTGGACCTCATGGGGATCCCCAAGGACAACTTCAACTCGGCGATCACAAACCAAGTTAACCTCTCGCCCGAACTCGCCGCTCGCGGAATCCGTCTCTCGATCGAAACGGGCGCGACGTTCTACTACATTTCCTTCAACATGAAGGACAAGCTCCTTGGTCAGAACAAATTCCTGCGCCAGGCGCTCTCTTCGGCGATCGATCGCGACAAGTGGATCGAGGTGTTCACCAACAACCGCGGCAAGAAAGCCTCGACCGCGCTTCCTCCGGGCATCCCGGACCGCCCGGCCTCCGCGAAGCTCAAATACGACTTCAACCCCGAGCGCGCCAAGGAGCTTTTGGCCAAGGCCGGTTTCCCGAACGGTCAAGGTCTGCCGGCGCTCAACTTCGATCTCCGCGGCTCGGACTCCGTATCGCGCCAAATGGGCGAACTTTTCACGGCCCAGTTCGCCGCGATCGGCGTCAAACTCAACGTGATCCCCAACACTTTTCCCGCCTATCTGGAGAAAGCGAAGAAGGGCAATCTCCAGATCGCGCTCGGCGGCTGGCAGATGGATTATCCGGATGCGGAAAACGTGTATCAACTCCTCTACGGTCCGAATCAGTCCCCGGGCCCGAACGAGACGAACTACGACAGCCCCGAGATGAACAAGCTCTACAAGCAGATGGCCGTCCTGGAGTCCGGCCCCAAGCGCGCAGCCTTGATCCAAAAAATGGACGAATTACTGCAGGAAGATAGTCCCTGGGCGCTTGGCTACTATGTGGCCTCATACGAACTCTCCCAACCCTGGCTCGCGAACTACCGTTCAAGCGATCTCATCCAAAACCGGTACAAAGACTACCGGATCGATAAAGCGACGAAGGCTCGCTACCTGGAAAAGAAGTGAACTGATCCGAGCCACAGGTTTGGGTAGGGAAGGCAAGCTTCGTGACAGAAATCCTGGCGGGGGCGCAAGGCTCTCGCCGGGACTTCTTGCCCGGGGCTATTGGGCTAATGGGACTTTTCAAAAGTCCCAAAAGTCCCTTTAGCCCAATCGCTCGCGAACGGCTCACGGGGCAGCTCCGCCCGGAAGCGGAATCAAGCCGCCTTTTTTCCGTTGCTGCCCTGCCGCCCAAAGACGGAGAACATGACTTTGAGTAGGTCGCGGTCGTATTTGCCGCGCTCGGCGTCATCGTTCATGATCTGAAAAGCCTGCTCCACCGTGTACGCGTGACGAAAAGGACGGCGACTAATCAGTGCGCTGAAAGCATCGGCGACTGCCACCACCCTGGCGGGATAATAGATCGCGTTTCCGGAGAGGCTGTTTGGGTAACCCGCTCCACCGGGTTCCTCATGGTGCTGATACACAATATAGCGAACCTCGTCGGGAATGCTCGAGCAGTTGGCCAACATGTTCAGGCCGAGCTTGGGGTGGGTTTTCATCTCGCCCCATTCCGCATCGCTCAGCTCGTGGGGACTGTCCAGGATCTCTCGGCGGATCTGAGTGCATCCGATATCATGGAGAAACCCTCCCATGCCGACGATCTCCAGCAAGGATTGGTTAAACTGCCCGGTTGCCTTGGCAAGCAACATGCTGAAAATCGCCACGGCGATGGAATGAAAATAAAGGTACTCGCCATGTGAGACGAGCTTAACCAGCAGCGTCAGCGTATGCGGACTACTCGTCATCACGTCGACGTAGCTGCGGATGAGTTGCTGGGTCCGCTTGGCCGTGTCGTCACTCAACACATGTTGCGAGAAAATTTCGGCCAGGTTCTGCTCCGTCATATTGAGGAGCATCGCCGTTTTCTTTTCGGGTGAAGACGCGGGATCCTCGAAGATCGTGCGTGCCGACCTCGAAATGAATTCCCGGTAAAGAGGCTCATCCCCCCCTCGGATATAAAGTGACTGGACGCCCTTTTGGAAATAGCCGGCCAGCCGCTTGTAATCGAGGCCGGATTGGCGTGAAAAGACGTGCGCAAAATTGTTTTCCGACAGCCTCAAGAAGATGTCGAAATGTATTTCGCGGGCGGCGCCGCGAAAGCTGTCGATCGGCACTGCGATAAGTTCGTGATCTTGCGGATTGGCTTCCACCGGGCCCGGCCTCCTTCTCCCCTTTTCGACTTTGAATGGGCGATGCTTGAGGAAATTCGAGCTCCTAGTGTTTTCGAACAGGCTTCAGTTTTCCGGACGCCCGCCGATAAGAGTCTGAGAGAGGCGTATGAAGAATCAGGCTTCCAGCCCTAAAACCGCATCAAAGCACGAAGGATTGGCCAATGCCTTGCGGAAGTGCGCCGCAGGCTGCGCGGCCCTGGCTCTCAGTCTGGGCGCCCTGCTTCACTGCGAGCCGGAGGCTCAGGCCGCGGACTTCGTCGTCTATGGGATGTACAGGCCGCTCGACCTCGGCAATCCCGGCGAAGCACCTCAAAAGGACTACTACATCAACATGGGCTCCCGTCACGGCGTGCATGTCGGAGATACGCTCGAAGTCCTTCGTCGCGTGTCGACCTATGATCTGCAAACCGAGAAACTCTACGCGGATATCCTGTTCCCGTTCGCCAAGGTCAAGGTGATCCACGTCGAAAACGGCGTGGCCGTCGCCCGGATGGACAAGATCAATCCCGCGGAAAAGACCCCAGGCTCGCCCATCGCGTCCAATCGCGGAATCATGATCGGCGACTTCGTCCGCCCCGCCGGGCGCTAACGTCACGCTTTTGACGCTGCCCCTCGAAGCACCGGCGCTAACTGCCGTATCGCTGTCGCACCCCATGAACGTTGTGGGTTTTTAAGGGCTTCCCGAAACGAAACCAGAGCGTCGAACCTCGATTCGCGCTCTCGAGCGCGCCAGCGTCGCTTCGGGACTCCCTCAATGCCATCCTCCTGCCGGAATCAACCCGTCGCTGCCGCCTCTTCGGTCGGGTTCTCGTCACTTTCCATCCGACGGCGCGGGCTGCCTAAGAAGCTCACTTCCTCAGCAACGACCTCAAAGGCAAGGCGGGTGATCCCTTCCTTGCCTTCGTATTTGTGGCTGCGCAGCGAACCTTCGATGTAGACCGAATCCCCCTTGTGGAGAAAACGCGAGCAGGTCTCACCCTGTTTTCCCCAGGCTACGATCCGATGCCATTGAGTGATTTCTAGAGGGCGAGCCAAGCCGTCCTCACCCGCTTGCGCCCCCTCCGCATTCAATCGGCGTGAGGTGGCCAGCGAGAACGAGACCACAGGATTCCCATTCTTCGTCTCGCGACGAACGGGATCCGCACCGAGCCTGCCTACGAGAATCACTTTATTGATGTCCTTCATTCGTATTTACTCCTTACTTAATGGACTGTGTGCAACGCGCGGCACCGCAATGGCGCCACGCGCTGACAGCCTGTGCCAACCTTATGCCGTGATTTGGCCCAGTCTCGGCCTGCCTCTGACCGAAAGGCGGCACTAGAGTCTCAACTCCGGACTAAAGAATCCGCTCCCCCACGATGCATTGCATTCAAAGAATCATTCAAGAAAAGGTGCAATTTGGAGCAAATCGGTTAACCTACGCCCACGTATGCAGAATCGGACATGGACTGGTATTCTAATAGGAATTGTGACGTTGCCACTCTCGGCGGCATGGGCCTCACCCGAAATTAGCCCCATGTCTTCGAATGACGACAGTGATTTAGCTGGATTTCGTCGGGATGCGATCCAAACGCCAGCGCTCCGACTCACGCCCGATTCGATTCGTGAAATCACTCCGAATGGGCCTCTCACGATCCGACTGCTCCGTGTGGACCATGGGATTGAAACCCCGGTCGAAGGCTTGATCGAGCAAATCCAGATCGGTTGCGCTGCGGGCGCGAGCCGCTTCGAGCTCAATCTTCCTTTGAATAATCGCTGGATCTCGATCACGCAGAGCAGCAACGAAACTTATAGTCTGATCGCCGATCTCCCCTGTCAGGGAACCCATGCGCTGATCTACCACCAAGATACCCACTCAGGACAAGCGGTTGGCATCTGGCAAGTCGCCGAACGGGCGCGCCGCAAGCTCGAAGGTGCAGTCGGACTGAGCTTTTGGAATCGCAGAATCGAGTTTTCCTGGCCGGACGATGGAGATTACTACAGCTGGGGCACCGTCCATCTGACCCGGGGCGATTACTGGGATGTCGTCGGACATGAAATGGGCCACGCGATCTATGACCTTGGAGCTATCGGGGCCATCGGCGGGGGCCAACATAAAATCGATGAGTGCTATACCGAGTCACTCGCACTGTCGGAAGGATGGGCTTCATTCTTCTCCGCCTGGGTCAATCTCAAGCTCGATGACTCGGACGCCCGCTTTGAATACCTCGTGCCGCGCCGCGCACCGATCCGAATCGAAAACATCCCGGCGGATGTCTGCAAGGGCCAAAAAAACGAGTGGCGAGTGAGTGGATTTTTCTGGGACTTCGTCGACAGCCATGACGACGGCGAAAGCCAGACCGAAAACTTCGCGCGGATGTGGCGCTCCATGGCTGGCTCCCGCGCTCCGTCCACTCGCGCAGCCAAGGACAAAATGATTTCGGGAGGCGCGTCCCCCGATCTCCTCGCCGTGATCTGGGCACTGAATTTGATGGAATAGCCCGGACCTAAAGGCATTGCTTTTTCAGATGATTCGAATAAATTGTGGGGCCATGACCATGAAGAAACTGTTTCTGCGTCTCATTCCGGTGTCGATCCTAGCAGCGGTTGTTTTTGCAGTCGGCTGCAGCAGCTCTCAGCCCAAACCTGACACGGACATCCCGACCGGCGCCCCTTCCGTGACGGAAGACGCCCTCGGCAACTCGGACCAGGGCAAGGCGATGGGCATGCAGACCGTGCACTTCCCTTATGATTCGTTCACCCTCGACGAAGCCGGCAAGGCGACGCTCAAGGCCAATGCCGATATCATGAACGCGAACGCTACCGTCAAAATCCAGATTGAAGGACACTGCGATCAGCGCGGCGGCATCCAGTACAATATCGCCCTTGGCGAAAAGCGCGCCAATGCCGCCAAGAACTTTCTAGTCGATCAAGGCGTGAAGGCGGATCGCATCTCGACGATCAGTTTCGGCAAGGAACATCTCCTAGACAACGCCGAGACCGAAGAAGCCTACGCCAAGAATCGCCGGGCCAACTTCGTCATCGTCTCCAAGTAAGACGGAAATCGCCAACAACATCCATTCGATTCGACTACGGCCTCCTGTGCGCGGATAACGCGGCCCGGGAGGCCGTTTTGCTTTGTGTGGTCGACTCGCTGTGACTATACTGAAGCGATGAGGCGGAATCGGGTTTTCTGTCTGGTCACGGCACTGATTTTTCCGATGGGGTTTGCCCTCGCGTTTTTGTCCGGCTGCTCGCTGATGGCGACCCGCCCGGTGCAAGAAATGGCCGACGCATCCGCCGCCATCAAAGCCGCCCGCGAGGTCGGGGCGCAGGACCGGGTTCCTGAGCTCTATCGACAGGCGATCGAAAATTTTGCCCGCGCCAAAGCGGAGTATCGTTACAAAAACTTCGCGCTGGCCAGAGACTTTACGATCAAGGCCCGGCGCATGGCCGAGGAGGCAGAATTCCAGGCCATCAACGGCGGAGCCGAGCGCAATCCCGACATCCACAACGCCGCGCCTTCCGTTGCCGGCACTGAAGCGGCGGGAACCTTCACTCCCGACCCAGTCCATTCGCCCGATGAGTACGCAAGCCCGACCAGCACGCCCGCTGACGATTACGATCAGCGCAGAAAGCAGGAAGACGCCGCCAGGACCGCTCCCGGCGCTACAGGTTCGACACCCCCCGTTCCCGTCCCTGCGCCCAATGCCCAGCCACCCTTCGGAAAGTAGGCCGATCGTCAGCCTTGGATCTCCATAGCTTGCCCTCGCTCCTATCGGATGCGATAGTAAGGCTATGATCCTCATCAAGAATCGTTCATGGATGGCGCTTGCGCTGGCTTCGCAACTCTTCTTGCTATCGGGCTGTCTCAAAAGCCGCCTTCAAGTTCGTGGTGACAATGAGATAGATGATCCGGGCAAGCCTGTTCCCACCCAAGTGCAGGACGTCAAGCTCAACACCAGCAACGCGATTGAGGAGCTCAAAAGCGAAATGACCCGGCTCACCGGCCGTGTCGAGGATCTCGAGCGCTCGCGCAACGAGGCGGGGCCCGGTCTCGCCAAAAAGGACGACGTCAAGAAGCTCGAAACTCGCATCGTCGAGCTCGAACAGGCTCAAGCAAAAATGCTCGAGGTGCTCACCCAGATGCAGTCAGCCAAAGCCGCGGCAGCGGCGGCCGAGCATGAAGCAGCGGCGCCCGAGACTCTCGACAAGGCGATCAACCACTTCAACGAGGGTGAATTCGACACGGCGATCGATGGGCTTTCGGCCTATCTCAAGAACCCGAAAGCCAAGCGGGCCGAAGAAGCGACCTTTTATCGCGCCGAAGCTTACTTTGCGACCAAGCAGTACAAAAAGGCCATCGTCGATTACTCGCGCTTCCCCGAAAAGTTCACTAAGTCCAAGCGCATGCCCCACGCGCTCCTGCAGATCGGCCGCTCCTTCGAGGCCATGGGCATGAAAGAAGACGCCAAAGGTTTTTACCAGGAGCTGACCGACAAATTCCCGAAATCGCCTGAGGCGAAGAAAGTTCGCAGCAAAACGCGCTGACTATGACACTGAAAAAATCCCTCTGCCTGATCTCGACGACAGCGGCCCTCTTCGTGCATGCCCCGGCCGCGCGGGCGGTGAGCCTGATCCATACCAACGATGTCCTGGGCGAGATCGAGCCCTGCGGCTGCCGCAACAATCCGCTTGGCGGCTTTGCCCGCAAGGCCAACTTGCTCAAGCGCCTTGACGACCGGGAGCTCATCCAGGTGGATGCGGGCGACCTGCTCTTCGCCACGAACACCGTACCCGAGCTTTTGGCCGAGCAGAGCGAGGTGCAAGCCACCTACCTGCTCAAGTCGATGCGCGAGCTCAAGCACGACGCCATCACCCCTGGCGAAAAAGACTTTGCCCTGGGCCTGAAGAAATTCGAAAAACTCGCCAAGGACTCGGGCATCTCTTTCGTTTCCGCGAACCTCAAGCGCAGAAACGGCAAATCCCTGTTTGAGAGCCATCGCGTGTTCACTCGCAAGGACGCTTCCGGTAAACCCGTGCGGGTGGCGGTTTTCGGGCTCTCCGGCAAGGACATCGCGTGGCCCAAGGAGCTTAAGGTCGATGATCCGATCGCCGCGGCGCGGGCGCTCGTCCCGCGGCTCCGCAAGGAAGCCGACTTTGTCATCGCGCTCACTCATCAAGGACTGGAAGCGGACCGCAAGCTCGCGGCCGCCGTGCCAGGGATCGACGTGATCGCCGGTGGACACACCCAAAGTTTCATCCAAGAGCCCACGCGCACCAACGGCGCGTGGATCGTCCAATCCTCGTTCCTCAACCAGTACATCGGCGTCCTGCCGCTCCAACGCTCGATGCGGGATGGAGATCCCGCTGAAACCGCGAAAAAATACCAGCTCACCGCCCTCGACGGCGCTTACGACTCGCCGGCCGAAGCCCCCGGCCGCTCCGATGAGCTCGTTCGCGAATTCAAGAAAAAGGTAGCCGAGGTCAATACCCGCCGCGAAAACGCGCTCGGGATGTCAGGCGGCCACGCTCCCAGTGGCGGCAACCCCCAAGTAGCCAAATACCAGACGTTTCCGCGCTGCGCGAGCTGTCACCTGCCGCAGTTCGACTTCTGGCGCAAGACACCGCACGCGCTTGCGTTCCACTCGCTCGTCAAGCAAAGCCAGTCCAAGAACAAGGAATGTCTCTCCTGCCATACCGTCGGACTGGGCGACCCCGAGGGCGCGAACGACGTCAGCCGACTCGTGCGGGTCTCCACCCAGGAAGGCGACGAAGTGGCCCTCCCTGAAGGCGAACTCGACAGCTTCATTAAGTCCATGCACGAAGCCAAAGATCTTAAATCCGAGGTCAAAACCCGCGTGGCCACCACGGCGCGATCCGGCGAGCTGGAGCTTCGTCCCCTCTCGCAGGCGGTGGCCGGCTTGAGTCGTGCCTACACTCCGGTCCAATGCGAAAACTGCCACCAGCCGGGTCGCGACCACCCGTTCTCGGCCAACTACACCAAGGCCGTGCCCAAAGAGAGTTGCCTCAAATGTCATACTGTTCAACGGGCGCCGGAATGGTATGAAGCCTCGGGTCAACCCGATTGGAAGAAAATCGAGGAAAAACGCGCGAAGATCACCTGCCCGGCAGGCGAGCTTCCGCCCGAGGATTGAATTTTGAGTGCAATGTCGGCCCGCCACCCATCGCCCGAATCTAAACCCACGATCCTGCTCGGGATCGAAAGCTCCTGCGACGAGTGCAGCGCCGCGGTCGTTGAATACACGCCCTCGACCGGCGTCAAGGTCAGAAGCGTGGCGACCTTCTCCCAGATCAAGATCCACCAGCCTTACGGCGGCGTCGTGCCCGAGATCGCCTCGCGCAACCATCTCGAGACGGTCAATCAGATGATCGACCAAGCGCTCCGCGAATCGGGTCTGGGTCTTTATCCCGCGCGCGAATTGAGCGCAATCGCAGTGACTAACCGGCCGGGTCTCGTGGGCGCGCTTTTGGTCGGAGTTTCCGCCGCTAAGGCAATGGCCTATGCTTTGGGCAAACCGCTGGTTCCCGTCCACCATCTCGAAGGTCATGCGGCGAGCATTTTCCTCGACCAGACCGAGGCGGCGGAGCTGCCGCTTCCCCTGCTACTCGCGGTGGTTTCGGGCGGACACACCAATCTTTACGTCGTGAAGCAGTCCCCCGAGCTCTGGACACCGGACTTTCTCGCGCGCTCGCTCGTCGGACGCTCCCGCGACGACGCGGCAGGCGAGGCCTTCGACAAGACCGCCAAGCTCTTGGGTTTTCCCTATCCGGGCGGAGTCTGGATCGACCGCGAGGCGCAAAAAGGCGGAAATCCGCGCGCCTTTGACCTGCCGCGCGCACTGCCGCAGAAGGCGACGCTTGATTTTTCGTTCAGTGGCCTAAAAACCGCTGTCGCACTGCTGGCCGACAAGCTCCGCAAGGAAGGCCAGCTTGACGCCCGCATGCCCGACGTCTGCGCCTCGCTCCAGGAGGCGATCGTCGACGCGCTTCTCAGCAAGATGTTCCTTGCCGCGCGCGAACACCGCTGCCGGGCGCTCGCCATCGTCGGCGGCGTCGCGGCCAACTCCCGCCTGCGCGCCCGCCTCGACGCCGAGTGGAGAGGCGCCGGTCTCGCATGCGCTCCGATCTTTCCCAAGATGGCTTACTGCACGGACAACGCGGCCATGATCGCGGCCGCCGGCGTTTACCGCTTCCGCCAAGGCCAATACCTGCGCATGCCCGAGATGTTGACTCTGAACGCGATCGCCAACCCGGAGTTCTGACATGCCCGCCACCGGTTACCGCAGAGCTTTAGGCCAGCATTTTCTTCGCGATGCCTCAATCGCGGGCAAGATCGCCGATACCGCG
>CAYXVB010000118.1:0-8389 GCA_964467785.1 uncultured Bacteriovoracaceae bacterium
GACGCGTCCCGATCGTCTTGAACGAGAAGTCGAAGTCGCCGCCGAGCTTGTCCATCTTGTTGACAAAGCAGAGGCGGGGCACGCGATAACGGTCGGCCTGACGCCACACCGTCTCGGACTGAGCCTCGACGCCTTCCTTGCCGTCGAAGACGGCGACGGCGCCGTCGAGGACGCGGAGCGAGCGCTCGACTTCGATGGTGAAGTCGACGTGGCCGGGAGTATCGATGAGGTTGACGTTGTAGTCCTTCCACATACAGTAGGTGGCGGCGGACTGAATCGTGATGCCCTTTTCACGCTCGAGATCCATGAAGTCCATGGTCGCGCCGACCTGGTCCTTGCCCTTCACTTCGTGAATGGCGTGAATCTTCTTCGTGTAGAAGAGAATGCGCTCAGAGAGCGTGGTCTTGCCCGAGTCGATGTGGGCAGAAATACCGATGTTACGAATCTTATCCATTGAAACGCGTTGAGCCATTGAGCCGTCTCTCCTGAGCGATTAAAAATTTTGGACCTGGCTTTCTAACCAAAAATGACCCGTATCATCAAGTACTATTTCGAATTGACCAATTGCGTTAGCTTTGACGCCACCAGGCATTCTGAATGGCCGGTCGGTGGGATATCCATTGCCCCCCCGGCCCTGATCCACTATTTTCTTCCATCATGTCCAAAAAAGCGCTGTTCTGGGTCGACCTTGAAATGACGGGCCTCGATGATCTGAAGGATTCCATCCTGGAGGTGGCCATCGTCATCACCGACACGGACCTCACGACCCTGGAGACCTTCCACCGAGTGGTCTACCAGCCCCAAGACGTCATCGACAACATGAACGACTGGTGCAAAAAGACTCACGGCGACAGCGGCCTGACCGCAGCGATTCCGAACGGAACCCCCTTGGCCCAGGTGGAAAAAGAAGTCCTCGAGCTGATCAATCGCCATTACCCTACCAACGAGCGGGTGGTGATCGTCGGGAATTCCGTCGGTAACGACAAGAGATTCATCGACCGGTACATGCCGGAAGTCTCCAAACGCCTTCACTATCGCCTGATTGATGTGAGCTCGTTTAAAGAGATCTTCCGAGACAAGTACGGCCTCAAGTTCGAGAAAAAGAACACCCATCGGGCGGTAGACGATATCCATGAATCGATCGCGGAACTCGGCTACTACCTCAGTTTCGTCCATCCGACGGCGGTGGGACAGGCATGAGCAATTCGGAAAGACCCAGCTTCGAGCGGATCTACCTGGACCTGGCGCGCACCCTCGCGCGTCGATCGACCTGCAAACGCCTGCAGGTAGGCACGGTCATCACCTCCACCGATTATCGCAAGGTCCTGGCCGTGGGCTATAACGGCAATGCCACGGGCCTGCACAACGGCTGCGACCGGGATGAACCGGGCAACTGCGGCTGCCTGCACTCGGAGGAAAACGCGGTCATCAACTGCGACTCGCCCCGGCAGGTTGAAAAGGTGGTGTTCGTCACCCATCTGCCCTGCGTGGCGTGCGCCAAGCGCCTGATCAATCTCGGTAACGTCAAGAAAGTCGTCTACGGCGAGGACTACCGGCTCAAGGACTCGGTAAAACTCCTCGAATCGGTGGGAATCGAAGTCACCCGCCTTCCGGACGGGGTCCGGCAGGCCCTCAGCTTCGCGGAAGCGGCCGGGGCGCACGCGAAATGAAGCCCGCACTTTCCGTCCTCCTGATCCTCCCGACCTTGGCCTCCATCTTAGCCGTGGGCACCGGCTGCGCCGGCAAGGGCGTCAAAACCGAAACCGCGACCGTGAAGGCTTCCGCCACGGCTCCGGCCCACCGCTCCCTCACCCACGAAGAGGCGATCATCCGCCACCGGATGGTTAGCCGCCCCACCTATAATCTTTGGTTCGGGCTCAGCGCCCACGGGGACGAGTTCGAAGGCCGAACGGTCATCTCATTTGACCTGCGCCAGAAGGCGCGCGACTACGGCAAGCAGCTCTTCATCGACTTCGCGGACGGTCAAATCCGTTCGCTCAAGATCAACGGCACGATGGTTCCCGCCGAGGACATCGCCCGCTTCTACGACGGCGGGAGAATCACATTCCGGTTGGCGGAACTGCTTCCGGGCTCCAATCGCGTGGAAATCGCCTACACCCATGCGTTCAGCAAGGACGGCCAGGGCTTTAACCGTTTCAAGGACCCCGAGGACAACCAGGTTTATCTCCACACTCAGCTCGAGCCCTTCGCCGCGAACCGGGTATTCCCGTGCTTCGACCAGCCGGATCTCAAGGGCTCTTACGAAGTGACGGTCGAAGCGCCCGAGGACTGGCAGGTTATCGCCAACATGCCCGAGCGCACCATTTCCAAAGTGGATGGCCGCCGAAGCTGGGCGTTTCCGCCTTCGCCCTTGATCTCGACTTACGTTTTCGGCCTAAACGCGGGCCCATTCCAAGAGTTCAAGGATTCGGCCGAAGGCATCCCCCTCCGGCTCTTCGTGCGCGAGTCCCTCGCAGCCAAGCTTCCGGGCAAGGAATGGACGAAGGACTGGTTCGAGACCACCAAGAAGGGCATCGACTTCTTCGGCGTGCAGTTCGGCTATCCATTTCCCTACCCCAAGCTCGACCAGGTCCTGCTTCCCGAATTCGGGGGAGGCATGGAGAACGTCGGCGCGATCACCTACACGGAAAACCTCGCCTATCGCGGGCAAGTCACCGCGCAGATGCGACGCGGGCTTCGCTCCATGATCCTGCACGAGATCGCGCACATGTGGTTCGGCGATCTGGTGACCATGCGCTGGTGGAACAGTCTCTGGCTCAACGAAAGCTTTGCCACCTATGCCTCCTCCCTCGCGCTTTCCGAGGCGATGGGAGACAAGGCCGCGTGGCAGGAATTCTTCGCAAGCGCCAAGCAACACGCGTTCTGGGAGGACCAGCTCGTCACCACGCATCCGATCGAGAGCGCCGTTCCTGATACGGCCACAGCCGACACCGTTTTCGACGGCATCTCCTATGGCAAGGGCGCCTCGGTCATCAAGCAGCTCGCCGCTTACGTCGGTGAGGACGATTTCCGCGAAGGCCTGCAGCGCTACTTCCAGAAGCACGCGCTCCGCAACGCCACGCTGACCGACTTCACGGCGGCGCTCTCGGAGGCCTCGGGCAAGAATCTCGCGGCCTGGCAAAAGTCGTGGCTTCAGACATCCGGTCTCAACACCGTACGCGCCGAATGGGCCTGCGAGGACGGCAAGATCAGCAGCTTTGTCCTGCTTCAGGGCAACTCCGAGACAAGCCAGGAGCTTCGCACGCATCGCGCCGAGGTCGCGCTCTACCGCTCCGCCGGCAAGGGCGGCCTCGCCGTGACTGACACTGCGGCTGTGACCTATTCGGGAAAGGAAACCGAGGTCAAGGAACTGCTCGGGAAGAAGTGCCCGGACTTCGTGTACCCGAACCATCGCGATCTCGACTACGTAAAGGTCGAACTCGACGCCCAGAGCCTGAAAACTGCGCAGCAGGGCCTCTCCTCGCTCGCAGATCCCTTTGCGCGCACTCTGGTTTGGAGCACGCTCGCGAACATGATGATCGAAGGCAAGCTGCCCGCGCCCCAGTTCGCGGAACTGGTGTTCCGCTTCGCGCCGAAGGAGCGCGAGCCGGAGCAACTCGGTCGCCTCCTCGGCTTACTGGGCAAGCGCTTGCCTGGCTACCCCTCGGTGCTTCTCTACCTCCCCCCCGAAGCGCGCTCCGAATACCTTTCGCGACTGGAAAAGTTCCTACTCAAAAACCTCCTGGCGGCTCCAGCGGGCTCGGACCTACAACTCACCTGGTATTCGCACTTCGTTTCCGCGGCGACTGGGTCGGACTCCGTCGAATTCCTCATGAAACTGCTGAAACCTTCGCGCAAGGCGGGATTCAGCGCGGCACTGGCGGGTTTCCGGCTCGATAACCAGCGCCGTTGGGAGATTCTCATCGAGCTGGCCCGCGCAGGCGCGATCGGTCAGGACCGCATCGACGAAGAGCTCAAGGCGGATCCGACTGAATCCGGGCGCATGGCCGCGATCAGCGCGAGCGCCTCGCTGCCTGACGCCGAAGCCAAGAGAATCTGGATCAACCGGATCCTCGCTTCCGTGAGTGCTCCGCAGATGCCGGCGACGACAGCGACCACGACTTCTGCCGGACCGGAAATCAAGTACAGCTGGGCCAAACTCCGCTCGGCGATGTGGCGCCTCAATATCGTGGGCCAGGAGCCGCTGACCCGTCAGATGATGAGCACGTATTTCGAAACGATTCCCCGCCTGGCTGATCCGGCGCTCGCCGAATACGCCGGAAGCTTCGCGCGCGGCTTGTTTCCGTATCTGTGCGATCCGGAAGTTGTCAAACACGCAACCGCCGCGCTGGACCGTGGATCCAACCTACCGCCTTCGGTGATCAAGTCACTCAAGATCGGCCGCCAGCTGGAGGAACGCTGTATCCGAGCGCGCGCGCTGGCCTCCGCGTCGGGCGCCTAGGCCCTGAGCACTAGCTCGACCGGACAGTGATCCGATCCTTTGATGTGAGGCTGATGCGCGGCGCCCGCGACCCGGTCACGCAATTCAGAGTTCACGCAGTGGTAATCCAGACGCCACCCGATGTTTCGATCCCGGATGCCGGGACGGTAGCTCCACCACGTGTAGTGACCGGCGCCGGGTTCGCGTTCGCGGAACACGTCTGAATAGCCGGAGGCAAGGAACTTCGTCATCCACGCCCGCTCCTCCGGAAGAAAGCCGGCGTTGTCCATGTTGGTTTTGGGATTCTTCAGGTCGATTTCCTGATGAGCGATGTTGTAATCGCCGCAGACAATCACGTGCTTGCCGCGCGCTCGGATCGCATCGCAGTGTTTGAGCATCGCGTCGCAGAAGGCGAGCTTATAAGGCAGGCGCGCGTGGTCGCGCTGGCTGTTCGGGAAATAGCAATTCAGCAAGACGAGATCTTTGAACTCCACCTCGAGCACGCGGCCCTCGCGGTCAAACTCAGGGATCCCGAGGCCATTTCGAACCGCCAAGGGCTCGTGCCGAGAATAGACCGCAGTGCCACTGTATCCGGGCTTTTCTGCCGGATTCCAGAACGAATGATAACCGCCCGGATGATGCAGGCTCTGGTCGAGCACATCAGGAGTCGCCTTGATCTCCTGCAGAGCGATCACATCAGCGCCCTGTGCCTCGAACCAGCTGAGGAAGCCTGCTTTATGGGCCGCTCGGATGCCATTCACATTCCAACTGAGTAACTTCATAAGAAAGGGTCCGACCTCTTTTTGATGCCCGCCGCATCAAATGACCAAACAGGCGGGCGTTTTACCGAAAATCATCACTCCATCTCGGACGGCGAGCAGACGCATTCCTGCAGCCAGAGCGCGCCGAGGCAGGTCTTCGAGCCCTTGAACGCCCAGCGGCCAATTGCCGACTTCGCGATCCAAGACCACGCACTCTACCCGGCCTTCCCATCGCGCGTCCAGAGGCTCGATCCAACGGCGAGTGGCGAGGTGCGGGACCAACGCTTCACTTGCCGCCATCGGTAGCGAAGGGTCCCGTGCCGGCAAAACCCGCTCCTGAAGCGCCCGGGCATGCGGCGAAGGACTGTAAACGATCCAGGCGCGGTAAAGTTCGCTTCGTTGGACGGTCATTATGACAAATAGAGTGAGCCCGGCAGCCAGCCACCGGGAGGCGAAGTCGAGCCGACGGCTCCGGAGACATTCAAAGGCATGGATCGCGCCCGGAGCCAGCGCGAAAAAAAGACCGGCCGCGGGCTCGATCGCATAGTGAAAGCTGAGATTGAGCCGCTGATCACCGGAGGTTAGGAACATCATCAGGTAGCCGGGAATCGCCGCAACCATCGCACGCGGGGCAAAAAGCGGCAGGAACGCGAGCGGCCCCAAAGTGGCCACCAGGAATTTGAGTCGTGCAGGCCCGAGAAACTGCCGCAGCAGGACTCCAGGGAGCTCCGAAAGCGGAACGCCATAGTGCGCGTAGGCTGAGGCGTAGGCGTAGCGCTGCCCCATCCAGCCCGGGACCTTGAGGCACACGAAAAACGCGGCCACGCCTGCCAAAAGTGCGATCCCGCCGATGCGGCGCATTCGCTCGCGATCCGCCTGCGACGCGGCAGGCCCCGCTCCGAGCCACCAGGCCAGACCAAATCCCGCCGCCACCGGCCCCGCCGACTCCTTGCAGAGGATCGCCAGCGCGAACGCCAGCGCGCCGAGCCAACGAGCCCTCACGCGCGCGGAGTTGAGCCCGACCGCAGCCCATAGGAACAGCGGCAGCATCATCGTCTCGGGATGGAAATCAAAAGCGTTCGCCTTGCGAAGGGGAAGATAAAGCCAGTAGAGCGCCGGAAGCGCGAGCGCCAGCCAGGACGGGAGCTCCGCCTCATGGAGGGAGCCGCGGCCGATGCGGGCGCGCGCGTACTGCCGATAGAGATAGTAAATCGCCGGGGCACCCGAGGCGAGCGCGAAAGCCTGAATGACAAGTAGCGTCTCGGCGCGAGGAAACAGGGCAAAAAAAGGACCCAACAACCAGAAGATCGGGGACTGATGATCCGCGAAAAGATTGATCCCCTCTTTGACGGACGAAAGGTAGCCATTGCCATGCGTCAGGTTCCAGATCGCGTTCGTAAAGATCCCCAGATCAAACGCGTGGCTTTGAAAAGCCCAATGTCGGCGGAGCGAAGCGAAACTCCAGCTCGCGCCGACAAACAGCGCGATCCACTTCAAAAACAACTCGGGCTTTCTGGCGAAGGCAGTCGTGAGATTCTTCATCAGGGACTTTCAGTGGCCCTATCAAAGCTTGGAAGATCCTGAGTTGCAATCGAAAGCGCGTTCCACTCGACGCAATCCTCCTCCTGCTGGTAGTCTTGCGGGATCATGAGAAACGTTACCGCGCTGAGCGCTGTCGCCTTCGCAATCTTCGCCCTCTCGAACTCCCCAGCCATCGCCTCTCCGGCCGTGATCCGGGTCAATGGACACGGCGAACGCAAAGTCGCGGCGGACGTCGCCTGGATCCAGGCCGAGATCCAAAGCCGCGACAAGAACGCGCAGCAGGCCCAGAGCCAAAGCGCGGAGGTCTATGCCCGGATCGAAAAACGACTCAAAGGGGAGCTCAAGCTCGAAGGAGCGGATCTGCAGACCACGCAGCTGGGCGTGCAGCCGGAATACGACTACAACGCCAAAGGCGGACGGCGGCTGATCGGATACCTCGCCACCCATTCCCTGCGTGTCCGGTGCCGCCCCGTCGAGAGTACCGGCAAGCTCGTGGACAAACTTCTCGCCGAAGGAACGCCCCGAACCCCCGTTTTGCTCAGCGGCATCAGCTTCTCGCTCGACAAGCCAGAGGTTCATGAGGCCGAGACGCTCACTCTTGCGATGAGTCAGGCCCGACATCGCGCTGAGGCGATCTCCAAAGCCGCGGGGCGTCCCATCCAATCCATTCGCTCGGTGATCCAGAGCGGCGCCGACATACCGCCCGTATTTATGGCCGCACCCTCGGAAGCCGTCAGCTTCCGCTCCAAATCCCTAGGTGCATCCACCCAAGTGGCGCCCGGTGAGATTACGATCAGCTCGGATGTGACCGTCGAATACGAATTTTAACGCATAGCAATAATCTAAAACGACCTCGATTTGCGCTCGCAAAAACGGGAGAGTTAAAGAACGGTTCAATCCCCTTGACGCCTCCATGGCCGGCGTCCTAAAAACGAGTCACAAATGCAAAAATTTAGTTATCTCAACGCCTCGAACGCTGAGTACATCGACGAAGTTCTTGCCCGCTATCTTGAGAACCCCGACTCCATCGACCCGAGCTGGAGATACTTTTTCGAAGGCCTCGAAATCGGAGTCGAAACGACGGCGGAGGCTGCGGAAGCCCTCACTGACGAGTTGATCGCCACAGGCGCAATCGAAGGCGCGACCGCACCGGTTGCCCCCACGGCTGGCATGGACCTCATGGCTGAAGCCCGCGTCGCGGAGCTGATCCAAGCCTACCGCGAACTCGGACACCAAAGCGCGCAGCTCAATCCCCTTTCCGCTTCTGCGCCCGCGCAAAACGCCAACCTCGCGCTCTCGCGCTTCGGACTCACCGACGCGGACTTGAGTCGCACGTTCCAGTCCGGCAAGCTCCTTGGCCTCGGCGCCGCCACGCTTTCGCAGATCGTGTCCGCGCTCAAGCAAACTTATTGCACGCATGTCGCCGCGGAATTCTCCCACATGCAGAACCGCGAGGAGCGCGAATGGCTCCTCACCCGCATGGAAGGCGCCCGCAACCAGATGGCGCTCGATGCGGAGACCCGAAAGTTCATCCTGCAGCGACTCACCGACAGCGAGACGTTCGAACGCTTCCTGCACACCCGCTATGTCGCTCAAAAGCGCTTCTCCGGGGAAGGCAACGAGAGCGTCATCCCGATGCTCGATT
>CAYXVB010000118.1:8399-11330 GCA_964467785.1 uncultured Bacteriovoracaceae bacterium
CAGGTGGTTTCCACAACTGGAGTTGCACGCGAGCACGCAGCTGGCGGTCCACAACCCGGGCACCCTCACCGCCCGCGTCGACCAGAAGATCGTCGAGGTCCAGAAGAAGCTCGACATCATCCTCACGCAGTTCGAGGGTAAGTATAAGTCCGACACTTCGGACGGCGAAGGCGACGTGAAATATCACATGGGCTGGTCCCATGATCACACGACCCGCCAGGGAAAGAAGGTCCATCTCTCGATGGGTTTCAACCCCAGCCATCTCGAGTTCGTGAATCCGGTCGTCGAAGGCATGGCCCGCGCCAAGCAGACCTTCAAGAACGACACCGCGCGCACCGGAGTCATCCCCGTGCTCATCCACGGCGACGCCGCGCTGGCCGGCCAGGGCGTCTGTTACGAGACCCTCAACTTCACGGGCCTTAAGGGCTTCGGCACCGGCGGCACGATCCATATCGCGATCAACAATCAGGTGGGCTTCACCACCTTCCCTTGGGACTCGCGCACCACGCAGTACTGCACGGATATCGGCAAGGCCAGCGATTCGCCGATCTTCCACGTCAACGGCGATCAGCCCGAAGCCGCGTGGTTCGTCGCGAAGCTCGCCACCGAGTTCCGCCAGAAGTTCAAGAAGGACGTCTACATCGACCTCGTGTGCTACCGCAAACACGGCCACAACGAAGGCGAAGAGCCAAGCTTCACCCAACCGCTCATGTACAAGTCGATCAAGGCTCATCCATCGACCCGCGAGCTTTACGCGCAGTCGCTGGCTTCAGCCGGCGTGCTCACCGCGGAAGCGGCGCAAGCCATGGTTGACGGCGTGATCGCCAAAATGACCGAGGCGCAGACCCGCGCACGCGCCGAAAATCCCAAACCCTACATCCCTTCGCTCGAAGGCCGCTGGAAGGGGCTCAAGCGCGGCACCGAAGCCGACATGCTCAGGACGGTCGAGACCGCGGTGCCCGCCGACAAGCTTCGCGAGCTTGCGACTAAGCTCAATTCCGGCTTCCCGGCGAGTTTCCATCTGCACTCCAAGCTGCCGCGCTTCTTCGAGGCGCGTCTCAAAGCCTGGCAGGACGGCAAAGGCATCGACTGGGGCAATGGCGAGTCGCTCGCCTTCGCCACCCTGGTGGACGAAGGCGTTCCGGTGCGCATCACGGGCCAGGACTCCGAGCGCGGCACTTTCACGCACCGTCACTCAGTCCTCACCGACTCCGAGACCGGCGAAAAGCTCTGTCCGCTCAATCACCTCCGTCCGGGCCAGGCCCGTTACGATGTTCACAACAGCCATCTCTCCGAGACTGGTGTGTTGGGCTTTGAATACGGCTACTCGCTCGCCGACCCGATGTCTTTGGTGATCTGGGAAGCGCAGTTCGGCGACTTCGCCAATGGCGCGCAGGTCATCATCGACCAGTTCATCGCGACTGGCGAATCCAAGTGGAAGCGCTCGAGCGGCCTCGTCCTGCTTCTGCCTCACGGATACGAAGGCCAAGGCCCCGAGCACTCGAGCGCGCGACTGGAGCGATTCCTCCAACTCTGCGGTCGCGCCAACATGAGCGTCTGCAACCTGACCACTCCGGCGCAGCTCTTCCATGCGCTCCGCCGACAGGTGAAACGCGATTTCCGCAAGCCGCTCGTGATCATGTCCCCCAAGAGCCTGCTGCGCCATCCGATGGCGATCTCGTCCATAGAAGACTTCAGCAAGACGCAATTCCAGGAAGTACTGGACGACGCCGAAGTCTCCGCCAAAGCCGGCGTCAAACGCGTGCTCCTCTGTTCCGGCAAGGTCTATTACGATCTCGTCGCCGAGCGGGCCGCGCGCAAGGCCACCGACACCGCGATCGTCCGCATCGAGCAACTCTTTCCGCTTGCCACCGACCCGCTCGCCAAGATTCTGGGCCAATACCCAAAGGCGGAGCTGGTCTGGGTTCAGGAAGAGCCGCGCAACATGGGCGCTTGGACCTACCTCTTCAGCCAATGGGCGGGAGGTCTCGGCACCTTCTCCGATCAGGTTGGGGGCCGCATGATTCGTTACGTAGGCCGCGACTGGGCCGCCTCGCCGGCGGTGGGCTCGCACAAACTGCACGAAGAAGAACAGAAGTCTCTGACGGGAAAAGCATATGAAGCATAATGTAAAAGCTCCGAGCGTTGGCGAATCCATCACCGAGGTCAGCATCCTGAAATGGGCCAAGCAGAATGGCCAACAGGTCAAGACCGGCGATCTCCTTCTGGAGATCGAGTCCGACAAGGCCACGGTCGAGATCGTCGCCGAAGCCACTGGGGCGCTCTCGATCCTCAAGCCCGCGGGCGAGCGCATCCCCGTCGGCGAAGTCATCGGCATGATCGATGACGCCGTACAAGGCACTGTTGGCGCTCCGGCGCCTTCGAGCACGACGGCGGCCTCGGCACCTGCCGCTGCCGCCGCGAAGCCCGCGGCTCCGGTCACGGTCGCCCCGACTCCCTCCGCGCATGCCGCTCCGGCCGCCCCTTTCAGCGGTCCGCAGCCCGGCCCCGCCACACGCAAAATGGCGTCTGAAAAGGGCGTCGACCTCAACCAGGTGGCCGGCACTGGCAAGGGTGGCCGCGTCACCAAGGGCGACATCCTCAGCTTCCTCGCCGGCGGCACGGCCAAGCCGGGCGTATCGACTGTTCCGGTCAATCCGGGCGAGCGCCGCGTTCCGATGTCCATGCTCCGCGCCCGCATCGCCGAGCGCCTGGTCCAGGCCCAGCAAACCGCCGCGATCCTGACCACGTTCAACGAAGCGGACATGACCGCGATCAACCAGATCCGCAACAAGCACAAAGACGCCTTCAAAGCCAAGCACGGAGTGCCGCTCAGCTACATGAGCTTCTTCACCAAGGCGACGGTTGCTGCCCTCAAGGCGATTCCCGAAGTGAACGCCCGCATCGACGGCCGCGACATCCTCTATCAGG
>CAYXVB010000119.1:0-10295 GCA_964467785.1 uncultured Bacteriovoracaceae bacterium
ATCAAAGCCCATCTCCTGGTGCCCGGTGGCGCGGATGACAACACCACCACGCCGCGACCCATCGAGCCCGCTCCGGTTCCCTGTCCACGGCCATCCTCCAACCCGAGCGTGACTCCGCGCCCAACCGTGACGTCGACTTCTGGACCGATTCCGACCTTCATTCCCACAAGCACGCCCACCTCAATTCCGACCTGGACGCCACGGCCTACGCCGACCTCTACCGGTGGCTGGCCGTGGCCACCGGGTCCGAGCCACGGTCCGGGGCACTGAAGTCGGACGCGTTCGGAAGCGAGGGGAGCTCCCCTTCATGGGTGATCAAGCTGAGATGAGCGCGAGCACCACCCCGCAAACAGGGATCAACAGCCAGGCCGGCGGCCTGCGCCAGACCGCCACGGCCAGCGCGAGTCCGAGCAAGACTGCCGCGGTCCAGGAGCCCACCGTCAGAAGTCCCAATCGAATGGAAGTCGCGGCAATACCGCCGATCACCGAGGGCAACGCCCATTCCGTGAAAGCCTTCGCGCCAGGCGTGCCGCTCACCCGCTTCCACACATGCGGTAGGATGTAGAGGACGTTCAAAAAGCACGGCAGGAAGATCATCACCGTGGCGACAATTGCGCCAATCCAACCTGCAGCGCGATAGCCGATAAAAGTCGAAGTAATCACCACCGGCCCCGGCGTCACCTGACCGATCGCCAGGCCGTCCATGAATTCGTGCGAAGTCAGCCAGTGATGCCGCCCCACGACGTCTGCTTCGAGCACCGGCACGATCGCCAGGCCCGTACCGAAGACAAACGCGCCCGCCTTGAAGCAAACCCAAGCCAACTGCGCGAGCGTATGCCCCACTCCGGCCGTCGCGGCCCCCGCAACTCCGGTCGAAGCCGCGGCGCCAGCGCTCCCCAGCCCCAAAGTCCCCAAGCCAAACCAGCCATGCAGTGACTTCGACGAGCCATTCGTCCCGTCAGTCGAACTTCTACCCCGGACCGACGCTACGCCCGAGAGACCGAGCACCAGGATCACCAACGGCTCCCAGCGAGGATGCCAAAAGATCAAAAGTCCGCTCAAAATCGCGATCACCCAGGCACGGGAGCTTGCGTAAAAGGGCTTGAACAAGGCCCAGGTCGAAGTCGCGATCACCGCCAGTGCACCGACTTGGAGGCCGGGCATAAAGCCGTCCGGCAGCCTCGCCATCGTCCCTTGATGCGTGTAGAGGTAGCTCAGTACCAACACGAGGACGAACGAAGGGAGGATAAAAACAAAGCCGCCGATCCAACCGGCCAGCACCCCTCCCCGGGCGGCCGCGAGGAAAATTGCCATCTGCGACGCCAGCGGCCCCGGCATGATCTTGAGGAGCGCGTAAGTTTGCGAAAAACGCTCCGGAGTCACCCAGCCGCGTTTGCGGCAAAGCTCCTCATCCATTTGGGCCACCAGGGCGATGGGACCGCCAAAGCCAAGCACTCCCAGACGAAAGAAAATGCGGATGATCTCGGACATTCGGACTCCTCAGGGCTTGCGGGCGATGAGCCGGACTTTCGCCTCGCGGCCTTCCGTCTTCTCTTCGTAAACGAGAATCTGGAAGTCCTTGAAATGGGCCTTGAGCTCTCCCTTTTCGAGCAACGTATCCCGGCGGATCGATTGCTCGGGGGTCAACTTGAGCTGGTCCACCGTAGCATTTTCGAATACCACCATTCCGCCGTGCCGAAGTCCCTTTTTGATCTCGGGGATCAGATTACGCTGCAGGAAGTCAATATTGACGATCACCTGATAGCTCTCGGGTCGGATCGTGTAATTATTCAGGTCGGCATTGATCGTGCGGATCGAGACACCATTCTCCTTGGCCAGCTTGCGGGCTTTGCGTAGGGCGACTTCCGAGTAATCCACCCCGTCTACCTGAAACCCCTTCTTGGCGAGGAAGACTGCGTTTCGTCCCTCGCCCATGGCGATATCCAAGGCACGGCCCACGGGTAAGACGTCGATCTGCTTTTTGAGAAATGGAGCCGGGTCCTTGCCGAAGACATAGGCATTTCGACTAAACAAGGCATCCCAGCGCTGACGATCGTCGTCGGAATCATCTCCCGTGACCGCCTGATAAGCATTGGGAGCATCCGGCTGAAGGTCCCGGTCCAACACCCGCTTGGCCGACTTTCCATCAGAATTCGTCCCGTCAGCGTGCGCTAATTCCGGGCCGCTCGTGCCGCACCACAGCATAGAAATCAGGACAATTGACACCCCTGCTAACGCCCGGTATATCCAAGATATGTTTGGAATCTCTGGCGAACATTTACTGCTTTTGGCCATCGTTCTCCTGATCTTCGGTCCACGCCGACTCCCTGAACTGGGCAATACCATGGGCAAGGCGATCCGCAACTTCAAGGACTCTCTCACCGGAGTCGAAGAAGCGAAGTACCGTCACATAGAGGATAAGCCCGGCCAGCCCGTGAATTCAACGACCACTGCTTCGACCCAGCAGCCTCAGGGCGAAGCGGTCGAAGTCAAGCCTGCCGACACCGACGAAACCAAGAAAAGCTAAGCCCCCGAAAGGGATCCACCCGAATGCTTCTGGACGAGAAGACTTTCACCAAGTACCTCAGCCGCCACGAGATCGAAGCGGCGGTCCTGAAACTGGCTGAGCAACTGAACCGCGATTACGCGGGCAAAAAGGTCGTCCTCGTCGGCGTCCTCAAAGGCGCGATCATCTTCATGGCGGACCTCGCCCGGCAACTGACGATGGAAACGGAGATCGAGTTCGTCCGCCTCTCCAGCTACGGCAAGGCGCGCACCTCGAGCGGTACCGTCACTCTCCTCAAGGACATCAGCGCGGACATCCGCGACAAGCACGTGATTATTGTCGAGGAAATTATCGACAGCGGCCGCACCTTGCGCTTCCTCTACGATCGTCTCAAGGCTTCCAATCCGGCCTCCGTCGAGATCGTCACTCTCCTTGACAAGGCCTCCAAGCGCGTCGTCGACGTCCCGGTCAAATACGTGGGCCGGACCATCGACGACCAGTTCCTGATCGGCTACGGCCTCGATCTCGAGGAGTTCGCCCGGAATCTTCCGGACGTCTATTTCCTCAAATACCCGAACTGACCTTCGGACTTTTCATGAGTGAAAGCACCGCTTCCTGCGCCGGCAGCTGCTGCTCGAGCAGCTGGTAGACGGCCTCGGTGATCGGCATTTCAATCCGATGCTTCTGCGCGAACTCGCGCACGATCCGCGCGGTGATCACGCCTTCGGCCGTGGAGCCCAGATCGGCGAGCACGGCATCGAGCTTTTCGCCCTTGGCCAGGCGGAAACCGATGCGGTAATTCCTCGATAGCGGGCTCGAGCAAGTGGCGAGCAGATCACCCACGCCGGCGAGGCCTAGAAAGGTCTCCTCCTTCGCGCCCATCGCAATCCCAAACCGCACCATCTCGGCCAAGCCGCGAGTGATCAGCATCGCGCGCGCGTTCCAACCCAGTTGGAGCGCGTCGAGCGCGCCGGACGCAATCGCCAAAATATTCTTGAGCGTGCCAGCCCATTCGGCGCCAATCACGTCTTTCTCCTGATAAATCCTGAAGCGATCGCTTGAGAAGAGCGCCTCCCCGGCTTTAAGCACCTCGTTGAAGTCCGAAGCCACCGTCGTCGCCGCGGGCAGGCCACGGCCGATCTCGTCGGCCAGATTCGGGCCGCTGATCACGCCGATCCGCGGGCAAGGAATCTCCTCGCGCAGGACCTCCGAGATCCGCTTGAGTGAGCCGGCTTCGATGCCCTTGGTGGCATGAAAAAGGATCTCTCTGCCCGTAAAATGCTGGGCAACGGCCCGCGCGTTCTCGCGGCAGGCTTTGGAAGGCAGGACCCAGACCACCGCGCCAAGGCCACCTTCGAACACTCGCTCAAAAGTGGAGTGCGCGACGATATTCTGCGGCAGCTGCAGCTGCGGCAAATAGCGCGTGTTGATGCGCGTCCCATTGATCGCCCGGGCCTGTTCCTCGCCGCGAACCCAGAGGCGCACCTCTTGGCAGTTGCGCGAGGCGATCGTGGCGAGGACGGTGCCAAAGCTGCCGCCGCCGATGATCCCCACCTTCGAATTACGCCAAAAATCCTTTTCGGTCATTTTGCCCCGGTTTGCCCACGATCTCGCCGACGCCGGCGAGCTGGGAGATGCCGTAACCGCTCAAACGGTTGCGGTAGTAGTAAAGCAGGTTCATGTCCTCGGTCCAAATCACGTCGTGGCGGACCTTGGCCACGGCGACGTCATGCAGCACGCCCAGTTGCCGGATGCCGTCTTCGGCCCATTCGCGGACTGATCGACCGTCGAAATCGTCGCTCAAGTGCAGCTCGCCGCGCGATTCCAGCCCGCGCAATCGCGCAAGCAAGTCTTCGGACTCCTGCAGGAACTCCGAGTAAGGTATCGATCGTTGCTCAAGCGAGAGCCGGAGGAATCGAAACAGGTCCAACGACGGATATTTCTTTCGCAGAGTCTCAAAGAGCGAGAACGCTGCCGCGTGCGAGGTGAGCACGGTGTTTTCGCGATGATAGCGATCCACCAGCCGGTTACCCAGCTCGCGCGTGTACTCGTGATCGCGCTGTGGCTCGGAGCGGAGCTCTCCGCAGGTCGTGAGCCAAGCGGTGCGGTCGATCGTGGTGCCGTTAGGCCCGATCGAGCGCCCCTCCTCGTCCACGAAGTTGCCAAAGACGTCCATCGGTTTTCCGATGCGCACGGTGATACCCGCCTCGGAGGAGAACATCCTCCAAAAGAAGCGCACCACTTTGGTGGGATCCGCGAACTCGTCGTCGGAGATGATAAAACGGTGCTTGCCCGCCTCCGCGAGGTAATCTTCGATCAACGAACTCGCCTCGAGCACGAAAGGATAGCTCATCACCATCGGCACGACATAGAGGTCCGGGCGCTCGGCGCCGGAGCGGAGGTTTTGGATCTGCGCATCGAGCGCGGTCCCCAAAAGGCCCAGCTTAAGTTTGCTCTCGATCGCGCCGCTTCGGGTGCGCCCCCCGCCCGGAAAGAAGATCGAATGGATCCCTTCGCGCAAGATGCGGGTCGAGTAGTTCTTGAGCGTCTCCTTGTAGATCGCATTGATCTTTTTGCGATCGACTGTGTAGGCGCCCAGGCCGCTCATAAAGTAGCTCAGCACCGGATTGGAAAAAAGATTGAGGCCCGCGCCGTAACTGAACGGCGACATGCGCATCAGATAAATCACGTAGCCGATAAGGACGCTGTCGATGTTGCTTTGATGAGTGGGGACGAGCAGGATCGTGCCCTTGTTGGCCAAGCGCTGCAGGTGCGGGACTTCGCCGACGATCTTGAGCTTGGACTCCAATGATCGGGTCATGCCCCACGGTAGAAACCGCTGCACACTGGCCGCGTTGAGCAGCCAGCTGACTCCCCACGGCACCGCACGGGTCGCGGTCCGATAGACGTTAGGGTCGAAATTGCCGCAGATCTCCTCGGCGTAATGCTTGACGATCGTGCGGAGGACGCTCTTGCGATCCGCCTCCACGGGCGATTGCAACAGCGCTGCTTGGACCTGATTCCAGAGCGCGAAATCAGCTTTGGCCCGACCGCGGGTAAACAAGTTGTACTTCTCGCGCTTAAGGCGAAAGCGCTCCGAATAGAGGGCTTCGCCCAAGGTCATGTCGAGAGGACCACCGGCAAACTTGTCCACCGTCTTTGAGACCACGTCCGCGAGAATGCGCAGGCGGGATTCCTGAAAGCGGAACAAGGGCCCCTGTACGATCGGGATCTGCTCAAAACGAATGGTGGGATGGCTACCGCCCGACATAGATCCCCCTAAGATGGACGAAAACCACCAAGATGACCAGTGCTTATCTTAAAAAACTTACTCGAATGTTTCGGCCCGGGCCGCGGCCCACGGACGCGCATAGGGGTAAGGGATGGGATCTTTGAAGAAAGCGTTGGGCTCGATGTATTCAAAGATTTCGCCGTAATGCTTGACCTCGGTCGAGCTCACCCGGCGTTGGATGTGCCAGGGACGAAACTGACTCGGATGCGACAAACCCGCCGCCCCCATCACTTCCAGGAAACTATGCAGCGTCGCCTTATGGAAATTGGCTACGCGCCGTGCTTTGTCCGAAACCACGAGACCCTTGACCAACTCCGGATCCTGCGTGGCCACCCCGGTGGGACATGCGTTGGTATTGCAGCGCAGCGCCTGGATGCAACCGAGCGCAAACAACATCCCGCGCGCCGAATTGCAAATGTCCGCGCCGAGCGCGAGCTTAGCGGCGATGTTAAACCCCGTAGTGATCTTGCCTGATACGATGAGCCGGATCTGATCGCGGATTCCCGCGCCAACCAAGGAGTTATGAACAAAGATCAACGCGTCGTTGAGGGGTGTGCCCACGGAATTGGAGAACTCAAGCGGTGCCGCGCCCGTCCCTCCCTCCGCGCCATCGACGGTGATGAAGTCCGGCAGGATGCCGGTCTTGAGCATCGCTTTCACAATGGCAAGGAACTCGCGATGCTTGCCCAGGCAGAGCTTGAAGCCTACGGGCTTGCCGCCGGAAAGCTCGCGCAGACGCGCTACGAACTCGAGCAATCCCTCGGGCGTCGAGAATGCCGTGTGGGCCGGCGGCGAAATGACGTCTTTTCCCGGCACTACGCCGCGGATCTTGACGATTTCGGGCGTGAGCTTACTCGCCGGCAGGATTCCTCCATGCCCCGGCTTCGCGCCTTGGGAGAGCTTGATCTCGATCATCCTGACGTTGGGAAGCGTCGCGCGCTTCGCGAACTCCTCCGCGCTGAAGCTCCCGTCCGGGTTGCGGCAACCGAAGTACCCCGTGCCGATCTGCCAGGTCAGATCGCCCCCGCCTTCGAGATGGTAGGGACTGATCCCGCCTTCCCCCGTGCAATGCAAAAAGCCGCCCGCTTTGGAGCCTCGGTTGAGCGCGAGGATCGCGTTCTTGGAAAGCGAGCCGTAACTCATCGCGGAAATATTGAAGAGCGAAGCCGAATATGGCTGCTTGCAATCCTTGCCTCCGATGAGCACCCGCGGCGGTTCATGCGGCACGGGTTTAGGCGCGAGCGAGTGATTGATCCACTCGTAATCGATCCCGTAAACATCGGTTTGCGTGCCGAATGGGATCGTGTCGGTCTCCCCTTTGGCGCGCTGATAGACCACCGAGCGGCGCTCACGGTTAAACGGCATCCCATCCCGGTTGGATTCGACGAAGTATTGATTGATCTCCGGCCGGATCATTTCCATGAGATAGCGCCCGTGCCCAAGCAGCGGGAAATTGCGCCGGATCGCGTGCTTGATTTGGACCATGTCATACACTCCGATGGCGATCAACGGCCCATAGAGCGCCGCCATCCACCAGGCCGCGGGCCAGAACCAGGCCAAGAGCGCGTTCAACGCCACCAGCGTCGCCGAAATGATCCAGAACATCTTTCTCATCCGTTTCCTCCTTGAATCGACAGCCCCGTCAGCTCCGCCATGCGCTCACACTGCCGCAATACTTCGGCCCGCTCCCTTCCCTGGGCGAACATCACCGAAGCCCTGCCTCCCCGCGGGTGCACGAGCACTCCCCGAAACCAGCTCCCCTCGTCGCCCGCGCGCTCCCGAAACTCAATCCGGCTGAACGAGGACACTCGCTCCTCCTGATTACTGAAACCGCGGAGCGCCTTGCGCCGCACGCGAATCATCGGTGGATCCACCGTGATCTCCTGGGAACTCATCAGTTCCCTTGCCAGCAGGTAGACGACAACACTTATCCCCAGGCTCGGAATCAGCCTAAAAAAGCTCATCGGAACGATGACCCAGCCAAAGAGCGCAAGCGCGGTGACAGCCACGATTCCTTGCCCGATCTGATGAAGGCGGGGATGTCCGGTCGTAAAAACGTTCCCTGGCGCCGGCGCGTCGACCGGAGCCGCGTTCATGGAGACGGAAACCACCGCCTCTTCCCGCATGCCAAGATACGCCCTGAGCTCCCTGGCGATCGACAAGAGTCTATCGGTCGGCACCCAGTTCGGAACCACCACCTCACGCCCACTTTCGAGCCTGATAACAAGCGCGCTGTGTCCGTGCTCGGAGGGTCCGGCCAAATTCAGATCATTGCCAAAAACTCTCGCAATTCGAGGAAAGACCCTCGCGATTGCCTCCCTACCGCCAACGACTCGGACGTCCCGAATCTCCTCCAACGCGACCCGAGTCCCGTACATCTGCCCGGGACTTCGACGGATCCAAAGCGCGGAGCCATCCGACGTGGACCGGATTCGTGCCGGAAATACCCGGCTCGACAGAGTCGCCCAGAACAAGAAAAGGGCAAACGCCAGCGCGCCCGCTCCCATCCAGGCCATGGCGTTGACCAAACTCAGCTCATACTGAAACTCCCCGAGGTCATTCGAGGCCTGGAGATAACCGGAGACGATGCGCACTGCCTCATGCTTTTCCCGGCTGTTCATGCTCGAAGCCCCCAGCCCGAGCCGATGACGCCCTGACAGGGAGTTGATCTCAAGCGCTCGCAGTGCTTTGGTCCGACCCCGGGGTTCCGCCCAGGCTATTTCCTGCACACCCTTGAGCCGAATCTCCTCCGCGAACAGCCCGCCCGCTGCACGGTTGATCAACGTGCAGTCCGGAGCCTGACCCACCTGCGCGCGTCTGCAATTGAGCCGCGAGTCCTGCCACCCGCCAAAGAGAAACGCAGTACTGAAAGCTCCTAATAAGACCAGCGCAAAAAGAACAGTCCAAGGACTCCACTTGGATTTAAGCAGGATGTCGGGGCCGGACTGGCGCATGGATCAATCATACACGTAAACGCCAACTGTGGTAAAACATGCGCCATGTCCACTCCGATATCCCCTTCGATCGACATTCGCCCCGCCACCAGCGACGACGCTCCGCTGGTGCTGTCCTTCATCCAAAAGCTCGCCGACTACGAAAAACTCCGTCACGAATGCGTAGCCACTGTCGAAGGGCTCCGGGAAACCCTCTTCGGGCCGGAATCCCATGCTCGGGTCTTTCTTGCCTTCCATCACGGCCAGCCCGCCGGTTACGCGCTTTACTTTTTTAGCTACTCGACCTTCCTGGCCCGACCGGGAATCTACCTCGAGGATCTCTTCGTCGATCCCACGGTGCGGGGAGCGGGTATCGGCAAAGCCCTATTAAAAAGACTGGCCCGCGAAGTCGTGGAGCGCGGGTACGGCCGGCTTGAATGGAGCGTACTGGACTGGAACCAACCCGCGATCGATTTTTATCGCGCGTTCGGCGCGCAGCCCATGAACGACTGGACGATGTTCCGCCTGTCCGGCGACGCGCTCAACGCTTTCGCGAAGCCCTGACCGCGCGACGGGTATTGCTCCGTCCGCGGCGATCCGCCCCAGACACGATCGCCAGCAACACGCCCTTGCGGACTTGGATCCGCTGGCGCACGCTCGTGACCACATTGCTCATACCCTGAGACGAGGGCTCAAGTTCCCCCTCGCTCAAGACGAAGCGAAACCCTTCGAGCGTCACTCCGGTCGCTGGTCCGCCCATCGCAAAAACCGAAACTCCAGTTCCACGCGGATAGCTCATCCGCAAGGACTTGAGACCCGCGGCCGTCCAGCGATAGTCGTGCGTCTCGTCAATCGCGCGGATCTCTCCCAGAGTCTTTGCCACGCGGGCCAGTTCGGTGAGGTCCATCAGGGTCGCCAGCTGTTGATCTGGCCGGCCCCCCGTCACGCCCAGACATACAATTTCTGTCGCTCCAGCCATGAGCGCCAATGCAAGGCCGTAGTGAAGATCACTGAGGTCCTTTTCCACCGGGAGCGTGAGATGAGGCACCCGTCCCAATTGCCGGGTCGAGCCTTTGAGGCTGTCCCAGTCGCCGGTGGCGAGATCGACTCGAGCGCCGATACGAACAAGCTCATTCAGTCCCCCATCAAGACCGATGACCAGATCTTTGGAGCCGATTTTAAGCTTCGGCCAGAGTCGCTTTAAGGCGCCTGGACTGTCGAAATGGGAGCCAACAAGAATGGACCTCATCTGATCCTCATCTTAGTCGCCTCAGTCGCCATTTCGGTCACCATCTGTGGGCCCCTGAGGCACCTGACTTTGATACCTTTGATGCCATTGGGCTAAAGGGACTTTTTGGGGACTTTTGAAAAGTCCCATTAGCCCAACAGGCCGAGCCAAAACCTCTGCCCCCTCGATCAAAAATACCCTTTTCAATCAAACGCCCTTCGAACCGATGGACTCCAATCGCTTCTTCGCCGCCTCAAGTTCGGCCAGCTTGGCCAAAAAGTCGCGCTCACGGGCACGCTCTTTTTCAACCAGCTGAGCCGGAGCTTTTGAAATGAA
>CAYXVB010000119.1:10305-11292 GCA_964467785.1 uncultured Bacteriovoracaceae bacterium
TGAAAGTCTCCTGCGAGAGTTTGTTCCGAACGAATGCGAGGTCGCCGGCGACTTTCTCGATTTCCTTGGCCAATCGCTGCGTCTCGGCCGTCACGTCGACGATGCCTGCCAGTGGGATACGAAGCTCGACCGAGGGCTTCAAAATCGGAATCACCGCCTCGAACTGGCCTTCCCCCGATGTCTTTTCCAGCGCCCCGATACGGGCCACGGCCTTGAGCTGCGGCAGATACCGAGTGAGAGTCGCCTCGGCCTCAGCCGACGCCTTCACGTAGCGGACCGTCAACTCCACGCGCGGAGAGATATTGTTTTCGCCGCGGAAATTGCGGATCGCTTCGATCACCGCGCGCAGGGCGCCGATCTCGGTTTCCGCCGTTTCGCTCACCCATTCCTGGCGTGCCTTCGGCCACTCCTGGAATATGAGAGTCATGACCGGCGCCTTGCCATCCCGCATGCGGACCGGCGTATTGGCCTCAGCTTTCCACGGAAGCGACTGCCAGAGTTCCTCGGTCACGAACGGCGCGATCGGGTGCAAGAGTCGGAAGAAAGTCTCGAGCACCGCATGCATCGTGTACAGCGTTTCTTCGGCCACCGCGCCGCCCTCGCGGAACGGGAGCTTGGAGAGCTCGCCCAGGCGAAATCATAAAGCGCCTGGGTGGACTCATTGATCTCGAACTGAGCGAAGCCCTTCTCCACCACCGGAGTCACGCGCGCCAGACGCGAGAGGATCCAAGCGTTGTGCGGAGCAAGTTTTCCACGGCGCACCTCAAGCCACTTCCAGACGCCGCCCTCGGGCGCCGTGACCTTCATCGCGTCTTGCTGGAGGTGGAAGAACTTCGTCGCGTTCCAGATTTTGTTGCAGAACGCGCGGTATCCCTCCACGCGGTCGACGGAAAGCTTGATGTCTCGGCCCTGGCCCGCCATCGCGGCGAGCGTAAAGCGCAAAGAGTCCGCCCCGTGCTGGTCGCAAACGACCAGCGGGTCGATCAC
>CAYXVB010000120.1:0-10998 GCA_964467785.1 uncultured Bacteriovoracaceae bacterium
GACGGGGGAGGGCACGCCCTTGAACCAGCGCACGGGGCGCAGGCAGACGTACAGGTCGAGCATTTGGCGAAGCGCCACATTGAGCGAGCGGATGCCGCCGCCGACCGGAGTGGTCAAGGGGCCTTTGATGGACACGAGATAATTGCGAAGCGCGGTCAGCGTGTCTTCGGGAAGCCAGTCGTTGAATTTGTTGAACGCCTTTTCGCCCGCATAGACTTCAAACCACTCGATCTTGCGTTTGCCGCCGTAAGCTTTGGCGACGGCGGCATCGAGGACCGCCTGAGAAGAACGCCAGATATCCGGGCCGGTCCCATCGCCTTCAATGAAAGGAATAATCGGGTTGTTGGGGACCTGAAGTTTCCCGTCCTTGATGGTGATGGTTTCGCCGCGAGTCGGGGCGGTCAGTGACTTGAACTGAGGTGCCTGAGCCATGTGAAAGGATTGCCTCCGATTAAAAAGAGATAAAGTTAAAGAATCTCTATCTATTAGAGATCAAAGTCCCCGGTCAATCATCAAAAGAATTTGACACGGCAGATAATACAAGATAAAAGCACTCAACTTTTCTTGACCCCAAAAGGAGTGTTCATGAAGTCGTCTGTAAATAGAATTACTTTACTCTCTCTCTCGGCCTTAACTGCCGCCGTCGCCACGGTCTCTCACTCGGCACGGGCCATGCCGGAGGAATCGCAATCCGTTGCAGCCGCCACTCAAGAGGTCGAATGGAACTACGGCGACCTGGGCCGCGAGGATGTCCCCTTATCCATTTCGAATTCAATGCAGGGCCTCGACTACCGGGTCAGCAGCAAGTCTGCCGTGGAAGAGCATTCCCGCAAGCGCGTCCAAATCGTCGTCCACAAATCCATGAAAGAACGTGGCTACCAGTACCTTTCCGTCTCAATCGACGGCAGCGTGCAATTCGAGGCTCCCGTTTCGACCGCCTGGGAACGCCTCGCTCCCGCCAAAACGGGCGGGGCCTATCGCGCAAGCACTCCTGCCGGCACCTTCCATCCTGACTCCATCGAGCCCAAGCGCTTTTCCAATCGATGGCAGGTCTGGCTCACCAACGTAATCCGCTTCAACAGCGGCATCTGGATCCACTCCACCACTCCGGACCACTATGCCGAGCTTGGAGCCCCAGCTTCGGGCGGCTGCGTGCGGATGCATCCCAATGACTCCAAGGTGGTTTGGGACATCATCGCCAAGTACGGCCTCAAGGAGACTGCCATCACTGTCCAATCCCATGAGTCCGATGAGCCGCAGCTTCCGTGGAAGCTCCAGCCCAAGCGCCAGATCCCGGCCGATGTCCAGGCCTGGCGCGTGACCCACAAGATCAAGTGATCGATCGAGCCTGAACGTTCGATTCAATCCTCGAAAAGGGCTTGCAAGGAACTTCCTTGCGAGCCCTTTTCAACTTCCTGGCAGCCACTGCCCTCGGGCGGAGGAGCCTGGCTTTCGCACTTGGGACTAAAGGCGGGGCACTCGATGCGCACGTGCACGTGGTTGTCATGCAAAGGCCAGGGCCGAAGTCGGCGCAAAAGCTGCTCCGTCTCGCGCGAGTCGTCGCCCCGGGCTTTCGCGCGCTTGCAGAAAGCTTTCTTGATGGCTGGATCGACGAACATTCGATTGATCCGACCGTTGGTGTCGAAAAGCTGTAGAAGCCGCCAATTGCGCTCAACATCAAAATTGGAAGTGACCCGGCCCTTGACGACAAAAGATTCGTCAAACCCGTCGGTCTTCATCGGATCCGACTCGCGTCGGTCGACGCGGAGATAAGCGAGATCCACATCCAATCCGTTTTGATGACTCGCATGTCCTACGGCGGGGCCTCCCTCGCGTTGCGCGATATCGCCGATCTGGACACGCTCGCCGGAGGGGAACTCCTTGCGCATCGCCATGGACACGGTGTTCAGCAACTCGAGCAGCTCATGAGTTCCCCAGCTGCGGTTGCGCGGGCGAAAGAGCACGCTGTGAGCCTCGCTTTGGGGAGGAAGAAGCGCGGCGTTGAGCAACGACCCTTTCGAGTAGAACCCTACTGCCTGAGCGTCACTCCCCGAACCGGAAGTCACGACTTCGCTCACGCCATAGGCGTTGGTGACTACAGTCATCAATAGGCAACTGACGAGTGATCCGATTTTTAGCATCCCATCCCCCTGTTCGCTCTGAAGAGGGAGAACTGAACCACCGCAGCGGCTAATTGTCAAAAGGGACAACACGACGCACAGCGCCACCTTTTTGAAGCGCGATGGTCAGGGTTTGGGTGGAGATTGCGCGCATATCGGCTTCATCATGAGTGACTAAAAGCATCGGAACCGGCCACTCAGCATGCAGCTCGATGAGTTGCTGACGAAGCCTTTCTCTCAGCGCGGGATCCAGCGCGGAAAACGGTTCATCCAGTAAGAGAAGCCGCGGCTTCCAGACCAGCGCGCGAATAAAGGCCACGCGTTGCGCCTCACCCCCCGAGAGCCCGCCCACTTGGGAATCGGCGTATCGGGTTAGGCCGAGTTTTTCGAGCCAAGGACGTACCCGAGCCTCGCGGTCCGCGCGTGAAACTCCTCGCATCCGCAATCCGAAGGCGGCATTTTCAAGCACGGTCAGCGAAGGAAAGAGCGCCTGATCCTGAAAAACAAAGCCGATATCCCGCGACTCGGGCGGAAGTCCAAAAAGCTCACGCTCACCCAAGCGAACACTGCCGCGAGGCGCCCCAAGCCCGTCAAAAAAACCTGCGATCGCCCGGAGCAAAGTGCTTTTGCCCGAGCCGCTCGGCCCCATGAGCACAACTCGCTCACCGGGCCCGACGCGGAAGTCCGCGCGCAACTCAAAGTCCAGCTCACGCTCTCCGACGCTCAAGGAGAGTCCTTCGACGTGAAGCGTTTCTCCTGGGAGTCCGTTCACTGCAGCAGAAGAGGCAGGCTTCATATGGAATTCCTTTCCCGGCTTCCGAAAGCGAAAACCAGCGTGACTGCACCCGCAGCCAGGCAAAAGAGAGCGGCCGCCACGAAGCGCGCTTCCTCAAATCGATACTGCCCCATCCAACGGCTCACCAAGAGCGGCAGCGGGATCAGCTCTTCGCTGTAAAAAAAACTCACGGCCGCCACTTCGCCCAGCGAAGCCGCGAGCACGAGAGTGAAAGCGCTCACGACCGCGACGCGCCACCTACCGCCATCGACGAGCCAGAACGCGCGCGCCGAGGAGGCCCCCAACCCGCGGGCGGCGTCGATAAGTCCCAGCGGCATCCGCTGCGCCAACGGCCAGAACATCCGAAATACCACTGGAAAAAAGAGCGTGGCCTGCAAGGCCATCATCGCGCCCAGACTTCCCGCGAAAGGGTCCACCCAACGCCGGTATCCAAGCCAGAAGCCCAGCGCCAGCACCAACGCCGAAACGCCCGAGGGCACCATGAGTACCGCCGAAAGCGCCTCCCGCGTGCGGCCCCGGACCCATCCGGTGGCCAGGATCGCCGCAAGCCCGGCCAACACCGCAAGAGCAGCCGCTCCCATGCCCAGCTGGAGCGAGATTCCTAGCGCGCGCCAGGCGGTCGCGGCCGATTCGCCCTCCAGTGGGCGCACCCCGCCGAGCACCACAAAATAGGGCACTACAAAGAGCGCGCAGATCACCGCGACCCAGCCCCCTCCCCCGGGCCCCGGGTGCACCACGCCCCGAAGCGGCGTGACGGCGCGGCTCAAGCTTCGCCGACGCTCCTCGCGTCCTCGGATTGACAGCACTGCAAGCCAAGGCACGAGAGTCACCCCGAGCTCCCAGAGCGCGCATGCCGCCGCGCCAGGGAGATCCAGAGCACCTGAACGCACGCGACTGTAAAGAGCCGTCTCGAGCGTCTCGACCGGCGGCCCGCCCCCGAGCAGAAGCACAAGCGCGAAGCTCATCACACAGGCGCTAAAAGCCTGGATCGCCGCTGAAAAGAAAGCCCAGCGGACCTCGGGCCAGACCACAAAGCGTAGCGTCGACGAAGGGCGCGCCCCGAGGGTCCGCGCCGCCTCGAGCAGGCGCGGAGACACCTCCCGCGTCGCGCGCGACACGAGGAGCGCGATCCACGGAGCGTTGTAAACGACATGCGCGAGGATCACCGCGCGGAGAGAATACAGAATGCCGGAATCACCCAGCGACTCCGCAAGCAGGCCGGAACGCCCAAGCCAGATGACCCAGGCCGTGGCCGCGACCACGGTCGGGATGCCAAACGGAATCTCCAGCAGCCAGACGCAGATCCGGGCAGCCCTGCCTTGCGTTGCGCCCACCCACAGGCCAAGCGGGACACCCAAAAGCGCCGCCAGCACCGTGCTGACAAGAGCCTGCTCGATGCTCATCCTGACTGCGTGTAGTACCAGTGGATCGCCTAGCAGCTGAAGCGGTCCGGATACTCCTTGCTCGTTCGAGCTCAGCGTGAACTGCAGCAACGATCCCAATGGCACCGCCACCCAGGCGAGCCAAGCGCCGAGCGTGATGACCAAGGCTCCCCGTCCGAGCGCAGGAGGCAGGCGTCTCATCGACCTGCGCCTCCGGCTGCCGTTGCGCCTGTCAGGCCGCGCGACCATTCGTGGAGGCCCGCGGCGATCTCCTCGGGGGCTACGGGAAGCCGAACAATCTTTGAGGGGCGAGGTAGCGCCGCGAAGCTCGGCGGCAGCTTGACCCCCTTACGGGCCGGAAGCATCCAGTTGCGCGTGGGAACAAGCGCCTGCGCGGCGGGCGTGACGAGGAACTCGAGAAACTCCCGAGCCAGCCGAAGTTTTTTCGGGTCCAGTTCCACTCCGCCGACGAGCGCGGCCCCTTCAATCTGCACCGGGGCGCCCTCGGCGAGCATGACGGCGCGATACCGGCCTGCAGCATCGCCATGCTCAGCATGATAGGCCTGACTCGTCACATAGCTCCAAACGAGCGGCGCTTCCTTACGGAGAAACAATCCGTAGGCCTGGTCCCAGCCCGGTGCCAAAGTCAGCCATTGCTTCCGGAGCGCGGCCACGCGGGCCGCGAAATCCCCGCCGAATACCGCGCGGGCAAAGAGGGCGAAGCCTTGTCCGGGTGCGGACGTGCGCGGGTCTTCGACGATGAAATTGCGCTTCCACTCAGGTTTGAGCAGATCGTGCAACGAACTCACAAGCGGCAAGCCGAGCTTCCGAAGCTGTTCCGTGTCCGCGATGAAGGCCATCGGCCCATAATCGTAGGGAACGAATCCCTCGTCGATCTCCGGGACGCGAACCTCCTCGACGAGATCTTTTTTCGGAAATGGCGCCACCGCAACGGGCAGGTGCACGAACTTCCGCGCGCGTCCCCAGCTCTGGAGATCGAGACCGACGATGACATCTCCGAGCGGCGCCTTCGCCGGAGCGCCGCTCCGCTGCCCGCGCGCCTGATCGATCTCCAGGCGCGACAGCATCTGCAGGCTGTCGCCCGAAGCCAACGTGCGCACCCGGCATCCGCACTTTGCCTCGAAGAGCGGGATCAAAGCGCGGCCCAAGCCACCCTCGGCGACAAAGCTGTCGTAAACGTACAGGACCAGCTCAGGCGGAGCGACGCTCGCAGTTGGAGTTGTCGCCCGAGCCGACAAGGCAGACAACACGACTCCCGCGAACAGGAGCGCATGGAGGAACAATTCGCGGAGGAAAGCGCGACATGAACGAGGCCTACGGGTGAACATCACTATCCGGTGATGTTACAGCACAAAGGCGAATCAGCGAAGCTCAGGATTCCGGTTAGGACCGCCCTTGTTGGTCGGCTTGTCGGGATTGGAATCGTTCGGCGTCTCATCGGATCTCTGCTCGCCCTTGGGCTTGAGCAAACGGAGCTTGTTAGCGCGGTCCTCAGCATCCACCTCGAAGCGCCAGAGAATCTCGCAGTTCTGAAGATGCGTGGTGGTCTCCTCCTGGGGAGACTTGATGTGAACGATGCCGTTTTCGTAAAGGGTCAGGTCGGCGTTGTCGACGTAGGTTCCCTCTTCGCCGGGATAGAAGAAGATGACTCTCATCGCGTGCCCTTTTTTCAGAATCCGCATTGAATCACCTCCCGAATTCGACCGATCAGTGGGGTTCGACTTTCCGCGGCCAACCCCTCCAGCCACTTTGTCGAAGAAACCTTTGACCATAATCCCCATACTCCTTGCAAATTCATTAACCGTACCCCGCCGTCTCTTGCCTCTGGGGCCACGGGTCACAGGCAACGCTATTTAACCGCGTTATCAAGAAAAAGTAATCCATTCTTTGACTTGAGTCGGATTCTTCACCTGACGTCCTAAGAGACGAGGAGCCTATACCCTACTTTCAGCCTGCAATGGATCAAAATACTCGGGGTTGCAGCCCCCCCAAAGACGCGCTAAAAGCGAATTATGCGCACCGCATCTTCTCCTTCCGATGCCCGGGCCGAAGTCCGGGCCGATGCCCAGGCCCCCCTTCCGACCGACATTGATCTTTTCGATGAGATCGCCCGACTCAAAAAAGAGAAAAACGCAATCATTTTAGCCCATTACTATCAAGAGCCTGACATCCAAGACATCGCCGACTTTGTTGGTGACTCGCTCGAACTGGCCCGAGCGGCGCAACGGACCGACGCCCGGCTCATCATTTTCGCTGGCGTGCATTTTATGGCCGAAGGGGCAAAGATCCTCAATCCGAGCCGCAAGGTGGTCATTCCAGACCTTCGTGCGGGATGCTCCCTTTCCAACAGCTGCCCGCCGGATGCTTTTGCACGCTTCCGCGCCCGGTACCCGGACCATTTCGTCGTTTCCTACATCAACTGCTCGGCGGCCATCAAAGCTCAGAGCGATGTGATCGTGACCAGCTCCAACGCACTCAAGATCGTCAATCGCATCCCCCGCGATAAAGGGATCATCTTTGCGCCCGACCGCAACCTCGGCGCCTATATCGCCAAACAGACCGGCCGCGACATGGTGCTCTGGCAGGGAGCCTGCATCGTCCACGAGACGTTCTCGGAACGCAAGATCGCGGAGCTCCAGATCCTGCATCCCGAGGCGGAGCTGATCGCGCACCCCGAGTGCGAGGCCTCACTGCTCTCCAAGGCGGCCTTCATCGGCAGCACGTCGGCCCTACTCAAGCATGCCGTCGCGAGCCCCAAAAAAGAATTCATCGTGGCCACGGAGGAAGGGATCCTGCACCAGATGCGCAAGCAGGCCCCGGACAAGACCTTCATCCCGGCCCCGCCCAACCAGGCCGGATGCAGCTGCAATGAGTGCCCTTACATGAAGCTCAACACGCTCGAAAAGATCTACCTCTGCCTGCGTGACGAGACCCCCGAGGTCGACGTCTCCGAGGAACTTCGTGCGCGCGCGCTCAAACCCTTGCAGCTGATGCTGGATTGGTCCACTTGATGAATGCTGCAGCCCCCGCCACAGCTGCAGTACTCGGAATCGGGACCGAGCTCACCACTGGACAAATCGCCAATACCAATGCGGCATGGATCTCCGAGCGCATCAGCGATCTCGGAATCTCGGTTGTTCTCCACCAGACCGTGGCCGATGACCGCGCGGCCATCCGTGGCGCGCTGGATGCGTGCGCCGCCCAGGCCACCGTGCTCTTTGTGACAGGGGGCCTGGGACCCACGACGGATGATTTCACTCGCGAAGTGGTCGCGGACTGGACGGGAGAACCTCTCGCTTTCCATGAGCCCTCTTGGCAGGCGATCCTCAGACGCCTGCAGCTCGCGGGCGTGCCCGTGGTCGAAAGCCAGAAACAGCAATGCTGGTTTCCGCAGGGCGCCGAGTGCTTTGAGGTCCTCGACAATCCCGCTGGCACGGCCAATGCGTTCACCTTCGTCACGAACGCAGGCGGAAACGAAGCCGGAAATGACACGCTGGTGTTCGTTCTCCCAGGCCCCCCGCGCGAGATTTTGGCCGTCTGGGAACATAACCGGATCGAGGAGCGGATTCGCACGCGCGTGCCGGGACTCGTGCGTCGAAAGCTCCTGACCTGGGAATGCATGGGCAAGAGCGAGGCGGAGCTCGGCGAGATCACCGAAAAAGCACTTGCGGGTAGCGGGCTCGCGATCGGTTACCGCGCCCACCGCCCCTACGTCCAAATCAAAGTCTGGGTGAACGAGGGCGCCGAAAGCGCCGCCACCCCCCGGCTCGACAAACTAGACGCCGCGCTCAAACCCTGGGCGATCACTCGACAGAGCACTGACCTGGCCCGCGAGCTGGTCATCGCGCTCGCCCGCGGCGAAGAAGTGGGAATTCTGGACTCCGCCACGGGAGGCATTTTGGCCCAACGCCTTGGGTCCACCCTGCGCCGGAGCGAGTTTGGCGAACAAGCCAAGGCGGTCACCTTGGTCACCGAGTGGGCGATTTCGGGCTCCCCGGAGGAGTACGTCCAAAATACTTTGGCCCAGGCCGACCCCGAGGCGATCACGCTGATCGCGGCAGGTTTCACGGAACAAGGTCAATGGGCGATCGGACTTCGCGAAGGGAATGCGCTGAAAGTGGAGCCGCTCCGGGCCCCCTACCGCCTCTCGAGCCCGGAGTTCGTCGAACGCATGCGGGCAATGGCCGCCGAGATCGCAATCAAGCGCTGGACGGAGTGGCTCAAACAATCGGTTCAGTAGCCCGGCAATAGAGGCGGACTTGATGTCAACCTGGCGCGCGAATCTATCGGCGCTCTCCTGCGCTGACCGGCGTGATTTCCTTCCAGCGCTGGTCAACGCGGGCTGGGCGGTCTGATGACAGCGGGTGCCGCTCGAGCTCTTCAGTGAGAATCTCGCGGAACACGCCGAAGTCGCGGATGATCTTTTGTCCAATAAAGGACTTGAAGGCGGAGCCGCCCGAGGCCAGGAAGTCCAGGGTCGCTACAGTGAACTTTCGGGAGTCATCCACGCGGATGCCCTTTTCGCGATCGAAGATCACCTCGCCGCCGACAGTCTCGACGCGCAAGAGTCTTGCCTCGCGGTCTCTCCCTTCGCGCTGGCGGACCTTGCAGTTGCGTTCGAAGGTCACACGAATCCCGCTCGGCAAGAGCGCGCCAAACTCGCCACAGGTCTGGATCGAGGTCTCGATCAACGCAAGAACAACAGAAGCGGGCACGTCGCCCAGCACTACGGCATGGTTGGACATCGGAATTACCTTGAAGAGCGTCTCGTAGTCGATGTCGCCGGCAGGCATCGAATCGCGGATACCGCCGGTGTTGATCATCGCAATGTCGGCTCCAGTGGCGCTACGAAGGGCGTCGGTCAATAAATTGCTCAGCGGGCTTTCGCCGGTGCGGTTGCGCCAAAGTTCGCGCGGAGTGGAGCCGAGCTTGCGCCCCGCGAGATCCGCGATGCCAGCGCGGGCACGAGCGATGTCGGCCTTGACGTCCACGTCGGCGGGAGCAGCGATACCTTCGTAAGCGACCGAACCCGGAGAGTCCGAGCAGAGCGCCGCCGCTGGCGCGGAGCACCGGTCCGGAAGAAGTCGGATCCCGGCCGCCTTGCGCATCTTTTGCCGGACCACCCTGCGCGCGTCCAAGTCATAAACAAGATCCACGCGCCCAAACATCTTCCCGCCGGAGCCGGACTGGATCATCGGCACGCCGTCGATCTCAACGTCATTGACCGCGTGAGTGTGCCCGGCGACGACCGCATCGATCGCGTCCGGACGGGCCCTGAGCAGCTCGGCCACGAGCGCGCTGCCCGTGGTCTCGGTCTGCGAGTCCCCGTTGTGCATCATCAGCACGAAGACGTCGGCCTTGCCTTCGAGCTCCTGGCGGACCGCGAGGATCTCGTCGGATTCCCGACGAAAGCAGAGATCGGACACGTTCTCGGCCGTAGTAGTATTGGGAGTGAACTGGTTGTCGATCCCGATGAGCGCGACGCGCACGTCGGCGACATTCCGGATCACATATGGCCTGAGGAACCCGGGGCGGCGCGCGCGGCTCCAGTCGATCACCGCGGAGGAATCGCCCGCGACACAGCCCACGCCTTCGACAGTGACGGGCTTGCCCGCGAGATCCATCAGCGAGGATTTTTCGTACGTATTGGCACTCAGAAGCGGGAATCGGGCCGAAGCGGCCAGGCGCTCGATCGTGCTGCGGGGGTTCTTGTCTGGATTCTGATCATTGACCCTGTCGTCTAACCAGCCCAGCGGACCGAAGTCATAGTCGTGATTGCCCGGAACGATCGCGTCGTAGCCCAGACGGTTGTAGAGTGAAAATACGAGCTGGCCTTCGTCAAAATTACTCAGGAGTGTGCCCTGGAACTGGTCACCGCCATCGAGCAGAAGGACTCCGCGATCGGTCGAGGCCGCGGCCGCTTGGCGCACGGCCTGAATGGCACCGGCCAAAAGCGCGCTGCCGCCGACTTTGCGGCCAGTTTTATCGAGCTCCGGCTCGACTCCTCCATGGAGATCGTTGGTCGCGAGGATCGTGATTCTGCGGAGTCCGCTTGGGGCAACAGAGTGGGAGTCGGCTCCCGAAGTGGGCGCCGAGGCGGAATCCACCGCGGGACCAATGACCTGAGTGGACCGAAACCGATCACAGCTCGAGCTTAGCCCCATGCCTAAAATCAACGTCAATGGCAGGACGAATTTTCTTTGATTCCGCATAGGTCGGGATTCTTATAATTCTTGACTATTTTTGTCAATAGATAGATCGATCCAGTCCCCAGTCCCCGCAAACGAGCATGTGCTCAATTACCGGGGTTCCGGCACTTGCCCCAACTGCGCGGAGTCCGAGTTCTTCTAAACTCTTTTCAGATCTATCGGCCGGTCGGCTCCGGATTTAGTCCGCTGAACCCGGCTTTACAGGAAGCCTGCACCCTTTCGGCAGCCGCCCGCCGCGCGGCAACCCATCGCGCAAGACTGTCCGGAGCATCCCGCCCATCAGCAAATCGGCTCGCCCAGGCGCTCAACTCCTGGGGAGGAACCACGACGAAGCCATCTTGCGCGGATTTCAAGGCGGGTTCGATTGCGGCGCCATATCTTCTTATCCACGTTCCTAACTCGGGGAGTTCCATGGCGTTCGACATCCGCGCAGCCCACTTCTTAGCGTCCCTGGGACCGAGACCCTGGCC
>CAYXVB010000121.1:0-10805 GCA_964467785.1 uncultured Bacteriovoracaceae bacterium
GTCCTCGATGCCCTCACTTACGCCGGCCACAAAGAAAACCTTCAGGGCCTTACCCACCCCGATCGCGTCGAGCTCGTCGTGGGCAACATCTGCGACGGCAAGCTCGTGGCGGACCTGCTGGCGCGCCATCAGGTGACAAAGCTCGTCCACTTCGCGGCCGAAAGCCACGTGGACCGCTCCATCTCCGAACCGTCGGCCTTCATCGAAACCAACGTGACCGGTACTTTCACCCTGCTCAACGCCGCACACGCGTACTACCAGGGCCTGAGCGAAGGCGCGAAAGCAAACTTCCGCTACGTGCAGGTCTCGACCGACGAAGTCTACGGCGCCCTCGGCGACACGGGTAAGTTCAGCGAGACGACACCTTACGCGCCCAACTCGCCTTACTCGGCCTCCAAGGCGGCGGGCGACATGCTCGCGCGGGCGTGGTTCCACACCTATCACCTTCCGACCGTCACCACGAACTGCTCCAACAACTACGGTCCCCGCCAGTTCCCGGAAAAGCTCATCCCGCACATGATCCAGTGCGCGCTCAATGGCAAGCCGCTGCCGGTCTACGGCAACGGCGGTAATGTCCGCGACTGGATCCATGTCGAAGACCACTCCCGCGGCGTCGCCCTTGCGATGGAAAAGGGCCGAGTGGGTGAAACCTACTGCTTCGGCGGCAATGCCGAGCGCAACAACCTCGACGTCGTCCGAACGATCTGCAAGATCCTCGACGAGCTCGCCCCCCGCGCGGACGGCAAACCGCACGACTCCGGCATCAGCTTCGTCACCGACCGCAAGGGCCACGATTGGCGTTACGCCATCGACGACACTAAGGCGCAAAAAGAACTCGGGTTCAAACGCGAATACAATTTCGAGTCCGGTCTTCGCGAAACCGTCCGTTGGTACCTGGATAACAAAACGTGGTCCCAGGCCGTACTCGCAAACGCAGCTAAAGGAGCCAAGAAATGAAGGGCATCATCCTCGCCGGCGGAAGTGGCACACGGCTTTATCCCCTGACCCGTTGCATCTCCAAGCAGCTGCTCCCGGTCTATGACAAGCCGACCATTTATTACCCGCTTTCGACCCTGATGCTCGCGGGCATCCGCGACATCCTCATCATCAGCACCCCGCGCGATCTGCCGATGATCCGCGATCTGCTGGGTGACGGCTCGCAGATCGGTATCCGCCTCAGCTACAAGGAACAGGCCAAACCCGAAGGCATCGCCCAGGCGTTCCTGATCGGCGCGGATTTCATCGGTAAGGATCCCGTATGCCTCATCCTTGGCGACAACATCTTCTACGGCAATGATCTGGTTAAAATGATCGAAGCGTCGAACTCGCTAAAAAAAGGCGCCGAAGTCTACGCCACCCAGGTCGCCGATCCCGAGCGCTACGGCGTCGTGGAATTTGACTCCACCGGCAAAGCCATCAGCCTCGAAGAAAAACCCAAAGCGCCTAAATCCAATTGGGCCGTCACCGGCCTCTACTTTTACGACGGCAACGTCGTCGAGTATGCGCGCGCCCTTAAGCCCTCCGCCCGCGGCGAGCTCGAGATCACCGACCTCAACAAAACCTACCTCGCTCGCGGCGAGCTTAGCGTCCGCAAGATGGGCCGCGGCATCGCCTGGCTCGACAGCGGCACCTATGACTCGCTCCTGACGGCCGGTCAGTTCGTGCAGACCCTCGAGCTGCGCCAGGGCCTCAAGGTGGCCTGCCTCGAAGAGATCGCCTACCTCAAGGGCTACATCGGCAAGGCAGAGATGCTCAAGCTCGCCGAAGTCTATTCCAAGAGCTCATACGGCGCTTACCTACTCCGGGTCATGGCTGAAAATCCTCAACCGGGTTTGCTCGGATGATCGCAGGTCCGGTGGTCGTCTTCGGCAGCCGTGGCCAGGTGGGCAGCGCGCTCGTCAAGCTGCTGAGCGCAGCCTCCAATTCGCCGGATGCCACGCCCGTGCTGGCCTATGATTCGTCAGCGGCCAACTTCCGTGACCCGGCAGCGGTTCGCGCGCTTCTCGAGCAATTGCCCCAGCGACCGGCGGCCGTAGTCAACTGCGCGGCCTACACGATGGTCGACCGGGCCGAGCAAGAAGAGGATCTCGCCCGCGCCATCAACGCCGAAACACCTGCCGCGACCGCCCGCTACTGCGCGGCCCATGACATCCCGTTTGTTCATTTTTCGACGGATTACGTGTTCTCGGGCGATGGCGAGCAGCGCTGGGTGGAGTCCGATCCCGTCAATCCGCAGAACGCCTATGGCCGCACCAAGCTCGAAGGCGAGCGCAAAGTCGCCGAGGGCGGCGGACGCTGGATCATCCTTCGCACCTCGTGGGTCTACGACGCCTGGGGCAAAAACTTTCTCCGCACCATGGTGCGGCTCGGACTGGAGCGCGATGAGCTCAAGGTCGTCTCCGACCAGCACGGCGCGCCGACCTACGCGCCCGCGCTCGCGCAGGCCGTGGTCGAGATTCTCAAGCGCTTTGGCCGATCCGAGCGACAAAATTTCCCGTCCGGGGTTTATCATCTTTGCAATGCAGGCGAGACCACCTGGCACGGCTTTGCCACCGCGATCCTCGAGGCAGCCCGCGCACGCAAGCTCCCCGTCCGCGCGACAAGGATCACGCCGATCCCCACGGCGGAATACCCCACGCCAGCCCGACGGCCGCTCAACTCGCGGCTCGACTGCTCCAAGGCGGAGCGCGTGCTGGAAATCCGTCTTCCCGATTGGCGCGAGAGTCTCGCCGACTGCATGAAACACGTGGAGAACCCGACTGTATGAAATTCACCCCGCTCGAGCTTTCCGGACTCGTTCTGGTCGAACTCAAGGTCCATGGCGACGCGCGCGGTTTTTTCGTCGAGCGTTTCCGCGAGGACCGAATGGCCGAAGGCGGACTCCCGAGCCGCTTCGTCCAGGACAATCACTCGCGCTCGGCGCCGGGCGTCCTGCGCGGCCTGCATTACCAGTTCGACCCTCCGCAGGGAAAACTCGTGGGCGTCACCCGCGGCCGCATCTGGGACGTCGCGGTGGACATTCGTCCCGACTCGCCCACCTACGGCAGATCCGTAGGCGTCGAGCTCTCGGACATGAACGGACGCCTCCTCTGGGTTCCCGCCGGGTTCGCGCACGGATTTTGCGTTCTCGGAGATGAGCCGGCGGACGTGGCCTACAAAGTCACGGGCCTGTATAATCCCAAGACCGAGAACGGCCTCTCCTGGAACGACCCCGAGCTGGCCGTCCGCTGGCCGCTCGAAAACCCGACGGTTTCGGCACGTGACCAGGCGCAGCCGTCCTTTGCGGACTACAAGAGGAACCCGATCCGATGGAGTCAACTCAGCTGAAATCCCGTCCCGTCTTCGTCCTCTATGGCTCCTCCGGCCTGATCGGCTCGGAGCTGTCCCGGCAACTTGATTTTGCCGGGGCCCAGGTGATCCGTCCCTCGCGCCAAAATCCGCTCGAGGGCATCCCGCTGCAGGGTCCGGTCACCTTTGTCTTTGCCAACGGGATCACCGATCCGCGCGTGCCTGAGCACGTGCTCCGCGAGGCAAATATCGAGTTCCCCCGTCGTATCATCGAGTGGACCGCCGCCAACCGCGAGGCCCGTTATGTCACGCTCGGCTCGATCATGGAGAACTTCGAGGATCTTTGCGACTCCAACCCTTACCTCCGCTCCAAGCGCGACCTCGGACGGATGATGCAGGAGCTGGGCGACGCTCGAGCCCTCCACGTGCGCTTGCACACCGTCTACGGGGGCACGCCCAAGGCCCACATGTTCCTGGGCCAGATCGTCGACGCCATCCGCGACAATCGCGAATTTCGCATGTCCCACGGCCGGCAGCTCCGCGAGTTCCACCATGTCGAGGACGTGGCGCACGCCCTGATCACGATCCTCAACCACGCGCCGGGGAGCGAAGCGCTCGCCTCCAACATGATCACGTTGAGCTCGGGCCAGCCCGTGCGCCTGGGAGATCTCGCGCAAGCGGTGTTCAAAGCCCTCGATCGCGAGCACCTGCTCCAGGTCGGAGCGATCCAAGCCCCTTCCGCCGAGAACACCGAGCAGGTCTTTCCCCGCACGAGCAGCCCGCTGCTGCCCCGGGTGCGCGATTCGATCCAAGGAGTCACTCACTGGATCAAGGACTTGCTCGACAAGAGCGCTTCCATTGTTACCTAAGCTTGACGTACCCGTCGTTTGGTAACCGCCATGAGCGCGCGCGCACGAAGCTACGCCCTGTTCCTCGCGGCCTTCGGGATACTCGCGATGCTCACGGGGTATCCGCTCCAAGGAGCCCGCCTCCTGCTCGGACTTCTCGTCCTGGCGTTTCATGGCGAGGCGATACTCGCCCTGGCGTCGCGCGAGAAAAGCGCCGCAAACGCGCAAGCGAATGAATCGGCTCTTTTTCGCCCATTTTTCTCGATGGCGATCGGCCAGTGGTTCCTGCTCACTTTTTTCGCGGCCTGCTCGGCGTTCGCCCACTTCGTCGAACTCCCGCAGCTCACGCTCATTCCTTTTGTACTTCTTCCGTTCGCGAGCGCTGTACTGATCGCGCGCGAGCGCTATCGCGCTGGGACCCACGAAATTCCATCGGCTCCCACGGCGGCTCCCTGGGCCAGGCGCGACACGTTTCTCAATTTAACGAGTATCACGCTCCTACTCTTTCCCATTTTTTACGTCGCCGGCGCCAAGTTCGGCCAATGGCAGCTGCCCTCGTCCGATCCCGACATCCACGCCCTGCATGCACGGATCTCGGCTTTGGCGGGCGGTTTCTTCTTCGAGATCCCGCGCTCCGATGTCCCCGTCACCTATCCCCAGGGCTTTGCGCTGCTCAACGGCCTCTGGCTCAAGCTCACGGGGCTCAGCCCGCTGCACATCGTTGGCATCCAACCTTATCTCCAGTACGGCCTCGGGTTTGCGCTCCTCTGGGGAGCACTGGCTCCGCGCTTTGAAGGCAAGTCGCGTCGCCTTGCGGCGTTCACCCTCGTAGCGGTCCTGCTCTTGAATGTCATCGCCCATCCCGTGCTCCCCGCCGACCGAGCCCTGCTGGAGGGCACCTCGCGGCTCGCCCACTTCGGGCTGGTCTTGCAGACCCTGGCCCTTTTGGCCGATGGAGTCCGGCGTCGCCAAGGCATTGTTCTGGGCGCTGTGCTTGCCGCTCTTTGCTGCGCGTGGACCGTGTCATTCAATCCCGCGCATGTACCCGTGACCGGAATCCTGATCCTCCTCGCGGGCGCGCCGCTTCTCTCTAACGGTCTTCGACAAAATCGCCGGCGGGCGCTGTTTGCGCTGGCCTGTGGCGCCGTCACGCTAGCTCTTGTGCAAGTAATGCATCTCTGGACCGATCCCTACCTTGCCGCAAAATTTCTCGGACGCGGCGAGCTCTACTTTCCAAACATGACCGCGCTTAATACCGGCGCATCCAAGATGGAACCTGTCTTCCGTCTGCCCGACGCTGCCACGCTCAGGGACCATTTCTCCAAACTCCCCCAAGAGTTTGCGCTCCTCTGGAAGCGCACCACTCCGGACCCAGGAGCGGAGCTGGGCTTTTTCCTCACGGTCGTGCTCTCCTTAGCACTGCTCGCCCGGAAGCGCTCCCGCCAAACGGCCCTGGAATCCGCGATTCCGTTCGGCCTGGTCGCGGGTCTCTTCCTGCTCCCGTGGGCGCTCTCCGCCGTCACCCACTCTGCCTCGCCCGACGGGCAGCTTTTTGCCAAGTACACGGAAGCCTATTCCCGCCAGTGGATCGTGCTGGTCGTCGGCATCTGGATGCTTTTGGTCTGGACCCAAGCATGGACACTGTCAAATGCCCGGCTCCGCCACCCCCGCCGCGTAGGCATGGCGGTCCCCCTCGTGCTGCTCGCGCTTTACTTTCCTTTTCTGCGCGCTCATGCCCAGTGGATCGGCTCGCGGCTGCAGACCTCTTCGCTTTCTTATGTGAGCGCCAGTGATCTCCGCCTCATCGAATGGATCCGCAGCCGCCTCAAGCCCGAGGACCGCGTCCTACTCCTCGGCATGTATTGGGGACTATCCAAAGAACAGCAGGACACGCCCGAAGGCATGAAAAAAGAGAGCTGGATCTTTCCCATGGGCGTCGCGCGCGACCTCCCCATCCTGACCGACCAGGCGACCGCCTTTTTCTACATGATCGATGGTCGTGACTACACCGCGTTCGCCTACCGTGATCATGTCTGGGGCGGGCTGGATCTCGACTGGGTGGACCGCCACGGCTTGAAATGGATCCTCGGGATCAAGGCCTCCGCGCCTCACGACATAGGCGCGGGCTTTCGCCCCTGCATCCAGACCGAGCGCGCCGCGCTCTGGATCCGCTCCACGGACTGGAACACCTGGCGCTCGCGCTGCGAGGCCGGGCTCACTTCCGGTCCGACCGGATCGCCGTGACCACAAAATCATTGAAGGAAGCGGAGACTCCCCAGTTGCGCGGAAGCGGATAGGAGTCCTTGTCGGCAACCTTGAAGCCCGCGACCGCGGCGGCGCGCTCGAGCTTGGCAAAATCCATGAATTCGACATGCGCCGGGTCTTTGAGGAACCCTTTTTCCTGCGGCGCGATCAGCACCAGCTTGCCGCCCGGACGAACCAGCGGCGCGTAGCGGATCAAGAGCTTCACGAAGTTGCCCCACCGCATGTGCTCGGCGAGCCTCACCGCAACGAGCGCATCAAAATGCCCTTCGACCGCGAGCCCGGACGTCGTCCAAAATTCATCCGGCGTGTATATGGCCAGCCCCCCCTCCCGGGCGCGCGCCACGAGTTCGGGCGAGCTTTCGATTCCGACCCCCTCCTTCAACCCAAGAGCGCTGAGGTTGTCGCCCGAGCCCGAGCCCAGCTCCAGCACCCGGCCCTCGAGACCTAGGCCCTGAAGGTTCCACCGATGCAAAAGGCGCGAAAACGGATTTCTCGGCAAGCACTGGCGGTTCTCGGTGGGGGCCGGGGAGTGCGGATGTGAATGCGAGTGCGAATGGGAATGCGTCATAGAAAGAGTATCGTGATCAGGTGATGGGGCCCGCCTGCGCGCCAGCGCGACGGATCTTGAAAAGCAGCACGAAGCCAGCGGCCAAGCCGGTCGTGTACGCAATATCCAGCAGCGGCTGAGCGAGACTGAGCCGGATCCACTCGGAAAAACGTAGCGGAATCTCCGCCAAATGCCGGCGGAAAAGCGCGCCCTTGGCCAACTTGGCAAAAAAGAGCGGCGCCAGGCAGATCGCCCAATCCAGACCCATCGCCCACCCGAGCAATGGCCAGAAGTAACCGAAGGTGCAGAGGAGCTGAGTTGCGCGCAACAGAGTCCGCGCTTGGCGATTGCCGCCCGCGCGCGAGCCCATCACTCCACTGGAAGTTCCTGAATGCTGGAACAGGATATAGGGATGCACTTTGCCAAACTTGAACTCATGGCGCATCAGCTTGAACACCGTGTCCTGCTCGTCGGAGACCCGCAGTTCGTACGGAAGCCGCGGCGCCTGACAGACCTCGAATCCCTCAGCCCGCATCCGCGAAGCCAGGACCTGATCCTCTCCGGCCACTCGGAGCCCGGTGTCGTAAAATCCGACTCGCGCAAGAGCCTCCATCCGGAAAGCGTCGCAACGCCCTTCGGCGAAACCGATCGGCACGAGCTCCCGCGACGTCTCCCCCAGATCCGGCGGAAAAATATCCATCAGATTCGAGATGAGATTGATCTTCTCGGCTGTCGGAATCGCGGCGCGCTGCTCCGGAGCGGGAAGCGCCGGCTGGCCGGTGATCGCGCCCACCCGCGGATGGGTCTCGAGCAAACGGGCCATCGTGGCCACGTACTCGGGAGTTCCGTAAAAACAGTCGCAATGACAGGTCAGGACGAGCGGAGTGCGCACCAGACCAAATGCCTTGTTCAGCGTCGCTGAAAGGCCGAGGTTCTTTTCGTTTCGCACCACGCGATAATGGCCGGGACGCCCGACCGCCTCGAGCGCCGCGTCCAACCGTGAAGCCGTCGCATCGCGCGAGCCATCGTCCATGAAGATGACTTCGAGCCAGTCAGCCTGCGCGGCAATCTCTGGATGGCGCTGCGCTCGGATCGAATCGACCAGCGAGGCCACAGCCCGCTCGGCATTGTACAGCAAGTAAACGACAGTGATTTTCTGACTCACAAAAACCTCGGAAAATCGGCTTCCGCTCGCACCGCATCGGCGATGATCACCCGCGGACGCCCCTTGGAGTCGTCAAAGATGCGGCTCAAGTACTCTCCCAGCACGCCCAGGAACATAAACGTCACGCTGTGCAAAAGCAGCATCAGCACGACGATCGTCGTGAAGCCTTGCACCGGCACGCCGTGAGCCAGGTAAGACATGAGGTAATAGAGCCCAAGCCCCATCGAGAAAAGAAAGAGCGAGACTCCCAGCGCGCCGATCACGCGCAGCGGGGTCTTCGAAAACGCGGTCAGCGCGTCGATGGCGAGCACCACATAGTGAAAGAAGCGGAACTTACTCTGGCCCGAAATGCGCGGCTGCCGCTCGAACACCACCGGGACCTGCCGGAAGCCCAGGAACGTGACCAGCCCCCGAAGGTACAGATTGCGCTCCGGAAGCCGCTTGAGCACCTCGACCACGCGACGATCCAGGAGCCGGAAATCCCCCGAATTGGCCGGGATCTTAAGATCCGACATCCGGTTGAGCAGCCGGTAGAAAAGGTTAAAAAGAATCTTCAAACCCCAAGGCGCGAAGCGCTTGGAACGCACTCCGTAAGCGACGTCGAACCCCTGCTCCCACTTTTCCACAAAGCGCGGGATCACCTGCGGCGGATCTTCGAGGTCGGCGTCCAGCTCCACGACCGCATCGCCGGTGGCCAGACAGAGACCCGCGAAAACAGAATTCTGATATCCGAAGTTGCGAGAAAAGCGATAGCCCTTGAGATGAGGGCGGGACTCCGAAAGCTTTTGGACGGTCTCCCAGGTCGAGTCCGTCGAGGCGTTGTCCGTGACGACGATTTCAAGCGCGTAGCGAGCGAGCACTCCCTGTCCGGGCGCGAAGAGCGCCTCGACCTCCTCCACCGCGCGCGGAAGATTCTGCGCCTCGTTATAAACTGGGATACAGATCGAAAGAGTCTTCACCGGTTTGGACATGAATAGCTGAAAACTTAGTCGAACTCCGGAATGAACGCAATGCACCCCTGCACCTGGGTTTTAATGGAAGTCGAGCACGTTCTGCATTAGGCTCACCGGCCATGTCCCTGCCTTCAGCCTCTTCACGTCGCAACTGGAGCCTCATGTTCTGGATCGGCCTCGCCCTGACGATCGGGTACGCCATCCTGGTCCACCCCACGGGATTCCCCCGGGGCTACCTCGAGGATTTCTGTACCGACGTCAACCGCATGGTCATGGCCGACAGCCTCAAGACCCTCGGACGGCCCGGATTCTTTTCGGAGCGCTTCTTCGCGCCCACGGGAATCTCGGTCGCCTTCTTCTCCTGGGCTCTGGAGCGGGACTGGCTCGGCGCTCTGTTCTTTAACTGGAATCCGGACTTTCCATACCTCTGGAGCTACGTTTTCTGTTCGCTGGTGATCACCTTCGTCTTTTTGGGCTGGCTTCTCCGCAAGATGCACTTCGCCCCCCGGGTCGCCTGGTCGCTAGCGACGGTTTTCGTGCTCTTCCACATCCCCCGGCATTTCAAGTTTTGGCATCACTACGAGTACCTAGCGCTGCACTGGATCTACTGGAGCTTCTTCCTGGACGCCTGGATCTGGCGCCGCTTCACGCGGGAGCGTGTCTGGTCGTGGGATCTCGAGATCTGGCGAGGCTTCTTGCTCGTCGGCGCGATGTCGGCGCCCGGCTACTTCTGGGGCGCGACCCAGCTCGAGTGGCTGGTGATCCACCTCTTCGTGCTGACCTGCTGGTACCGTTGGCGCAAGCAGGGCCAGCCGGTACGAATCGAGTTCACGCTCAAAAAAGCCGCGCTTCCGGCGGCGCTCACGGTCATTTATCTCGCGTTGGAGGCCTTTTGGTTTCCGCCGCTTTTTGCCGAAGCGCGCAAGGTCGGCCAGGTGCCCCAAGGGCTGGCTTATTTCGCCAACGTCCTTCAATGGATCCGACCGCTCTGGTTTGACTGGGTATTCGCGCCGTTCATCCCCCTGCTCGCCCTGCTCGGAATCCACTGGCGCGTCCCGCCGATCTACAATCCCGAGACCGTGGTCACCATTGGCTGGCTTTACTGGCTACCGATCTTGATCGGCTTGCGCCTGCTCCGCAAGCGCAACGGCGGTCCGGGTTGGATCCACGTCGCGCCGTTTATCACGTTGTTCGGGATTATCTTCATCTACGGCGCCCTGCCCGACCTCTACTTCGTCTACTCGACGCTCAAGCGCCTCGTCCCGCCGCTTGAGTTCTTCCGAGTCGCGAGCCGCTGGGGCCTGTTCCTGCCGCCGCTCGCGGGCGCGATTCTGGTGCTGCTCTGGCCCGAGCTTTCCGCCTGGGCGCGCGGTCTTTGGAGCCGGCGCAAGCGTTGGATTCTCCTCTTCGCGCTCTCCAGCGCCGTCGAAGCCCTCTGGCTTTTCTATCCGGTCAACGAACCCCCGACGCTCCATGCCTCGACCGAAAAGCTTCTAGCCGATCTGAGCCATGCCCCGGGCACCACTGTATTGGATCTGCCCTTTTGCGTGGCCGGCGGCAACGGAGTCTGCACGGACACCCAGTGCCCGCAGTATCCGCGCTCGACGGTGGGCCAATGCTTCTCGGGCCGTCACGGCAAAAAAGTCTTCGGCCTCTACCAATCGCGCATGACCTTTGATCAGTGCGAGATCTACAACAAGCTGCCCTACACCCAGTGGTTCCAGGCCTGGGGTCAGCAA
>CAYXVB010000122.1:0-3481 GCA_964467785.1 uncultured Bacteriovoracaceae bacterium
TCGGCATTCGCCGCCACCGCGTCCACTCCCGCTCCCGCCCCGACACCGGGCTACCGGGAGCTGAAGTGCCGCTTCGAGGGACGGGATTTTGACCAGCACGAAGGACTTCGCTGTTACGTGAGGGTTTCCCTCTGTCAGTCGGGCATGGCTCTGGGGGCGAGTGATGCTCGCGTTTGCGAAACCCGCTCTGAGCGTGACGCGTTCGAGGTGCGTTGCACGAACGGTTACGAACTCGAGTCCCGCGACTTTGCCGTCGGTTACGACCATGACAACATCTGGGTCAATGCCGATGAGCGCGGTCGCCTGGCCACTCTCCGGCTCAAGCCGGGTGAAGATTACCGCGCGGATCTGGTCATCACCAATCGCGTGGCTCGTCACCTCGAAGGTCGCTGTCACCTGACCGGTACGCAGCCGACCGACACCACGTCGGAGGATTTTTTGAACTGATCAGGCCAGGACCTTTTTGAATTCGGGACGCTCTCCCGCGGATCTCAGACGGATGAGGTCCGTGGGAGGGCGATTTTAAGATCAGGGGGTAATAGTAAACACTTTGGAGCCATTAAATAAATTTCATTTAGGCATTAAGCTCATAATAAAGATAATTAAATCGATAAGATAACGCAATGCGTTAGATTGTTGTCACGTCCAGTATCCCGTGCTACCACTCTTCGGCGTGGTCAATGAATCCGCCCGGTTGACCATAGAAAAGGTTTTCTCCAGTGGTGGTGTAGCGGGAGTAGCAAGAGAATGAAGTCGGGGTCCCGCTGGTCTTCGATTCGGACTACCTTTGTGACGGGAGCTGTGCTGGCTCTACAGTCGCTCTCGCTGGGCATGGAACCTCAAGCATCCCGCTCCGTGAATATTGGAGATCAAGTGATTCGGATTGCGGATGACGTGCCATCCGATCAGGTACAGGTCCTCAACGCGGATCTGGAGCGCGTCTCGGCCCTGAGTTTTGCGAGCCCGGATCCTGAGATGCTGCGCGTGATGGGGATTGTCGATGCGAGCTCCTCGACGCTTTCACGCTGGCTCGGCTCGCGTATCGGTTACGTGATTTCTGAGAACTTCGAGCTCGAGCGGAATTGGGTCGTGGTCCGTGAAGGAGTGGCCTTTCCCAACCCGGAGGAGCTTCCGCTGTTCGAGGAGGCTTCGAACCTCCCATCGAGTCGGTACCAAGAGGCGTTCGGTGCGACCGTGATGTCCAATTTGGGAACGGCGATCTACCTGGCCGGCAAACAAGAGCGCGTGCTCGCGGGCCTGAACTTCCCCGGTATTGGCATGGTGGCGGTGACTTCGCCTCGAATCGGCGTCGTCCGCGTCAGCAAAGCGCTGGTGTCCGAGGAGCTCGGGGTCCTGCAGGGCGCGAACCTGGCCTCGCCCGTCCACTTTGGAATGCGTGCCTCGATTTATTTCCACGAGGCTCGGCACAGCGACGGCCATGGCAAGACCTTGGGATTTTTTCACGCCCTTTGTCCCGTTGGGCATACCCTGGAGGGCGAAAACGCATGCGATCGCAATCTCAACGGTCCCTATACGGTCAGCGCTTACATGAGCCGATCGATTGCCGAGAACTGCGGTCCCGACTGTACGGCCCGCGACGTCGAGATCTTGAGCACGATTTCGGCGGACAGCTTTGACCGCGTGATCCGCTTCACTCCGTTCGCGGGCAGTCAGGAAGCGGCGGAGCGCGAGGCCCAGGCGGCGATGCTCTCCCTTTGTCTGAATCTCCAGGAAACGGGGGCCACGCAGATCGAAGGCTGCTCCGCCGCGGATCTCGAACACTATCGCCAGCGGATCGCGGCGATCGACGCCCAATCGTCGGGTCGGGCCTCGACGGATTGGGATCCGGCTCCCGAAGGATTGTCGGAATAAGGAGTAGCGCTGATGAGCTCGGGTCGCGCCCATCGAATCGGCTTTTTTACTCTGGCGCTCGTCGCGCTGGTCATGGGAGTTTGGTCCGCTCGCGAGCGCGTGGGCGCACCGCCGGCGGCTCCCGCTCCCGACGCTTCGAACCCTTCCCAAAGCAATGCCGTGGCCGCGAGCAGCACCGTTCCGAAGGGTCCGGCCACGGGAAGCGCAACCGTATCCCATCAGCCGCTGCCTTCGCTTTTGGAAAACGCACGCAATCAGCTGCCGCGCAAGGCGGAGATTGCTCGCGTGATCCGGGCCGATCCCCGGGCGGCGCGCGAGGTCCAACACGGGCCTCCGCGGGTGATTGTCGAGTACGCGCAGATCCTGGGGGACCTCGCTGAACGCTACGAGCAGGATCCCGCGAGCCGCGAAGCGATCGATGATTTCTATCGCGAGTGCGCGCTTTTGGGTGACGCGCCCGATTCAATCCGCGCGGTCTGCTATAGGCATATTCTCGCGCATCGTCCTCCGAAAACGCTCCAAGAGGCCAAAGCGCTCCAGGTGCCCTCGCGGGTCATGGAGATCGCGCGCAAGTTGCCCAAAGCGCGTCCGGCTCGTTAAGCACCCCAAAAATCGAGTTTAGGTAAAACGCAGTAGGCTGTAGTTCTTTTTACCCTTGCGCAGGACGACGCTCGCGCCAGCGATCAGATCTTTGGGAGCGAGCGCCGTTGCGACGTCCGCCACGCGCTCATTGTTGACGTAAATGCCGCCGGCGGAGACATCCTTGCGCGCCTGACCCTTGGAGGGACAAAGGCCCGCGTCGACGAGCGCGTCGATCAGCGGATAGCCTGGGCCTTCGAGCACGGCCTTGGGCTTTTGGATCTGGGGCGCGCCGGAAAGCACCTCGAGCAGCGTGGACTCGTCGAGCTCGCGGATGGCGGCGCCGAAAAGCGCCTGCGAGGCGGCGATGGCGCGGTTGAGTTCGGCTTCGCCGTGGACGAGCTTTGTCACTTCGCGCGCGAGCGCCGTCTGCGCGGCGCGTTTCTCGGGTTCCTTGGCGACGCTCTCGGCAAGCGCGTTGATCTCTTCATGCGAGAGGAAGGTAAAGAACTTGATCAGCTGGATCACGTCGCGGTCATCCGTTTGGATAAGGAACTGGTAGAACTGATAGGGCGAGGTCCGCTTGGGATCGAGCCAGACCGTGCCGCGTTCGGTCTTGCCGAACTTGGTCCCATCCGCTTTAGTGACCAGAGGATGGGTGAGGCCGTAGGCCGGAGCTTGTTCTGTAGCTTCGTTCTCCTGGCCGGCCTGCGCATGCATGCGGCGGATCAGGTCCGTGCCGGCCGTGATGTTGCCCCACTGATCGGAGCCGCCGATCTGAAGGCTGCAGCCCTTCTCCCGATGCAGGTGATAGAAGTCGTAGGCCTGCAGGAGCATGTACGAGAATTCGGTGTAGGAGATGCCGTGCTCGCGGTCTTCGAGGCGGGCGCGCACGGATTCCTTGGCCATCATGTGGTTGATCGTGAAGTGCTTGCCCACGTCGCGCAGGAACTCGATGAACGAAAATCCGGCGAACCAATCGCCATTGTTGATGACGGTGGCGGCATTGGGGCCGGAACGGAGATCCAGG
>CAYXVB010000122.1:3491-10798 GCA_964467785.1 uncultured Bacteriovoracaceae bacterium
CGTTCGATCACCGAGCGGATGCCCTTGAGATTGTGCTCGATCTGCTCGGGGCCCAGGAGCGAGCGCTCGGCGCTCTTGAAGCTGGGGTCGCCGATCATGCCAGTGGCGCCGCCCACCACGGCGATGGGCTTGTGCCCCGCCAGCTGAAAACGACGAAGCGTGAGCAGGGGCAAAAGGCTTCCCACATGAAGGCTGTCGGACGTCGGGTCAAAGCCGCAGTAGAGCGTCAGCTTGCGTGAAGCCAGGACCTGGGCGAGGCCCGGATCGGTGACCTGCTTGACGATGCCGCGGAATTCCAGATCTTCGTACAACGATTGTGAGGTCGGAGACATGTTTTTTACCTACCTGAGAAGGGCTCGGAACGCCAGTAGTCGATCGGCTTGTCGGCCCAGGGCTTACCTGTCTCGCGAAGGCTCTTTTCGACCGTCACATGAAAGGCGTCGCCATAATCCCCTTGAGGCGCACCGCGATTAAGATGGATGTACTGGACAAAGGAGGCGGATATCAATGCCTGGGCCAGGATGATCAGAAGCAACACCCAGCGCCCCAGCCACGGTCGGTTGCAGACGTCCAGGGTCAGAAGCTCGCGTGCCGCCCAAAGGTAATGAAAAGGAAAGGCGATCACGAGATAAAAGCGCCGGACCACGCTGCCGGTAAGAGTGAGCAGGGCGCCGGCGCCCCAGAATGCTGCAAGATGAGCGGTCTTTTCAGGGCCCGCGAGCGGCGAGTTCGCGCGCGTGGTCACAGTTCGGAGTGCGCTTCGAATGATCGCGGTGAGCAGCCCGATTCCTAGAATGTAATGGGCCAGCGCCACTCCGTAGGTCGCGCGGCCACCGGCCAAAGGGTAACGGAAAAAGTCCGAGAGCTGCGCACAGTGCGAGGATCCCCGATACAACCCCAGGGGATTGCCTAGATGAAGGCCAAAGGCATTGGTCGCCCAAAAGACCCAGTACTTCAGCTGGAGCGCTTCTTGAATTCGCTGCAGAACAGTCACGGGTGGGCCGGATGTCCAAGGCATGTGAAGCGGCGCGCCCCAGGTGGGCTGGCCGAGGTGGTTGTAAAGATGCCAAGCCCAGGGCAAGAGGGGCAGGGCTCCGAGCGCGCTTCCTGCAAACCAGGCTCTCCACCGTACTGGGGACGTTCCGTCGGCCAGGTGGGCGTTTCGGCGGTTTTCGACGAACGTGAACGCGGCCAGCGCCGCCGCGAAGAAAAATCCGCTCAAATGGATCTGGCCGATGCAGGCTCCAAAAAAACCCCACGTCAGGGCGCCGCCAGCGCGCGAGCGCTTGAACCAGCCGGTGAGCGTCAGCGCGCAAAAGATCAGGACAAAGGCCTGGGGCCAGAGCTTGCGTTCGAGGTAGACTGACACGGGATTGACCATAGCCAGCGCGAACGCCCAGAGCCAGGGCTCGCGCTTCTCGATCGGGATGTGCTTCCAGGCAAGCCAAAGCAACGAGCACGCGCCCAGGACGGCGAGGATCGCCACTGCCTGCATCAGCGCTACTGGATCGCGCGCGCCGAAGAGACGGGCCGTCCAGGCAAAGACCCAGACGCTCAGGCCCGGATTGGGAATGTAAATGCCGGTGGGCATGCCCAGCCAGGGCCAGGGTCGCTCGCGCCCGATCAACTGGCTTTGGATGAAGTTGTAATGCTCGTCCTCTTTGAACTCCATGTCGTCGAGATGGACGAGCCGAAGCGCGAGACCGGCAAGTAGCGCGAGTGTCAGGCCAAGAGGGGCGAGCCAGCGTGGAGCGCGCGCAGAACGAGAGACTGCGTTCATGCTGGACCTCCCGGGACTTCACGGGCTGGGCCAGGCGCCTCCCGCCTAGCGGAGCGCTCGAGGTAGCCGAGCATGAGCAACGCGCGATATTCGGTCACCCGCGGCTCGCAGTAATCATCGGGAATTTGGTACCGCGCGAAGTCGGCGCGGTCCGCCGGATGCACGATCACTTCGGAGCTGGCATGCCTTGCGAGCGCGGCCCGCATTCGGCCGGGGTCGAAGAAAAATCCGAGCGCTGGATAGAAGCACGGATGGGTCTCCAGGCCCAGCGACCGCACGACGCCGAGGGCTCGTCGCGCCAGCCAGGCCAGCGGAAACTTGGGCGTGAGCCAGAGGCCTGGATCATAGGGAACCCGCACCTTCCGGATGCCGGCCGCCAGGAGCGGCTCGGCGAGCGTTTCGAGGAGTCCCGGAACGAGGTGGATGTGGTGATGCCCGTCGAGGTAGGTCGGGCGCACGCCTAGGCGCGCGAGCGAGGCGAGCTGCGAGGCCAGTTCCTCGCGGGCTTCAGCACGAAGTCGATCCAGGCGTGATCCCCCTGCTAGTCGCGCGGTGAGCCAGCGCAAAAGGACCTTGGAGGGGGAGGAGCGGCCGAAGGTCAGATCGAAGTGGAGGCCAAGCTCGATCTTGCCTTCGTCGCGCAGGCGGAGCAGCTCCGGCAGGCCCTCGGACAGAAAACTGGACCGGGCCATGAGAGAGGTGCGTCGGATGACGCCTCTGCGGGAAAGGTGCAGGACCCCCTGATTGACGCCCGGAGAAATCCCCCAGTCATCCGCGGTCATGCGCAGTGGCAACGAGCTGCCGGGACTCCAGGCACGCCCGTAGAATCCCAGACGTTCACGGCGCGCGAGTCGCGGCAGCGAGGCGGCGATCGTCAAAGTCTCGCGCACCATTCGGCGGACTTTCTTTTCTTCCGGAAGCCGCGTGGTAACCGGTAACGCGAGCTCACGCCAGCCCGCCCCGCGAGTGATGAGCGAAATTTCGAGATCGAAAAGAAAATGAGGCGAAGTTTGGAGCGCAAACGCGCGCTCGGCCAGCTCTCGGGTCATCAACAAGGAACCCGCTTGAGTATCGGGAGCCGAGAGGGGAAGCATCGCGTGGATCAGGCGATTGAAGATCAGCCCGAGGCGATGGCGCCCATAGATCAAGGAAAGCTGTCGCACCGGAACTTGGAAACGACTTTGCGGATGTCGACGGTTGGCCCGCACCAGATGAAGACCGGATTGCGCTGCTGATGACTGAAGGGCCAGGCGCGCCTGCGCGAAGAATTCGGGCAGGCAAGGCTGCTCGAGATTCCAAAAACCGATCCAGGCCGAGCCGGAGGCCTCCAGGAAGCCTTCGCGAAGCGCCAGTCCCCGCGAGAGCGAAGCCTCGATGCAGGTGGCGGGATCGAGGAGTCTTAGGTGTCCGCGGTCGCTTTCACCGCATTGGGCTTGCGCTTCGAGCCAGAGCGGATGAGAACGGCTGACGCGGTCGCCGAAGGGAATGAACAGCGCCTCCCACTTCACTTCGGGAGGGAGCGAGCTTTCGAGCGACGCCGTCAGCTCGGCGGTGCGCCGCGTGAGCCAGCCCGGGTTGAGACTCGAGGTCCTGTCCATCGATAGCGGAATGAGCAGGGAAAGTTGCGGCCCCGCCTCGTCGGGCGAGACGCGTGGCAGTTTGCGCCAAGGTTCGAGGCCGGGGCGCGCGAGCAGGCGCGAGAGCCAGCGGGCGAAAGACGAAGGACTTGTGCGTCGCCAGGTTTCCGTGAAACAGGCTGCTCCGAGCAGCAGCGTGGCGATAAACGGAAGCGACGCGCGTTGGATCGCGAAAAAAAGCCAGTCGCCGACGAGGTCCTTGCCCGCAAGCGTGAGCGTAAGCAGGCCGAAGCCAAGCCCGATCCAGGTGAGGAGGCTCTTGCGCTCGAGCGAAAATAGGAGCGCCACGGGCAGCGCGAGCGGCGTGAGCGAGTATTTGAACGTTTCCGGCATGAGCCAGAAGTAGGGGAAGAGTCCGGAAGAAAAGAGCAGTGCCCTTCCTTCGAGCGTGCGTGGACGGCGCAGCGACCAGAAAGCAGCCACGGCCGCGCAGCCCGCGACCACCCCCAATGCATAGAGGCTCATCGCCGTGGATCGGCTGATCCAATCGATGTTGGCCAGGCGGAGCAACGCGCTCTTGAAGGACTGGCTGCCGTAATGGGAGGCGTCGTAATATCGATCGTCTTCGCGCACGATGACCCACCAAAGCGACCAGAGGCGCTCCGTGGAGGCGCCTTGAGAGACCAGCCACAGGCTCGCGCCGCGCACCAGGATCCAGAGTGTGACCGCCGCCGCAAGCGCCGCGCGGAGCTTTTGGCGGAGCCGAGTGGACAAAAAGACGCCATAAAGGACGGCGGGGCCGATCTTGATCAACGCGGGAGGCACGAGCAGCGCGGCGGAGAGGCCCGCGTGCGCGCGGCCCCGGAGCCGCGTGGTCCACGCCCAGGCGGATGCCGTGATCAGCACGAGCAGGATGGGAGTGATCTGGCCGATGGTGAACGTGTCGAGACAGAGCCTGAGCACGAAGAGCAGCGAAAAGGCCGTGGCCCAGCCCGCGATTCCCGGCGTTCGTTTCGGGCGCCGCCGCATGCCGGGAGCGGTTCCGATTCCGGTTCCGGTGGTAGCGCGCACGATCGCATGGATCAGGGCAAAGGTCAGCGCGAAGCAGGCGACCTGGACGGCATAGAACACAAGCTTGGCCTCGTCGCGCGTGAGCTGCGCCAGCGGCGCGAGCCAAGGCAGGACGGGCGGGGCGTAGCGGAACGGGGAAGTTCCATCGCGGAGCGAATAAAGGTTCTCCCAATCCTGCGCTTTTAGCCGAGTGGCGGCCTTGTAGTACACGTCGAAGTCCATGTAATCGGCCTTCTGATGGACCTTGAACGCGTAAAGGGGGATCGCGATCGCGACGAGTAGCCAGGCCAAAGCGATCGTGAGGCGCCGCAGGCGGATCGGGTTCATGCGCGAGGCACCGCTCGGGGCATGTTGTCCGGCTTGGTGGCGACATAAAGCATGTCGGCAAAGAGCGGGTGGCTGCACTTGCGCACGCGCACCGTGAAGCCAAGCCGTTCGAGTAGCCCTGTCCACTGCTCCGGATTCCGGAAGTGCAGGGGCTTTCCTTCGGCTCCCGCGGTCTGGCGCGAGGTCCGAGTGAAGCCCGAGGAAGTGGCGATTCTCTCGTAAAGGCGGTTCCACTTCGAGACGAGCCCGGCGTCGGGGTTTACTTCGCGCGCGATCAGAGTCCCGCCGGGCGCGAGCGCCTGGAAGACGCCCTGGAGGATGCCCTCTTGAACGCGGGGCTCGAAGTAGTGAAGGGTATCGATGATCGCGATGCCCGCGAAGGGGCCTGACGGCGGCGCGAGCACCGAGCCCTCTTCGAAGCGGAGATTGGAGATGCCCTGCGAAGCCTGCGCGGCCACCGAGATCCGCGCCGTGTCGTGATCGACGCCGATCACCTCGCGCGCGCGCTCGGAGAGCGCGAGCTCCATGGCCAGGAGCCCGTATCCGCAACCGAGGTCCAGGAGGCGGCCCCAGCGAGGCAGCTCGCGCGCCATCTCGTCATAGGGAGTGAAGTGCCAGCGCAAGTTGAGGAAAAGGCGCGTCCCGAGGCTTTTTCTCGCCTCGGGTGAGGCGGCGAGCACCCGCTTGAGGATCGAGGAAGAGCGCTTCATTTTTGGTAACCTCCGCGGCTCAGGTGCAAACGGATGCGCAAGATCCACCAGATCGTGAGGACCGCTTCTTTGACGAGCCGGATAGTGCTTTTTTCGCTGTCGAGACGCAGGACGATCGGGAGCTCCGCGTGGCGTAGTCCCTTGGCAGAGGCGGTAAGAAAGATCTCCAGATCGAAAAAGAAGCCCGGACAGATCTGGCGCCGGAAGGACTTTTCAGCCAGTTCCCGGCACATGCCTTTCATGCCGGACTGGGTATCGGTGGTCCGCAGTGGAAGGAAGATCCGCATGAACCGAGTGAACAGGAGTCCCAGGCGGTGGCGTCCGTAGGCGAGCGGCAGGAGTTCCACTGGCACGTTGAACTCGCTCGAGTCGAGACGGCGGTTGCCGCTCACGAGCGCGACGGATCCGCCCTCGAGCAGCGGCAGCGCTCGAGCGACGAAATCGAGGTCATAGGGGAGGTCGGCATCGGTGTAAAAAACGGAGGCGCCGCGACTGGCCAGAAAGCCGGTCCGAAGCGCCGCGCCTTTTCCCGGGGGCCGCTGATGCGGCGCGATCACCACTGAAGGAAGCTCGGCACCGAGCGAGCGGATCACCTCCTCGGTGCGATCGGCGAGGTCTCCGGGCTTGGGATTGGGGACCGCGACGATCTCGAAGCTCGAGTCGCTGCAAATCGCGGAAAGCGCGAGTTGGGCCTCGCGCAAGGTCCGCTCGATGGTGTCCGCCGCGTTGCGAGCGGGAATCAGGAGCGAGAGCCGTGGCCGGTCCGTAGCCGGAACTTCGGCGCGCGCGGGCGATTCCGTCAGGGGCGGAAGACGTTTCATGTCGCGGAGAAGTTCCGCGAAGAAACCGGAGCTCACCCGGTCGTCCCCTTTCGCGGACTCTTGCCGAGCCGGCGTTCCACTTCGAGGGCGACGTCCTGCAGGAGCTGCTGGCTCACTTCGGCGTCAGCCACGGTGTGATACGCGAGGCCGCAAGCCGGCGTGAAGAGCGCGGAGGCGAGGACTGGTTGGAGCAGTCGGGCGTGGCCGCTGCGCTCGAAGGTCTTTTCCACCCCCTCCAGGAGATCGTGCGCCCGAAGCGAGTGCAGAATCATGGAGCGGGCCGTGGGGACGATGCCGAGGGCCAGGCGGCCGCCGTTTTCGATGAATCGCTCGAGCGCGTCGGCGCCTCCGCTCAGGAGGTTTTCGAGCGAGAGGGCGGTATCGAGTGACAGGATGTCGATCGGAAGTCCCAGCATCTGGGACCAGTCGGTGTTGCTGCAGCAGTGAAGGCCGGTGACGGCGCCTTCCTTGCGCAGGGTTTGCAGATGCACCTTGAGTTCCTGCATGCCGAGCAGGTGTTTGGGGTTTTGCAGGCTCCAGCCGTAGAGCGCCGGCTCGTCCAGGAAGATGATCGGTTGGATCCGCTCGGCCTTGAGCCGGCGAACCATCGCGAGTGAGCGCGCCAGCGAGAGCTTGTAGATCTGCGCTGAGAGCTCGGGAACGCGTTCGGCCGAAAGCGTGGTCGCCGCATCAGTGCGCGCGCGGAGCGCCCATTGCGTCGTGAGGGGGCCGGCGATCTGGATCTTGGCCAGGTTTGCCCCGCGTTCCGAAAGCTCCCAGAGGAATGGTTGCCAAAGGCTCGAGACCGAGGCGCTGGGCTCGAAATCCGGCAACGGTCCGGACGCGCGTAGCGACGCATTAAGCTTCGCGGCAAAGTCCTTGGCCCGGCGTTCCCAGATTGGCAGATTGACCAGGGCGGAGCCGTCCTGCTCGATCTGCAAACCCGGCAAACCCTCGAGCGCTTGGGGGATCATGTATTCCCAGGGATTGCGGATCGGGATCTGCGGCAGAAACGGGATGC
>CAYXVB010000123.1:0-10781 GCA_964467785.1 uncultured Bacteriovoracaceae bacterium
CCTATGATCACGTGGTGGGCGTTGAGTTCCCGGCAGTGGCGTCTAACCCGATGAAGCGATTTGCTGATGATTCCTTGGCCATGATTTCTTCAAGTTCTCAGAATGAAAGGGAAAGTGGCAGGTTCAGGGAAGTCTTTGCGGGTATACCCAAGTGACGGTAACCTGAACTAGAGCGTTTTTGTTCGTGTTTTAAGTAGGGAAAGGAGGGGAAGGGCATGGAGCGGGTGTTACGAATGGGCGCTAGAATAGAGTCTGCGCGTGCAGTCGCTTTTAGAAATTGTTTAGCGGGCGGATTGCTCCGTTCAGGCGTGGGGCGCCTTGTTCTGCTTCTTGTCCTTATGCTTGGCTTTGGGGTGGATTCCGCGCTGGCGAGTGGCCAGGTTGTCGGCACTGCGGCGAAGAAGCCGACAGAAAATGAGATTTACGAGGGTTGCGGACAGTCATGTCTGTATCAGCGAGCGAATGAGAATTTGGCCTTGCAGGCGCTGTATCTCACGAACCACATCATCAGTCTGAATGACCGCGATGCGAGCGAGAGGAAGAGCGCTCTTGGAAGTTTTTGTATCGCGAGTGAGGATGGGGACGCTTGTTTCAATCGCTACAAGCGAATGAATATTGTCGCGCTTTATAAAATGCGCGATGCGATGATTCAGAATTCCAATAATGCCTCAGCGCTCATGAATCGCCGCGTATTTGTTGGGGACGAAAAAAAACCTCTCCAAGGTAATCCGCCGGCCGCTGAGTTTCAGATCAGTGGTCTCGGTCCAAAGAAAGCTCAAGTGCCTTACGTCGTCACATTCGAGGACATCAAGAAGGAGCTGGGAAGCCTACGGGCACTGACGGGTAGGGAGTATCAGGAATGGGCTTCGAATCTAAAGGCCGCACCGAGTCGGGAAGAGTTCGTAAAATTCAGAAGAATCTATCGCGATCCTGATCATCCGGAGCGCGGGACCATGATGGTGGTGTCGCGAGACGCGAACGGCCGAATCGAATACGACGAAAAGGCCTTTAAGACGGCTGAGGCCTACTACCTTAAGCACAAGAGTGACATGGATGCGGACCTTGCGGCCATCAAAGGGCGCGGTCTGCAGCCGGTGGATCGGTTGCCGGACCAGGAGCGCGTCGCGGAAGCCGATTTCAAGGAGTCCAGAAAACTGATCGTGGACGCTGCCAATGGCGGGCTCGTTAAGGGGCGCATCCCGAGTCAGAACAAGATGGATTTCAAAGGCGGGACCAAGGCGCTTTCTGAGGCGGAGCTGGTGAAACTCAAGATCGAAAAGGCGAAGGGACGCCGCCAGCGCACGCTGGATGAAAAGGAACCGCAGGTGATCGTGCCTCCGACTGCGGAAGATGGGTCAAGTCAGTTCCTGACGGTCACGCTGAAACCGGAGCAGCTGATGGATATGATCAATACCCTTCAAAAGCTTGAAGATTAATTGAGCGGTGGGCGTGGGCGGCGTTGGATTAGATTTGGGATAGCCAGATCACGACGCGGGTCTTGCCTTGGGGAATCGGGCTCTTCGAGCGGTTTTTGTACCAGGTGAAGGTGTCGGCGACGGGAGTTTCGCTCATGCCCTCGGGTACAGGCGGCGCGATCGACTGGAGCTGTTTTTTTATCGGTGCGACGATCTCCTTGGGAAGGAGGAGGTCGAACTGGATACCGCCGGGAGCCTCGATGCCGCCTACGCCCGGGGTATTGGCGGGGACTTTGAGCGCGGTGAGGATTTGAACTACTTTGCCGCGGATTTCGTGCGGGCTGTCCGTCTTGAGGATGAAGCGCCAGATTTCGGAGTCGCCGGCGACGATCTTGGAGTCGTCCGTACCAGTGCCGGCGGTGACTGAATCGTCTTCGGAGGTGTCCGCTTCGTCACTGGTGAATTCGTCTTCTCCGGCGGCCTCAGTGCGGGCCCCTGCGGAGCCGTAATCGCCGGGAGCCCCCGATTTATCCGAGGGCAGGGACTGAAGGGCCTCGCGACCGCGTAGGAGCGGTATTCCATTGCCGGAGGAAGAAGGATCACTGAAGGTTTGGCTGAATTCGATGAGGCTTTTTTCGACTTTGCTTTCGTAGAAGCCGCGGAGGCGGGGGCCGCTGGAGATGCCGATCAGGATGAGGGCGACGATGGCGGCTCCCTCGGCGGGCGTGCGGACATGCCAGGGAACCCGGCGCCAGCGGGCGCGCAAGCGTTCGAGTGCGCGGCGGGCGGTTGAAGCGGAGGGGCCGAGGGTGTAGTCGGCTTCGTCAGTGAAGTCCCAAGAAGGCAGCAAGGCCTTGAGGGGCTCGTGGCGGACCGCCACGGGTAGAGTCGAGCGTGGGAGCGCTGAGACCGCGGCGACGATCCGGCGGTAGTGAGCGAAGCGCGCGGCGCAGGTGGCACAGGACTCGAGGTGGGCGTCGGCACTCTTCTTTCGGGAGCCTAGATGGGTGCCGTCGAGGGTGTCGGAGATGTCGTTTTGGAAGCGGAAGCAGGTGATTTTCTCGAAGTCGGGGCTCATGGGGCGCTCCAAATCCATTCCTCGAGGGAACGGAGGATCTGAGCGCGCTGGACCTTGAGGGATTCCTCGGGGGTGCCGGTTGCGACTGAGATCTCGGGCATTGGGACGCCGTATTTGTCTTTGAGCAGAAGGAGAAGTTGGTCCGCGACGGAAAGGCGGCGGAAGCAGAGTTCGAAGCGGGAAAGTCTGGTTTCCGAGTCGGGAGTGGAGTCGAGCTCGATCTGCTGAGCGGCGGTAAGACCGAGTCCATGGGGGGCGCCGGCGAGCTCGCGGACGCGCTCGCAGGCAATCCGCAGGACCCAACCGCGCTCGTGGCGCTGGAAGGAATTTTCGGGACGGCGGCGGCGGACTTCGTGGAAGATCTCACGGAAGGCGATCTGCGCGTTTCCGGCGTGTTGGAGCACGGAGTAGCAAAGATCGAAGACGAGGTCGCCGTAACGGCGGATGAGATCTTCGGTTTCGTGATCTTGGCGGGAGTGGGATTCAGAAAGGGAATGCGCGGGCGGCCCGGCTGCTGGGCTGCCGGTGGATTTCCTGAAAGGCAGGCGTTGGAGAATCGTGGTCACAGGATGTTGTCGCCGTCGTCGTCTTCGTCGTCGCTGTCGCTCGAGCCGTTGCCACCAGCGGGCCCGGATTTCTGCTCCAGTCGGAAGTAGATCTTCCAGCGTTCGGGCGTCCGGGTCAAGCTCAAGCCGAGCTGAAGGCTGGTTGTAGGGAGCCAGTTAGGCTGGCGAGGCTTGCGGATCAGGTGAATTCCGGCCTGCTGGGGGGTTCGGCCGCCTTTGCGCTGGTTGCATGGCTTGCAGGCGGTGACGATATTGTCCCAGGACTTGCGACCCCCTTGGACAACGGGGATGACGTGATCTAGGGTGAGATACTGTCGTGACATCTTTTGCCCACAGTATTGGCAAGAGTGGTCGTCCCGAAGGAAGATGTTGGCGCGCGAGAAGCGCACGAGCGGCTTCTTGCGGGAAAGAGGCACGTAGTGGATCAGGCGAAGCACGGCTGGCACCTTGATGGTAAGGCGTACCGTGCGGACCTCCTGGTCCGACTCTTCGAGCACTTCGACTTTGCCCTGGAAGAGTAGCTGCAAGGCGCGCTGCCAGGTGACGATGTGAAGCGGTTCGAAGGAGGCGTTGAGCACGAGTGCGTGGCCCATTCCCTGATTATACGGGGGTTTCTGGCCAGGATGCAACACCGGGCGTTTTTCTGGCGGGCATAAGTGATTGTTTTAATAAAGTATAGTTATTAAATTGAGTTTGATTGATTTCAGGGGAATGCAAAAATGGGCAATTCGGAACGCAAGCTGACTGTTTGGGCCGCCGTAACGGGTTTGGTTGTCGGGATTTTGGCGTTGGCCTGGTACTGGGCTCCGGGAGGGAACGGGTCGGGTTCGGGTTCGGGCGGTGCGGCATCTATGGGCTTGCGTCAAGCTCCCGAGATCGCACTGAAGGACGCGAAGGGTGTGGTGCACACGCTCGCTGACGCGAAAGGCGCGAGCTTGATGTTGATACATTTCTGGGCGCACTGGTGTCCGCCGTGTTTGGAGGAGATTCCTCGGTTCGCCGCGTTTGCGAAGCATCCACAAGCCGCCAATTATCGGCTGATGGCGGTGAGCGAGGATCCGACTTGGGAGGAGGCGCACAAGTCGCTCCCATCGGAAGGGCACGCCCCGAACTTTGTCTCGGTACTCGATCAGGATAGCAAGGTATCCGAAATTTACGGCACGTATCAGTATCCTGAGACCTACGCGGTGCGTGTGCGCGAAGGGCGAGCCGAGATCCTCATGAAGTGGGTGGGACCCCAGAATTGGGAAAGCCCGGAATTTTTAGCGACGCTGGAGCGGCTGGCCGCGAACCAAAAATAAGCCCTCGATGGCCTGTTGGACGAGTTCCTCGACTGGAAACTTTACCTCTTCGGAGGCGATTAGCTCGGGCGTGGCGCGGGTGGCCGGGTGTCGGTCCGCGAAAAGCGTACAGCAGTCGATGGCGGGGCGAATCGAGGTCTCGAAGGTGCCCCAGCGCTGGGCCTGCGCGACAATCTCGTCTTTGTCGTGGGCGATCAAAGGGCGGAGGATCGGAAGCGCGGAGGCCGCGTCGATACAGGCGAGATTTTCGAGGGTTTGGCTGGCGACTTGGCCGAGGCTCTCGCCGGTGACCAGCGCTTGCGCCTTATGGGTGACGGCGACTTTTGATGCGATTCGCATCATCATCCGACGGTAAAGGATGGTCCGGTAACGGGGCTGCGTGGCTAGCGCGATACGCTCCTGGATCTTGCCGAAGGGAATGACGAGCAGGGGTTGGGCGTCCGGCTGGAAGCTGTTGATGAGGCGGGCGAGGTCCTCGACTTTTTCGAGCGCTTCCTCGCCGACGAAGGGCGTGCCGTAGAAATGCAGGAGTGAGCAGGGGGAACCGCGGCGTAGGATCTGGATCGCGGCGACGGGGGAATCGAGTCCGCCTGAAAGCAAGCAGAGCGCGCGGCCATTGGCTCCGACGGGGAGTCCGCCCTGGGTGGGAATCCGATCGCTCCAGATAAACGACTCGCCTTTGCGAATCTCGATGCCGATGGTGAGATCGGCCTGCTTGAGGTTGACCTCGACGGAGGGATAGCGGTCCGCGACTTCGCCGCCGATGATGCGGTCAATTTCGTGGGAAGGTTGAGGAAGGACCTTGTCGCTGCGCCGAGTGGCGACGCGGAAGGTCTTGGGCATGCCGTGGCGGCCCACCCAGTGATCGAACTCCTCGATCGCCGCGCGCGTGAGATCTTCATACGCGGTGGGAACCGTGCGAACGATGCTGTAGCTGTTGTAGCCGAAAAGACGCTGCAGAACCGCGCTCACACGGAGGCGCTCGTCCCGCGGAACACGGACGAGCACTCGGCCGTGCTGGCGATGGACTTCGACATGCTCCGGTCCGAGCTCGCGAGCGAGCAGCTTGCGTGCATTGATCGCGAGACGCTCTTCGAAGACCGAGCGATTCTCGCCCTTGAGCGCGATCTCGTGATACCGCAGAAGCAGGAGTTCGGTGTCGGCGGGCGCAGGGGGCTTGGCGTTATCGGCCGGCATTTTAGCCTCGGCTTTTTTCGCCGCCGAGCAGCTCAGTCATGAGCGTCATCGAATTTCCAATGGCGTCGACGAGGGCGATGACGTCTTCGGAGGTGTTGAGGTCGCAAAAGCTGATGCGGATCGTGGATTGGGTGATAGCCGGAGGAAAGCCCATGGCGGTCAGCGCGGCATCCGGTTCCGTTTTCTGGGAGCTGCAGGCCGAACCCGTGGAGACGAGAAAGCCGCGCTCCTCGAGCAAGCGGGCGAGGGGCCCGGTGGGAAAGCCGGGGATGCTCAGGCTCACGATGTGTGGAACGGAGTTTTCGGGCGAATTCCAGTGGATTTTGCCTGAGGCGCGGTTGCCGGCGCTGGCGGCACTATCGAGGACCTGGGAGGCTTCGGTGGCAGTCATGAGGAGTCCGGTGGATTTCAAGCGCTCGCGGAAGAGCTCATGAAGAGCCTGGATATGCGCCCGGGACTCCGTCTTCTTGTCGAAAGTTTCGCGGGCGGCCGCGTGGAAACCGGCAATGAGGCCCGCGTTTTGGGTGCCGGAACGCATGCCGCCTTCCTGCTCCCCGCCCCAGATGAGGGGACGAATGCCTTCTTTGAGGAGCTTTTTGTTCAGTACAATAAGGGCGCCGACGCCCTTGGGCCCGCGGACTTTGTGGCCGGAAATGGAGACCAGGTCGATCGCGGAAGGCGCGGCCGGTGTGCGCGTCGACTTGCCAAAGGCTTGGACGGCGTCGGTGTGGAAGACGAGGCCGGGTACTTGCTTCTTGGCAAAGGTGGCAAGCTCTTCGACCGGTAGCTCGGCTCCTGTGATGTTGTTGACCTGTTGAATGCTGACCAGCGCGGTCTCAGGTGTGAGAAGCTCGAGAAAGGCGTCGTGTCGGATCTGGCCCTCGCGGTCGACCGGGATGAATTGCGCATCGAAACGCGAGGCGCCGAGGGTGTTCAGGCTCTGGACCGTCTTGCGGACCGCGGGATGCTCCGTGGCGGACGCCAATATGCGCACGGGGCGGGCTGGGCGAGTGTCGGGCTGTTGAGCCAGGGCCTGAAGCGCGATGCCGTAGACAGCGAGGTTGTCGGCCTCGCTACCGCTACCGGTGAAGATGACCTGGGACGGCGTGACCCGAAACAGGTCGGCGAAATACAGGCGGGCTTCGCGGATCGCTTTTGCGGATGTTTGGCCGTAGGCATGGCTCGAGGACGGGTTGCCGTAATCCTCGACAGCGAATCGTTGAATGAGTCGGGCCGCGGAATCACAGCAGCGGGTGGTCGAAGCGGTGTCAAAGAAGCGGTATTGCATAGGATATCATGCATAACGGTTCAGACTCCTCGGGGCAAGTTCCTTAACTTTTGCAAGAGCGTAAGACCGGGGGTTAACTGCCCGTCCTGACTAGAAAAATGACAGGCATGTCCAAATAGTGGATGCTATCGCTCAATTTTTGGTCAGCTCTCACCGATAGGTTGTCCAGAGAAGAGGACACGCGAACATGATCAATTGGGAAGAGCTGAAACATATTCACGTTATCCGTAAGCTGGAATCCATCCTTGCCCACTGGTTCCAGACGGATATCTATTTTGTGGACAGTCGTGGGCAGATCCGCAATTCGGATCAGCGCGAGTTCCATAATCCGCTGACGGCCGCCTACATGACTCATGAGAAAGGGCGCGAGTTCGTCATCCGCTCGATCATCGAGGCGAACGCCAAGGCCCAGAAGGGGGACGCGCACCACTTCGTCTGGGACGGCCCGTTCGGGTTCGAGAAGATGCTCGTCTCCAAGATCATGATCGACGGTGAGTTTTACGGCACGGTGTGCGCCTATGCGTACGCGGACAAGGCTGTGAGCGCCGAGCAAAAGGCGCGAGCCCGGGCCACGGTCGAGGCCTATGGCATGAGCGCCGAGGCGCTCGAAGCCGCCGCTCCCCGACTCAAGGAAATGGGCGAGAATGAGAAGAAATACTTCGGCGAGCTCATTGACCTCGTGGCGCAGGAGATCGTGACTTTCCATACGGAGATCTCCAAACGCGAGGAGAAGATCAGCGCCCTGAACACCCAGCTCGGCGGCCGCTATAGCTACGACAAAATGATCGGCAAATCCAAGCCGATGCAGGATCTGTATTCGATGCTCGACAAGATCAAGAAGTCGGAGTCGACGGTCCTCATCCAGGGCGAGAACGGCACCGGCAAAGAGTTGATCGCGCGCGCGATCCACTTCAACTCGCCGCGCGCCGAATCCGGCTTCGTCACGGTGAATTGCTCGGCGTTCAACGAGAACCTGCTCGACAGCGAGCTCTTCGGCCACGTCAAGGGATCCTTCACCGGCGCGATCAAGGACAAGAAAGGCTTGTTCGAGTCCGCGGACCAAGGCACGCTGTTCCTCGATGAAATTGGCGACATGTCGCCGACGATGCAGGTCAAGCTCCTGCGCGTGCTGCAGCAGGGCGAGCTGACGCCCGTCGGCGGCACGGAGGTTCGCAAGGTCGACGTGCGCGTGGTCGCGGCGACGAACAAGGACCTCAAGGAAATGGTCGAGTCGGGCACGTTCCGCGAAGATCTTTACTTCCGCATCAACGTCATCAACTTGGTGGTTCCGCCGCTGCGTGACCGCAAGGAAGACATCCCGATGCTGGTCGAGCACTTCATGACTCGTGGGTGCAAGGAAAAGAACCTGCCGATGAAGCAGTTTGCCAAGCGCGCCATGGAAAAGGTGTTCGACTATCCATGGCCGGGCAACATCCGCGAGCTCGAGAACGAAATCGAGCGCTTGATCGTGCTCTCGGGCGAAGACCCGCGCATATCGGCCGACCTGCTTTCGCAGCGCATCCGGGAGTTTGGCGAGAACGCCAAGGTCCAGGGCGTCCGCATCGCGGGCAAGCTGAAAGACGCGCTCGAAGAGCTCGAAAAGACGATGATCCGCGAAGGACTCAAGCGCACCAATTGGAACAAGAGCCGCTTGGCCAAGGAGCTGGGGATCTCGCGCGCCGGCTTGATCATGAAAGTGGATAAGTACGGGCTCGACAAGCGCAAGCTCCCTCGCGGCCCGGGCCAGAACGGCCAGGCGGCCTGAGTAGAAGTTTGATGTAGGGCGCGAACCCTACAAATGCAGGCGATTCTTTGACCGCCGCCTCGGTGCACCGCCGGGGCGGCGTTCTTATTTTGTTAGATTCGTCCTTCGCTTTTCAGCCACTCGAGGCAGTCCTCGAGCATTTGATCGAGCGGCCTCGATACGTATCCGAGCTCGGAGCGGGCCCTTGCCCGGTCGGCCAGAGGGATGTCATCGGTGTCATGGATCAGACTGAGCAGCTCGGGCGTCAGCAAGGGCTTGCGGTGCGTGAGCGTGGCGAAAGCGGTCATGGCGTGCGCCACCGGTTTGAGGACCCATGACGGCGTGGCCCTTCGGGGTTCTCGAACGCCCAGCAGTCGGCTGATTTTTTGCGACATCTCAAGCCAGGTCGTATGCGTTCCTCCCAGAACGTAATGAGAGCCTGGGGAGCCGCGCTCATAGGCTTGAAGATGGGCGCGGGCCACGTCCTCCGCATGGCAGAAGGCGATGCTCCCGGGAAAGACCGCCTTGATTGGGCTGTGCTTCAGCTGCCTGAAAATCTCGGAGTAACTGTTGTAGTCATAGGGCCCGACCACGATGATCGGATGCAGGGTGACGGTGTTCAGCCCGAATTCAGCGGCTTCCTGCACCTCGATTTCCGCAAGTCTTTTGGTCTTGATATAGGGCTCGTCGATCTTCTCCGCGCCCTCGCGATCGGTGTCCTGAAAGGGTAGGGTCGCTCCGGTGGATGTGAAGATGAATCTTTTAATATCCTTTTTGAGCGCCGCCATGACTAGATTTCGCGTTGCGAGGACGTTGTCCTTGCGCTGGGTCGCTGCCTCTTTGGACCAGTGGGAGGTGTTGCCGGCGATATGGAATACCGCGTCCAGTTGATCCGGTAGCGCTTTTAAGACGGAGTCGGCGTCATGTAGGTTGACTTCGACAGGATGGACGTCGCATCCGTTTAGCTTGGAGAGGTCGGATGACTTGCGGTGAAGCACCGTGATGTCCCAGTCGCCTTCTTTTTCCAGGACGGAAACCAGGTTTCTTCCCACGCAGCCGGTCGCACCGGTAACGCACGCTCTTTTTGTCTTCATGTCTTGCATACCTCCTGAAGTTGTAGTCCGAGACGATCGAGCACCTTGATGAGGTCCGCGGTCAGGAATCCCCGGCGCGTCGCAAATTCCAGGAGCTCGAAAAGATGCAGCCAGGTCCGTCGATCCGCCTTTCCTTCGCGGATCATCTGCGCGAACTCGGGCTCGAAGCTGCTGTAGCCCAGATTCTTGATATCGAGCACGGACATGGCGAGGATCAGCCCACTGTTGGAACGGACAGGGCTGTCGGTTCCGCGCGGGAGCAGACCCAGGCGTTGGACCTCGGACCGAACGTGCTGTTCGGAAGGTCGCCAGATCGCCAACGGAAAAACCGTGGGAGGACTGCCGGAAATGGAATGTTCGAAGCAGCCGGGATCCCCGGAGTCCTCCTTGCCGATGATCAATCGCACCTGAGACCAGGATAGCCCGCCAATTACGAACGGAATGGAGAAGCTCGTGGCTATTCTTCGACCGATCTCGAAAATCAGCTCGCCGTCGGCGAAGTCGATGACACCGTAGCCGCCGCGTCCGTTGAGTTCCAAAAAGGCTTTGCGCAGGACTTTGCGGAATTCGGGTATGCAAGAGCTCGCCATGAGCAGATCCGTCTCGGTTTTGCGCGCGATGAAACGCGCGCCTTCGATCGCGGAAGGACTGCTGAAGCCGTTGTCCACCATGAGACAAAGGGTCCGGTGCTCCGGAAAGTCGGTACGCAGCCGCTGGAGCATGTAAGCGCTGTCTTTCCCTCCGCTCAGCATGAGCAGGGAGTCAAAAGCTCCTTTGGAGCGCTCCCGCATCCGTGTCTCAAAAGCCGCGACGGCCTCGGCGCTGGCCTGGCCTTGATCGCCAATGTCATGCGAAGCGACGTATTCGCGGCAGGCGCGGCAGAGGCCATCCTCGAGCGGGCCGTGCTTTATCGAAAGGATGCATCTCCTGCAGCGCGGGCTGAGGCGAATGAATTGCCTTGCGAGAGGCCATCCGAAGCGGTCGTATAGATCGAATAGCATCTCGGTGCGCATCGCTCTCTCCTGGGTGGCCACGAATATAAATAAAATTAATGTAATTTGTTAGCCTCATTTTTGGATTTTTTCCTGCTGGTCGTCC
>CAYXVB010000124.1:0-10596 GCA_964467785.1 uncultured Bacteriovoracaceae bacterium
GTGGCTATTACCTCTATACGCTGAGGGACCGCACTTATTCGGAAATCCGGGATCGCGTGGATGTCGCCGGCGGTATCCGTCTAAAAATGAGCCTATTTGATGGCCTCCAGTCCAAGAGGGATGCGGATAGCTACAAGTTGAGGATGCTTGCCGCCGAAAAGGAAGTCGACGCGCGAAGGCTGGGCCTCAGGTCCGAAATCGAGTCGACCCGTGGCGAGTTGAAGCATTTGCACGAGCTGATTCATAACTCCGAGGAAATGCTGGAATTGAGCGATGGAGTCCTGAAGCAGACTGCCGCTGAGTATGAGCGAGGAGTCCGCAGTTCCCAAGATCTTCTGTCCGGGGTGGAGCGATGGATGAGTATCCGTGAGCAGGATCTGCAAAGGCGACGGGACTATCAAAAGACCCGCGCCCGGTACCTGGCCATTGTCGGGCAATGAGCGAGGACGAGGCAAGGCAAGCCGTTTCGAATTGCATAAAATGCTGGCGCCGATTTTTCCAATGCTTCAGTATAAATGGAATAATAAGGAGCTCTACGAATATGAAAGCCGTTTACGGAAAAGTGGCGTTGGGATTGATCCTGGCAGGCGGACTGGCGGCCGTTTCAAGTTGCGGCAGCAGCACCAGTACCACCGGGGGAGGGAGCTGTACCTTCACCGCGAACAGTCAGACCACTTGCTATGATTATACGGGTTCCGGGTTCACAGCGAGCACGGGGCAGACCACTTGCAGCACGACTACGGTGGGCAGTACCAAGGGCGGCTCCTATTCCTCTTCCGCTTGCACTAGCTCGGGTCGGTTCGCAATCTGCTCTGTCAACTCCGGGCAGGCCACAGCCTATGTCCTGCGTTATCTGACGGGCTGGAATACGACCACTGCGCAGGCATCCTGCACGACTCTTTCGGGCAGCTACGCCGCTAATTGATCCGCTCCGCGAGGCGAATTTTTAGGCGACGGCCTGGCCGGACATGGTTAATATTTTTGGATGTCGGGTCGCCTCCCCATTCAACTGCTCGCGCTCATGTCCTTGGCTCTGGGTTTTGCCGCCTATGTCCGCGCCCCGTTGGCGTGGGATGGCGCGCATCATCTCTTCTTGATCACGGCCAATCGCACGACGATGATCCCTGAGGAGCGCCATATTTTGGCTCTTTTTCAGCTGCCGGCTTTGCTCGCCTCCCGCTGGGTCCGCGACCTGGACTGGATCACATGGATCTATTCCCTGAGTTATTGCGCCTTGCCCGTCGCATTTGTCGGATTTGCCTTCGCCGTGACCAGGGGGAGCGAAGTCGCGCGAAGGCTGCGCATCTGGCCGTTGATCTCTTTAGGGCTATTTGGAATCTGGGGACAGGCTTATTTCATTTCCGAGACCCAGCTCTTGGGGATGCTCGCCTGGCCCGCGTTCTTGCATCTTTTGCTGGATCGTTCGTGGAGGCCATTTTTGTGGTCGGTGCCGCTTTTCTTCACCCATCCAGGCAGCGCGATGTTCTACGTGCTGTTCGGCGTCGTGTCCGCGATCGAGCCGGGAAGGGATGCCCACAGGCGGCACAAGGTCGCGGCCTGGTGGGCGCTGGCTCTCTTTCAGGGCATGCTTGCTGTCAGTAGCCCTTATAGCCAGAGGCAGACTCAATATTCAGTTTTGTGGTGGTCTTTTAAGCGCAGTCTGTGGGGTTGGCCGTTGGTCGGCTGCATTTTCGCGCTGGCGTTTGTTGCATTGCTGGTGCTGGAGCGGCGAAGTCCGCGCCGCGCCTTGCGGATCGGTCTCGTGGCTTTTGCAGTGCTCTTTGGCATGAGCTTTGTGATTTGGGTACCCGACCTACACAGTTATCTGCGATCCGACTATTTTAGATATTTTAGCGTTCCGTTCTGCATTTTGGTCATGCTGGCCTGCTGGATCGATCATCGCCTGGTGGGGACGAAAGGCGAGTCCCGCTTCTTGCCTCTCATCGGGGGAGGATTTCCGGTCGCGGTCTTTTGCCTTGGAACAGTTGCGATGGCGATTCACTGGACTCGGACATCGAGCGCCTTCCGGAAGTCATTGGACGCGGCGGAGTCGAATTGCATCGTCGCCTCGCGGATCAGCCATGGGATGCTTCCGTTTCAGGAAAGCTATTTGCCTGCGGTTTCCGTCCTCGCGCAAAACAACTTTTCCCCGAGAAAAGTCATTGTCCTGGATCCGTTGGATTGCGATGCATCAGAATTCCGAAAGAGCGTCCCCTTTGCTCCGTGGGATCCCCGCCGTTCCCGCAATCAGTCAATCGGTTTCTGGAATTTTGAGAAGACCGGCCTCCCTGAAACCGCCGTGCACGGTGCCCGTGTGGCGGCAGATTCAGGGAGCTCAGGCCGGTAACATTGCTGATTACGCGAGGATCATCTCCAGATCTTCCTTGGTCAGCTTCTTGAGGAAGTCCTGGTCTTCGGACACGATCGACTCGGCGAGATCTTTCTTGGTCTTCTGTAGTTCGAGGATCTTTTCCTCGACCGTGCCCTGCGCGATCATACGGTAGGCGATGACTTTTTGGGTCTGACCCATGCGATGGGCGCGCCCGATGGCCTGCGCTTCGACCGCGGGATTCCACCAGGGGTCGAGGATGAAGACGTAGTCGGCCGCGGTCAGGTTGAGACCCGTGCCACCGGCCTTGAGGCTGATCAGGAAGACCTTGCAGTCCGGATCCGTCTGGAAGCGCTCGACCGGCGACTTGCGATCCTCGGTCTGGCCGTCGAGGTATTCGTATTTGATGCCGGCCTCGTCGAGCATGGGACGCACGATCGCCAGCAGGCTCGTGAACTGGGAGAAGATCAGGCACTTGTGGTTTTCCTGCGTGACCTCCTGGACGTGGTTCAGGAGCTGCTGCAGCTTAGCCGAGGGTTCCTTGATCTTTTCGGGGTCGATGAGTCCGGGATGCGAAGCAGCTTGGCGCAGGCGCAGGAGCGCCTCGAGGACGTGAAGCTTGTTGCGGCCGATGCCGCTTCGGGCGACCTTTTCGGCGATCGAGGCGCGGTAGCGGTCGCGAATCGCGTTGTAGAACTCCTTTTCCTCGACGGACATCTCGCAGTAGAGCACTTGCTCGGACTTGTCCGGGAGTTCGGTGAGCACCTTTTCCTTGGTGCGGCGGAGCATGAAGGGCTTGAGCATCCGGGCGAGCGTTGCCTGGAGGTCGGCCTTGAGCTCTTTCTGGTTGATGAGGCCGGGATTGGTGAACTCAAGGATCGAAAGCAGGTCGTTGATCGAGTTCTCGATCGGCGTGCCGGTGAGCGCGAGCCGGTTTTGCGCGCGGAGCCGTTTGACGGCCTGAGTGGACTGCGCCTTCGGGTTCTTGATCGCCTGCGCCTCGTCGATGATCGCGATGTCGAATTCGACGCCCTCGAGCTTCTCGATGTCCGTGCGAACCGCGCCATAAGTCGTGACCACGAGGTCGGACTTTTGGAGATCCGAGAGGCGCTGTTTGCGGCCCGCGCCGGAGTAGCGCACCAACTTGAGGTGAGGTACGAACTTGGCGGCTTCGTCGATCCAGTTGAAGGCCAGCGACTTGGGCGTGACCACGAGACTGGGCATCTTGTTCTTGCGCGCGCGCGACTGGAGGAAGGCCAGAATTTGGATCGTCTTGCCGAGACCCATGTCGTCGGCAAGGATACCGCCGGCTTCGAATTCCTCGAGGAATTTGAGCCAGGTTAGCCCTTCGCGCTGGTATTCGCGCAGCTTGCCGTTGAAGCCTTCGGGCGCATCGGCGGTCTTGACGCCCTCGAACTGCCGGATTTTCTCCCGGAAGGTCATGAAGCTGGAATCCGCGGTGACCGGAACGCCCTCGCCGATGGCGGCGTTGAGCATGAGGCCTTGGGACTTGGCGAAGCGGACGGAGCCGTCTCCGGTGGCTTGGCCGAACTGGCTGACCTGCGCGAAGCGCTCGAGGAAATCTTTGGGAAGCATTCCGAGCGAACCGTCGGAGAGCTGAACCATGCCGCTTTTGTTTTCGAGCGCCTTGAGGAGGTCCTGGTACTTCATCTCGGCCCCACCGAAGGATGCTTCGAGCTTGAGATCGAACCAGTCGGTGTTGGAGCTCACGTTGAACGAGAAGTCGCTCGCGGCGACGAGCTTTTGATTCTCGACGTAAACGGTCCAGCCAGCAGCGACCAGTTCGTTGGCCGCGCGATGCATGTCGCCGGTGGGAACGGTGCCCGTGCCCTGCGGGTCGCGCAGGATCTCGAGCGCCTTGAGGAGCGTCTGCTCCTCGAAGTCCCGATTGCGCTGGAGGACGCGTTTGGATGCCACGTCAACGAGCGAAGTCTTGGTCTCGGAGAGCGGGATTTCGCGCCCGGCGTAGTCAAAGCTTACGGTCAGAGTCATGCGTCCGGTCGAGGGATCGTTGCCGAGAGGGCGGAAAACGCCCTTGGGTTTAGGCTCGAGCGTCGTGAGGCTCCAGCCCATTTCATCCGGCCAGATGATCTTCGGCGCGGAGGGGTCGGTGAGCACTTTGGCGAGGAAACCGTCTCCGTCAGCGCGCGGTATGAGGAACTCGCCGGCCTCCTTGAGGCCCGCGGCCCATTGGGCGTGACGGCTCTCGGCAAACTTGGCGATGCGGTCCTCGAAGACGAGGAATCCGCTTTTGAGGATCAAGATCGCGTCCGTGAGGGTGCGGCTCTCATGGTCGCGCCGAAGCTGGCCGTCGAGGCGGTAATAGTCCAGGCCGGCGGTCTCGACCTTGAGGGTGAGGTCCCAGGCCTTGCCGCGGTCCATGCGAATCGGGCGCTCGGCGGAGTCGGGCGATCCGTTGGGGGAGCGCGACAGGAAGAGACGGCCCGAGGTCGCGAGGCTGTTGAGTAGATGGGATTCGAAGAGAGGATCGACGGTGAACCGCGAGGTCATCTTGCCGGAAGAGCGCCCAAAGGGCGAAAACGTCTTGGGTTCGCAGCTTTTGGTGAGCAACCTCAAGATGTCGCGGTCGCGGGAGTCTTCGAACTGGTGGAAATCCTGGCCCATCACCCGGCTTGCCATGAGGGGGCCGAACTCTCCACTGATCATGCGATTGCGGATCCAGAGATCGACGATGAGCCGGCCTTTGGCGAGGGACTCGGGGGCCGAGACCACGAAGTAGGCGTGCGAACGCGCCGAAGCGTTGCGGGGATTGGGATTGGCTTCGGCCGTACCCTGGAGGACGGCGAGGCGATGGGACCAGCTGTGCGGATCGATCTTGATGGCCGGCGCGATCGTCGGACGGTCCTGACGGCGGTGCTGGTGGGGGTGACCACCGCCTTCGGGGCGGGGCTGGTTTTCGTGCTGCTGCCGCTGTTGCATGGGACGCGGCTGCGAGTGGATCAATTTGAGCGCGGGGCTCTCCGGAATGCGGCACTCGGGGCCCGGCGGGTTGCTCTTGTCGATCTGGAGGATCGCGGCCCAGATGTGCTTGCACAACACGCCGCGGACATAGGCGGGGCAGTCGCAAGTGACGGGAAGGGAGCGATCTTCGGACACTTTCGAAAAATCAAAGCTGAGCTGATAAGCGCCGCCCGTGCCGTTGATCTGGACGTTGCAGATCTTGTCGTTCTCGGTCGACCAGATGGGCTCGTTGACCCGGCCATTGCGGAAGTACTCACGGCCGCGGCCCAGCGCGATGCGGGCAAATTGGCGGACGCACCGATGCTCGAGGGTGGGGATATTCCCAGTGTGATTGGGCGGGTAATGGGTGGCATGGCGCTGCTGGCGATTATTGCGTCCGTGCTGACCGTAACCGTGGCTGGGCCCATGTCCTCCATATCCATGGCTTTGCCCCGGATGTTGTCCGGCTGGACGATTTTCGACGGCATTGATCAGGCCGGCAGGCGCACTCGCCGTGCCGCCTTCGGCGGGAGTGGGGCCATCATTTTGAGGGCCAGTTTGAGCGCCCATGGAAGCGCTTGAATGAGCAGCGGGTTGGATGGCAGATGGCGAACCCTGCGAAGGATTAGGGGTCGCGGCGTCCTCGGCGGAGTCGCCTTCCGGCGCTCCGTCATCGATCGGAAAGAAGGGGGCGTCGTCGTCCGCTACCATCACGTTCCCGTCGGACCCGACTTGGCCGCCTGTGGCGCTGTTTTGGCCAGTGTTCGGGCGATGGTGATGGCGGCGGCGGCGTCTATTTCTCGATCTGTTCATCGACATTTCTTTTCGTCTCTCTCAAAGCGCTTGCGCTGGGAGCATCGTCCTTCGGGGGAACGGCGTTCGTTGATTGAATGGCTCAGGTCCACTGAAAGGTGGACAACGGGAGTCTCGGCCGGGTGATCGTTCCTTCAACCGGCGGTCCGCTGCGCAAGCGGTGCAAGCATCCCGAGGATGCTATTTGGATACCATATGTGAGATGAATAACCAGTAAAGAAATACCGGAATATTTAGGTGGCGCGTCATCAAAGAATGGCTCCTAGCTTATCTCGGTTGATTTTGGAGGGCGGTGCGGATCTTGTTAGCCCGATGCCTCATGAGAATGATTTTGAAGATGTTCCTGAGCTTCGTCCTGTCGTGCGCTACAGCGGGGACTTCCTTCGCAAAAGTCGCACAGGAAAAAACGAGCGACTCCGCTAATAAGACCGACTCAAAAAAGGGAGGGGCGATTCAGGGAGCGGCGATTGGTGGGGCTGCCGGCGCCGCAGTTGGCCATCCGGGCGCAGGCGCGGTGGCGGGTGGCGTGGTGGGTCACCACAAGCGAAAAAAGGCACAAAAGCAGGCAAAAAAAGAGACCGAACGCCAGCAGGCGGGCGAAGCGGGCAAGTCAGGCGGTCGTTGATGCTTCGGGCATCGAGTCGATGAGATTTCCTGCTAGATCAGTAAAGTAGGAATTCGCGCCGCCCCTCCAGCCAGGACTGCTCCTCGGGCCGGCACATCGCTTCGAAGTCCCCGGTCGTGGCATGGGGATCGTCCACCCATTCCCGAAGTCGCGGCCCACCGTTGATCAGGTCGATGGCGGCTCGGTCGTTTTCGTACTCGTAGGCGAAGTCGCGCCAAATCGCGTATTCCGGATGGATCGTCCGAATGGCTTTGAACCAGAGGGAGATCAGCCGGTAGGGCTTGAAGCGGTCGTGCGCGTAGGCTTGATCGTCGACATGGATCTGGAAACCCGAGTTGAGCAGCTTTTGATGCTTGTGGAACGTGGGTTCGAAGAAGCATGGCCGGAGCCAACAGCCTTCGAGCCATTCTGGCGCGGACTCCCGCATCCAGGCCAGGATCTCCGGCATGCGGAGATCCGGTGCCCCTTGTTGTTCAAGGGGGTGAGTGGTACCGCGGCCCTCGGATAGAGTCGTTCCCTCGATCATCACAGTGCCGGCATACGCGCGGGCCATACTGAGAGTCGCCGCGTTGGGGCTCGGGTTTACCCAAGGCAGTTCGAGCATTGGCCAGCCGTAACCGGGCGCTTCGTCAATGCGGTAGTTCTTCATCGCGACGACGTGTAGATCGACGTCGATCTTGAGCGTCTTGACGAACCAGCGCGCCGCCTCGCCGAGCGTGAGGCCGTGGCGCATCGGTATGCCCGCGGCCGCGCCTACGAAGCTCTCCCATCCGGGCTCGAGCGCCATGCCTTCGACCGGTCGCCCCGCTGGATTGGGACGGTCGAGCACCCACACGCTCTTGCCCTTGCGGGCGCAGCTTTCGAGGACGTAGAGCAGCGTAGTCAAAAAAGTGTAAATCCGGCAACCGACGTCCTGGATATCAAAAAGGAGCACGTCAAAACTCTCTAGCATCGCATCGGTCGGGCGGCGCACTTTGCCGTAGAGGCTGAAAACGGGAATTCCATGGACCGGATCCACGAAGTCGTCGGACTCCACCATGTTGTCCTGCTTGTCGCCTTTCATTCCGTGCTGTGGGCCGAACGCGGCGGAAAGCCGGAGGTCGCCGCAGCGGGCGAGCGCGTCGATCGAATGGACGAAGCCATGGGCCGGCGAGGTCATCGAAGCCGGATGGCCGAGTAACGCCACCCGCCTGCCTTTGAGGCGAGCGCGCAAAGCGGGATCCGAGAGCAGTCCGTCGATTCCGAGTTGGATCGGTGACCGTGACATCGGTCTATCCCCGGGGTGCAAGAGGCCTGCTGCGGGCGGATAGGGACAGTGTCGTTAGGTGGCGCATTTCAAAATTCTAGAGCAGCCGGCTGCTTTGATGAACAGAATAGTGCGCCGCCCGCCGTCGAGCCGTCAGCTCATTGTCGCTTGCGCCGCAAGTCTCACATTGAGCCGGAGATGAGCGCCTCGGGGGGGCGCGCGTTTTCCCTCGAGCCTCGGGGCGAGGGCCGGCAAAGCGTCCAGAGCACGCCGAACCGGCAGACCGACGATACGACCCAAAGGGCCGGAAATCCTCCGAAACTCTCAAGCGCGCGGGCCAGGTGGCCGCCGGTGAAAGCGCAGACGGCTCCCGTCATCCCGCATGCGGCCGCGTACACCGAAAACTGCGCGGCACCGAGACCCGAGCGCGACGTGCGCAGCAGGAGCTTGGTTTGGGCCAGACCGAAGCCACAGGCGGCCATCCCGCTGATGAGGTACTCGAACGGCGCGATCAGTCGGATCACCGCCGGGTCGCGCGACAGATAGAGGATCGGAGAGAAGGAGATCAGATGGCCCGTCCACCAGAGCACCTCGAAGTGCGAGTCTTTTCCCTGCCGGCGATCGGTGCGCCGGCCCCAATAGCCGGCGGCGATGAAACAGCCCAGATTGGAAAGGCCGCCCCAGATCGCTACCGAGCTCATCGGAATGCCGAGCTCCCGCGTGAAGTAGTAGGGGAAGTAGCTCGAAGCCAGTTGCATCGCGCCGGTGTAGGCCGCGCCGAACTTGAGAAGGCGACGGAACTCGGGGTCGGCGAGAGGTTCGCCGACGATCTCCGAGATCCGGCGCGGTTTCCAGCCCGCGGGCCGGCGCAGCGGTACGTCGCTGACGAGCGAATGCAGACGAATTGAAAGCGCGCCGCAGAGTAGGGCCAGGGAACAGACGATGGCCGCTCCGAAGCGCCAGCCCCCGGGCTTCCAGTCCAGGAGGCACGCGGCGACCAAGCTGGCGAGCACGAAGGCGGAGGTCATGTAGCGTTGCCGGTACCCGAAGAACCGGCCTTGAAAGCGCGCCGGCACCGTATGGCGCATCCAGTACATCCAAGCGTTGCCGCTGGCGCTTCCGAGGAGCGCGGTCAGACAAGCGCAGATCGTCATGGCGGCAAACCAACGTTGCACCGGGAACGGCGCGCCCGTGAGCTCGCTGCGCCAGCCCCACCATGCCGCCAGGAATAGCGGGATCATCCACAGCGCGCGCCCCGCCGTGGCGAGGCTGAGCACGTAGCTTTTGACCGAGGCGTTCCTCTCAAAAGCCCAGGCGCCGATGATCTGGCCGCTAGCACCGATCCACGGAATCGCGGCCATGACGGACACGAGGCCAAGGTTTACGTTGAGCTCGCCCGCGAGACCCGCCAGATAGGACGGACCCACGCAGGTCTCGTAGGCCATGGCCAGCGCGGCCTCGGCGCACAGTAGGCGATAAACCCCGCGGAAACGGGTCAGATCACGGAAGTACCTGTCGAGCACGGGCTGCTCCGATTCGGTTGATTAAACTATTGATGTGAAATAAATCGTAGCAGCATCGCGTTCCGCGCACAAACGCGAATAGAAGGAAGCGCCCTGTATATCCGCACGGGCCTATGGTAGGGATGCGCGATGCTTCGTTTCGATCCACGTGATCCCTATCCGCTGCTTGCGCGTACCGGCCGGTCGACGGACTACGCCGCCGAGCGCTCGCACTCCGCCGAGGTGGATGCATGGCTTGGGTTTGAGACGGAACGGGTCGAAGCCGGGATCTCGCGCGAGGAGCGGGAGCTCGGGACCTGGGCGGGGCATCAGGCTTGGGTCGGACTCCCGGTCCAGACCCTGCTCACCCCTTACACGGAGATCCGTCAGATGCTGGATCGGATCTCACCCATCGCGGGCGACACGGTCGTCGATCTCGGCGCCGGTTATGGCCGCATGGCGTTCGTGCTCGGCGTCCATCATCCGGGGGTCCGCTTTGTCGGTTACGAGCTGGTGGCGGCGCGGGTCGAGGAGGGGCGCCGTGTATTGGGCGTCCATGGACTCGATCCGGAGTGCCTGACCCAGATCGATCTTTCCGAGTCGGGCTTTCGTCCCTGTGAGGCCGGCGCCTATTTCATCTACGACTTCGGCTCTCGCGAGGCGATCGCAAAGGCGCTCGGAGACCTCCGCAGGGTCGCGCGCGCGCGCGCCATCACCGTGATCGGCCGAGGGCGCGCATCAAGGGACGCGATCGAGCGCGGGGAGCCCTGGCTCTCGCAGGTCGTCGATCCGGAGCACTTCGGCAATTGGTCGGTTTATCGCTCGAGTTGAGCCGGGGAGTTCAGACGAAGTCGGTGCTGATTTCGAGGTGGAACATGCCTGCCTTCGTTTCGAACGGGAGCACCACCGCGACATTTCTGCCCAGGTGATGGACCTGAAGCCGCTGGCCGCGGACAATCGTCGGGATCGCCTTCTGGATCTGGTAGCCGGCGCGATCGTTGAGCTCCGCCTTGGCCTGGCCGAAGATAATGTTCAGCAGCTCGCCCGCGGCGTCCTCGATCTCCTGGGTGATCTCCTTGGCTTCTTCCATCACCATATT
>CAYXVB010000125.1:0-7893 GCA_964467785.1 uncultured Bacteriovoracaceae bacterium
GGTGACGGAGCGCGCTCGAGTGCCTTGAGTGTTGACGCAGGAATTGATGCGAGTCTGCGTGCCTCCCCCGCAGGTGACGGAGCAAGCGCTCCAGGCGTTCGAGCTCCAGTTTGGCTGCGCTGAGCAAGAGCCGAATTCTCCGGCAGACCAGCTATAGGTTGAAGTAGGAGTCGGACTCGATGTCGGAGTGGGAGCGGGCGTGGGGGTAGGCGTCGGCGTGGGACTTGGTTTGGCGCCAAAGACTATTGGTGTCCGGTAAGTTTCGGGCAAGAAGCGCACTGATTCCGGAGTCCGACTCGCATAGGCGCGGATAGCCGCGGCCACCAGGGGACGGGCTAAATCACGGCTCTGGGTATAGATGCCGTAGGTATCTCCTTCGCTTGAATCGTTTCCGGCGCGAACGACGTACCAGAACGCTTTTTGCGCGAGGTTACTGTCCAGCATCGCCGTCATCTGATTGAGGACTGCGACCTGATCGGACTCCGTCCCGACCCGCGTTCCGCTATTGAATTCCGTGATCCAGATATTTTTGTTGCCTCCCGGAACCAGGTTCTGTGTCCAGCTGGTGATGTGCTGGAGCATGGTCGGGAAGTCTTCGCTATTGAAATAAGGATGCAAGCTGACTGAATCGAGGACTTGTGTCAGGACGTTGGCATCGCCTTGCCAGCCGTTTTTCATCGAATAGATGAAATCGGCTGCGGTAATGAGCGGAAGTTCGGCCGGCGGCCTCCAGCCGCGATTGGGATAACCCTTGTCGTAGAAGTACGAGATGCCCTGGCTGTGCAGGACCGATTGCAGGCCCAACGCGCGCTTTTCATCGAGGATCCGCTTGGCGATGATGAAAGTTGTCTTGGATCGGCTCAAGACGTAATCTTCCGCCGACGGTGAGCTGTACGTGGGCGCGTTCGTGGGGTAATTCCAGTTGGTCTCGTTGAAGAGCTCGATGTGCGGCGTGAACGGCAGTACCAGGTCCGCGAAAGAGCTAAAAACTTTGCTGAACGCATCGTCGCAGAAATCCATTCTCGTCGAGGGACTTGATGGCTGATTGACTGTAGAGCCGCACTTATAGGCTCCAACCGGAGCCTCGAGTCCGATCTGGACCAGGATTTTTAAACCGCGCGTCCGCGCCAGATTCAGGAAGTCCGAGAGGAACTTGGCGCGCCAGGTCGGAATGGTGAAGCCATCGCCGTCGTTGCCGGTCAGCATGTACCAATGGATACCCATGCGCACGGAGCCAACGCCGAGGCCCTTGATCAGATCCAGGTCACGGGCGCAGTCGTCCAGCGCCGTTGCGTCCATTGACCAGTATCGGCAATTGAGATTCATGCCGAGCCGATCCGAGCCGGCTGTTTCGACGGGGGGCTGCGACTGCGCGAGCCCCGATGTTATGATGATACCTTGTCCGCCGCTTGTCTGGTCGTTCGACTGCGCGAGCGAGGTTACGGATACCAGCTTTTGGCAACCGGAAGTTCCGAGAGCCAAGGCCAATAATATGCCGGATGCGCGAACCCGCGACAAACTCGTAATCATAAATTACCCCTGTATTCCAGGATTGCACAAACCGTTTGATTCACCAATAAGTGCATTGCGGCTCGGGTTTTCGCAGTGCTTTCGTGAGTTTTAATTATTGGATGTATAAAAAATGGAGATGAGTCCGGCCTGACACACTCTTTTCTCAAGACGGGAGTTCGCCCTATCGGACTCGCGCGCGGCAGGGTATGCTGTCGGCCAACAGGATCACGCCCATGACTTCATTCTCGATTCGCCCAGCTGCAGGGACCGCTTCGCGCTTTTCGATTCGTTTTGAGATCGTCGCGCCCCTGGTGTTCGCCGCGCTGACGCTCGTTCATGGCTCCCTGCTCGGACTTACGGATGACGAAGCTTATTACTGGGTCCTCGCTCAAAGGCCCGCGGCTGGATACGCGTATCATCCTCCGGGCGTCGCCTGGTTGATCGCCGGGGCGCAGGCGCTGTTCGGCCCGTGGCTGGGAGCGCATTCGTCCGGATTGGTCCGCCTTCCGGGCATCCTTTGCGCCGCGCTGACGCTCGGCCTGAGTTTGCGCTGGATCGAAGAAGTCGCCGGCGAAACTCTGTACCGAAACGCGCGTCGCACGGTCCTGGCGGCGCTCTTGGCTTTTGCGGGACTTTTCGCGCTTTCTTGGATGATGGTGCCGGATCTTCCGCTTTTTCTCGGCTGGATGTTGGCGTTTTTCTCGACCTGGAAGCTGCAGCGCCGGGAGATCCCGACTCTGTTCGGCATGCTGGTCTTGCTCCTGGGTTGCGCCCTTGCGATGGTATCCAAGATCTCTGGAGTCTTGGTCGCGGGCTCAGTGATGCTTTCGGCCCTGCTCTGGGCGACGGGCCCGGCGCGCCGAGCGATGTGGATCGCCGCGATCCTGGGCACGGTCCTGGGTTTTGTCCCGACCCTGCTTTGGAACCTGGATCATGAATGGGCCTCGATCCTTTACCAGCTGCGCGATCGCCATCAAGGGGGAGGAGGGCTCTCGCTGCTCCGCTGGGGGCAGTTTTGGGCCGCGCAACTTGTATTGGCGGGCCCGGCGTTACTGGCGTACGCGCTCTATTTTTTGCCCGAACGCGCGCTTCGTGGCGCGGCGAGGACCCCGGCCGAAGAACGTGTCCGGCACGGGCGGAGATTCCTCCTCGTCTGGCTCGCACCGGCCGCAATTATTTACGGCGTGCAGCCCTTGGCGGGAGAGTTCAAGCCTCACTGGGCGCTGATCGCCTGGTGGCCGGCGGCCATCGGACTGGCCTTGGAGAGCTGTTTGTGGCGGACCGAAAGACGCTGGCGTCGTCTCTTGAGCGGGCATCTGCTCTACGGCATTCCGTTGGGTCTGGTGATCTTGTTGAGTTGCCACGTGCCGCTGGTGAGCTGGGTCACGCGCGCCAAGGACCCCCGTATCGATGTCACCAACGATCTCTACGGTTGGAATGACCTTGGCTCGTTTTTGGATCAGAAACTGGATCCACGGCTTCGTGAGCTACCGGTCACTGGCCTTCGTTATCAGACTGCCGCCCAGGCTTATTTTGCCTTGGGAGAGCGCAATCCGGCGACCATGCTCCCCCGGGACTTGAAGGCGCGGGACGAGTGGCCAGAGCTTGGCGTCACCGACCGCGAGGGGCCGGACTGGCCAAAGCTGCTCAAGCCGGTGCTATTTGTCCGGGACAACCGCTATGACGCCGTACCAGCATTCAAGGGCGCGGATTGCAAACCAGCTGCGAAGTATGAGCGCTCGCGAGGCCGGTTCAGCGCGAAGTGGATCGAAGTCTGGCATTGCCAGCCTGATGCCGCGCAACCTTGAGCCAGGACAGAAATTCCTCGTCGATCTGGCCGGCTGATACGATGAGAACCCGGTGAGTGACCCAAAGCGGTGCCTTGCGCGAAGGAATGAGCCGTTCGTTGCGGGCCATGGCGGCAGTCATTCCTTTGCCCAGTCTAAGTCCGATTTCGAGGCCATCTTCGGTCACGCAAATGACACCTACGCGGCGTTTGGCCGCGCCTAGAATCGCGACTTCGCGAGTTCCATACATGAATTCCATGCCGGAAATGGAGCTGAGCCGCGCAAGAACGCGGTGGTAAAGGGGAAGCCACTTGGCCTTCGTACCCTTAAAAAGCGTGGCGGGAATTCCATTTGCGCGCTGGCGAACGGATCTGCGAGCGGCGGGGGCGGCGGTGTTGCTGGCTCGGGGAGGTGTCATTGGGAAAGCGATTTGTGACAATCTGCACTAAATCGCAAGTGGTTTTTTACTGCGTTCGGGTGGTTCGTTGCGGGACGACCTGCACTAGGTCAGTGCGGATCCAGGCTGCGAATGCTGATTTGCCCGTTTCATCTTTGATCATCACTCGGAACCAGCGGTCGTTCCAATCAATCACGCGGTACTGTTTCTCGGGCGATGCTTTGCCGACGATCGGGTAGTTAGTGCCGGGTCCGGATCGGAGCATGCCCTTGTCGTGCCGGAGTTTGACCACCAAGGCTCGATTAGGGCCGCTTTCCTCGCCGACGGGAGTTGACGCGCCAGCAGTGGATGGTGCTGCGGCGGCAGGTCTGGTGTATTGAGTCTGTTGGATTTCATGGAGTTGCGCGCGGGCTTCCTCGGTGAGAGAGGGGGCCGTAGTGGTCAAACCTGGGTTTCGCCCGATGGAATTGGACTGCGCTAGAGCGCCCGAAGCGCCCGTTGCTCCATTTGCGCCCGTTGCTAAAGACGCGGAGGGCATGGGCTCGGAGCGCTCTTCGGTCATCTCGGATCCGCGCACGGGTGCCATCGCGTTGGAGTGTACCTGGTCCGTGATGGTCTGCCCGGAGTGAGCCGTTGTTTGATGGCGGGCAGGGGCGGGGCGCCCTCTTTTCTCAGCCAAGTCATAAGAACTGTTGCTCACGCGGGACTTTTCCCAAAGCGTCTGGCCTTGATCGTAAAGGTACATACCGGAACTGATCGTGGCCACCGCCGCGATACCAATGGCCACGGGAAGAAGTCGTCCCGAAGTTCGAGGGACGATATCTTTGCCATTGATATTGGGGATCGCCGGCGTAGGGATTTCGGGCATGGGCTGCGGAAAAGCGAGTGCACCGGCCTGAGCGCTGGTCTGCGCCCCGGCTTGTACATTGACGGGAGGCGGGGCCGCATTGGCGATCCGCGGCTCGATCGCCTGGGCGCTGGCCCGTCCCTGCTGTATGGCGTCCGCCATCGCCAGATGCTGCTGCTGTTGAGCGACCTTTGCGGCTTGCCGAATCGCGGCTTTTTCGGCGCTTTCACGGCGGAGGCGGGCGAGGTTTTCCGTGGCCTCGTTGCTCATGAGCGCTGCTTCGGGTTCCTCGGAGGCCTCGGGGAGAATAATATGCTCACCTGCGGGCGCGCGATCCACTTTGACGAGGTTGATCTCAGCGCGTCTGACTAGCGCAAATCCCCCGCACTTGTAACAGCGCGAGAACGACCAGCCGCTTCCCATCTTGTCGTCGGAAACCGCGAGATTGATCCCGCAATGCGGACAGCTCCAGCGCATGGTTCGGCCTCCTCCTGAGTCCGTTATCCTATTTTTAGGTTCGCTTGCGGAGGCCAGCGGGGTCAAGAGGCAGAACTTGCCCGGCAGTGAGAGCCGGAGATGGATCGTGAGTGAGCGTATTGGGCTGACAGGGGACTTTTAAAAAGTCCCATTAGCCCAATAGGCCGGTCAAAACTCAATTAACGGCGGGTTGTCGATTTCCGCGTCTTTCCGGGTGCTGACGCCGGTACCGTAACCGCGGATGGAGCTACATAAGGATAAGGCCCTACGGGCGAAGGGTCGATCGCGGCAGAGGCGGGTGCTCTTGTGGCCGGATTCGCGCCCGGAGCCGGAGCCGGAGCCGGTAAGGGCTGAGGTCCATAGGCGACCGCCTCGAGCACGCCATGCGCATCGACCGTGGGGATGAGTTTGCGATCCAAAGACTCGGGAAAGGGGATGCCGTCCACGGTGGGCTCGAGGATTCGGAGCACGACGCGACGGTTTTTGGCGAGCGCATCCTCGTCCCACTCTCCCGTAGGCTTGCGCGAGACCGCGACTGGGCGGGCGTCGCCATAGCCGATCGAGGTCAGGAGCGTGGGCGCGAAACCCCGCTCTGAGAACATGCGGACCACGCGCGAGGCGCGGGCGCCTGAAAGCTCCCAGTTCGAAGGGAAGCTCCCCGAGAGAATCGGACGCGAGTCGGTGTGGCCTTCGACCACGATCCGGTACTCTTTGTGGTCCTTTTGTTGGCGGCTGGCGATCGCCTCGATCAACCGCGAAAGCACGATGCGGCCCTGGGGCCGGACATCGGCGCTGAGCGTATCGAAAAAGACCGTCGACTGGAATGTGACCGTCACGCCGCTCGGGTCGGCGCGGACGACCGCGTCTTTCTCGACGCCGGCCTCGTTGATCAGCTGCGAGAGGAACTTGCCGACCTCCTTGGAGGGCGGTTCGGAGTACTGGCCTTTGAAGGTCTTGGAGACCTCCTCCTTAACCTTCTCGTACTTGGTGTCGTCGAGCTTGGCCATGCTGAAGAGCATGATGAAGAAGCCGCAAAGCAGCGTCATCATGTCCGCGTAGGAGATCAGCCAGTTGGACTCGTCGTGCGCATCGCCGCCGCCATGGCCTCCGCCGGACGAATCCTTGTGAGTGCCCCGATTCTTATGGGCCTCGTGGATATCCTTGGCTTTTTTGAGGAAGGCCTTGGTGCCGGGCATCGACATAGATTACGACGCCTTTTTTACCACCCGTTCGTTCGGGGCGACGAAGGAGTTGAGCTCCTCGCGCATCGAGACCGGGTTGACCTGGGCCTTGAGCATGCAAGCGCCTTCCACGATCATCCGGCGCAGCGCCATCTCCTCGTGCGTAGCTTCCGCGAGGTTCTCGGCGATCGGATTGAAGACGAGGTTGGCGAGCGCGATGCCGTAAAGAGTTCCGATGAGGCCGATCGACATTGCCGGGCCGATCAGCTTCTGACTGTCGGGCTGGCCGAGCTTTTGGAGCAATGCGATCATGCCCAGCGTGGTGGCGAGAAGGCCGAACGCCGGCGGATATCGGCCGATGCTCCGGAACATATTGGCTTCGTGCATGTAGCGCGCCTCGGTAGTCTTCACGCGTTGTTCGAGCACGTGGCGAATCTCGGGCTCCGAGAGCACGCCGGCCGCGACTAGGCCCACGGCTTCCTTGAGGAAAGGGTGCTTGATGGTCTGCACCGCTTCGTTGAGCGCAGAGAGACCGATCGTCGCCTTTTTGTTGAGCTCAAGGATCTGGGTGATCGTCTCTTGGTAATTGACGTGGTGCTTGCCCAGCACCCGCAGGAAAAAGACCTTGAGGAGCGAGAGGACCTTGAGGATCGGAAAGCTGATGCTCGCGGCGGCGGAGGTGCCGCCCACGACGATCAGGATCGAATGGAAATCGAGGAACATCCGGATGTCCGGCGAGGTTTCCTTGAGCGCCATGAACATTACGATCCCGCCGAACAGGACCCCGAACAGCGATGAGAAGTTCATCAGCCGGCCTCCTTTTTGAGCGCGAATTTCCAAAGCTGATATTGACTTACCACGTAGTCGTCGCCCAGGTCGCGCAGGCGCGAGACCAGGAGCTTCACGCAGCTTTCATAAAAGCGGATTTTGGTGTCGGGGCGTGAGTTGAGAAAAGCGTGAAAACCCTCGCCGGAGATATGATAGACGGTGCAGCCGGTGAGCGCCTTGACCGAGGCCGAGCGGGGGCTGCGGTCGATCAGCGACATTTCGCCGAAGAAGTTGCCCTTGCGGAGCTGTGCGAGATCGTAGTTCTGGCCCGTCAGCTTGTTGCGTTTGAACACGCCGACCGCGCCGTCGAGGATCAGATAGAGTCCCCAGGACTGCTCGCCTTCGATCACGATGTTGGAGTGGGCTTCGTAATGCCGGCACTCGCCTTGGGCGACGAGGTGCGCGAGCTCGACGTCATCAAACTCGCCCAAGAGCTGGATCTCGCGCAGCATCGGCACGGACGGTTTCAAATTCGCTTGACCGGTCTGCTTTTCGGCCCGCCTCACGCCCATGTCACCACCCGCTCACCTTCCTGGCGTTGCCCGAAGCCGTGAGCTGTTGGGTTCCGTCTCCCGGGACCGAGTTGGCCGGCACCGTGCCGACAAAGCCGACGTCTTGGGCGCTAGAGGCAAACATGCGCTCGTTGGTTTCGGCGAGGTTGATGAGGCCTTCGTTGGTCATGACCTTGACGCGATTGAGGATCTTGCGTTCGACCGCCAGGTAGCCTTCGCGGCTCAGGGCGGGCACGGTTTGCAGCTCTTCCTCGAGCTCCAGCACCAGCTCCTTGGGCGCCTTGGCGTAAATCGTGTTGCGGATCTCCTCGGAGGCGCGCTCGAACTCGTCGTCGGAGAGGACCGGCGTGCC
>CAYXVB010000125.1:7903-10425 GCA_964467785.1 uncultured Bacteriovoracaceae bacterium
CCGGGCTACTTCAAGCAGCTGACCGTCGCGCAGGAAGCGGAGTGTGTCGATCGAGACCAGCTTGCCTTTGACGGCGGGCGCGCTCTCGGGGTTGGCGCTTTCGAGATTGGCGACGATCTGGCGCTGCATCGAGGGCGCGACGCGTTCGAGCAGGCTGACCAGTACTTCGGAGCCCGGCAGCGCGTCGGTGTTGAGCTTGGGGTTCTCGCGGCGCTTGCGTTTGAGCGCGGACGACACGTTGTAGATGTAGTCGCGAGGCAGGTAGTCGATGCGAGAGAGCTCTCCGAGCAGGCTCATGCGGATGTCCTCGTCCAGACGCGAGAAGATCACGCTGCGCTTGGTTGCGTCGCACTGGGTGAGGACGATCGCCTTGACCGTGATAGTCTCGGTACGGATCATCTCTTCGATCTGGGTGGCGTCCATTTCGGCGAGGAATTCGAAGAGGTTGGAGGAGCGGTTGCCGAGCACCACGACCTTGCCGGCCACTGTCCGGTTATAGAGGGCGCGTAGCAGTTCGAGCTTCTCGTCATCCGTCATGGAGATCGAGGTCTTGGCGTAGTACTCGGTGAGCTGGTTGAGATCGTTTTGGAGCGACGGGTCGCGAAGCATGTCCATGACAATCGATTCGCCAAAGATGTCGATGTAATACGCCATCGTCTCCACGCCTTCCTCGGTGAGGATGCGGCTAAAGACGTACTTGGCGACCCGCGGATATTGGGCAAAGACACCGGAGAGCTGATCGATCAGGCGCTCGATCTCATAGCGCTGCCCGAAGCTCGCGCGCCGGTCGTCGGCGGATGCAGCCGCTTCGCCGGCCTTGGTGGCCGCCGGGGTGGTCGTCATGAATGGATCGGTTGAAAGACTCTGGATCACGCGATGGACCGTGGAGTCGCCGCCGGCTTTGACGGCGCGGGGGCGGAAGGAGGCCATCGCGATGAAGATCAGAAGCGAGAGGATCGAACAGGCAAAGACGAGTCCGTAGACCTTGAACTTCTGAAGCTCCGCCTGGACGGCGTCGCCGTTTTCGACGCGCTCGATCTTCTCGAACCGCTCGTAACGCTCCTGCTTTTGGTTGCTCTCGCTCGAGTTGGACCGCGAGTCGGTCCGCTGGTCGGTCTTAGACTCCGCGTTGTTCGAGAGCTTCTCGCTAGTCGTCGTGTTGTTCCGGTTGGTCGAGTTGCTGTTGGTGTTGGAATTGGAGTTGTTGTTGGTCTCGCTGGAGCTCTTGGAAAGCTGCTCGCGGAGCTCCTTCTGTTCTTTGGTCTCCTTGCTTTCCTGATTGCGAAGGGAAGCTGGACCGCGGCCTATCGGGTTTCCGTACGCGTCGAGCTGCTCTTCGTCCGTCACCGCGCCACGGCCTGCGCGCGTGGGCCGGGGGAACCGCAGGGCTTTGCCGTTGAGCGTGACGTTCTTGAAACTGTTGGTCTTGAGCTTGGCCATCTCCAAGATGTTGGAGCGCTCTTCGGGCGTGAGCGACTCGTCCATCAGGAGGGTGCCCGAGATGTCCCTGATCTTGATCGCGACCCCGCCGTCCTGGTAGAACTCGCCCGGCGTGCCGTATTGGGCCTCCTCCGCGTTGACGACTTCGGTCTGCATCTTGAAGTCGGCGAACATGCATTTTTCCGGGCAGAACTGCTGGAACAGGTCGTTGATGGTGCTCTGGAACTGCTTGGCGATGCGCTCGCGGATCTCGGCGATCTTGCCCTCGGAGCCGATCGGCTGCGGGAAATGCGCGACCTGCATCTCGATCCTGACGGCGTAGTCCAGAGTGTCGAGGTACTGTTGCAGCAGCTCTTTGAGTTTTTCGCGCGAGATCGGTCCGACCTTGTCGTCGATCAGGATCTTGATCCGGCCCTGGCTCGGAGCGAGGGTCGTTTCCTTGGCGGTGATCATGTCGTCAAAGCCCGGGGCGATCTCGTCCGGGATCGAGAGGTCGACTTGCACGCCGACCGAGAGGAGCTTGCACGATTCACGACAGTACTTGTCGAGCAGCGGCTCGATCAGGTGGCGAATCTGGGTTTCGGCGTTCTTCTGGGTCACTTCGGCCAGATTGACCTTGGCCTGGGCTGGAGCGGCGCTCGATGCGCAGATCAGCGCCGCGGCCGACGCGAGGAGCGCCAGCCTGCGGAGGGAGCCGATCATGCGACGGGGCGTTCCAAGGAAGGTCATTGACTCGCGACGCTCCTCTTCTGTTCCCGGCGGTCGACGAACTTTCGGAGCGATTGATTGGCCGGATCGAGCTTGAGCGCTTGCTTCCAGCTCTTCATGGCCAGCTCGCCTTTGCCGAGGCGTTCGAGCAGCGTGCCGCGCATGGCATGGAGCTTGGGATTGGTCGGGTAGTCGCGGACCATCGAATCCAGCTCAAGGAGCGCAGCCTCGAAGCGACCGTAACGATAAAGCTGTTTGACCTTGTCCACTTGGGCGAGATAGCTGCGGGATCTTTCCGAGCCGTTATCCTCGCTGCGGACCAGGCCGAGATCCTGCTCGATTTCCTGGCGTTTGTTTTCGTCCTCGGGGAGGAC
>CAYXVB010000126.1:0-10380 GCA_964467785.1 uncultured Bacteriovoracaceae bacterium
GAAGTCGTGCGCCGGCGTGACCTTGAGGCCTCCGCTTCCGAACTCCTTGTCCACATACGTGTCGGTGATGACCGGGATCACGCGACCCAAGAGCGGTAGCACGGCCTTCTTGCCATGAAGGTGCGCGTAGCGCTCGTCTTCGGGGTGAATGGCCACGGCCGTGTCGCCCAAGAGCGTCTCCGGGCGCGTGGTCGCAATCACGAGCTGCGCGTCTTCACCTGCGTTTGGGCCATCCGGGTTTTTAACGGCATTCCCCGATTCATCGACGATCTTGTAAATCAAGTGCCAGAAGTTGCCCTTGCGATCGGTCGGAATGACTTCGAGATCAGAGAGCGCGGTCTGGCAGCGCGTGCACCAGTTGATGATGCGCTCGCCGCGGTAGATGAGGTTCTCTTCGTAAAGACGCACGAAGACTTCGCGCACGGCGGCGCTCAGGCCTTCGTCCATCGTGAAGCGCTCGCGTTTCCAATCCAAGCTCGAGCCCAGGCGGACGAGCTGGTTCTTGATCTGAGTGGCGTGATCGTCCTTCCACTTCCAGGTGCGCTCAAGGAACTTTTCACGACCCAGATCATGGCGCGTCAGCGGCCGGCCCGTGGGACCCTTGCCCTCTTTGGCAATCTGCTTTTCCACCTGCGCCTGCGTGGCGATGCCCGCGTGGTCAGTGCCCGGGAGCCAGAGCGTGTTGTCGCCCTTCATCCGGTGCCAGCGTACCAAGATGTCCTGAATGGTATTAGTGAGCGCATGGCCCATGTGCAGCACGCCCGTGACATTCGGCGGAGGAATGACGATACAGAACGACTCCTGCCCGGGGGCGCTTTCATCGGCAGCTTCGAAACAGCCAGTCTGTTCCCAGAACTGATAGAGTTCGCTCTCGAACTGGGCGGGTTCATAGCTCTTACCGAGCGGACGCTGTGCTGGAGTGATCGGGGTGGACATAGGTTTCCGACCCTAACACAGCGTGAGGTATAGGAAAAGTCAGGGAAAAGTCGGATATTGAAGCACGCCTCACTTATGTGCAACGCGTTATCATGATAGACTACTTCTAATTTCAGAAATACGTGTCTTCCTGAGGGAGTCCACATGCCGCTTCAAAATCCGTCGCAATCGACCTTTTGTCTACGGAAGCAAACTTTTTTGACCTATGTCCTATTGGTCGCGGCATTCATTTCCAGCTTCCGATCCCCTCCGGCAAGCGCAGACGCCGGCAAAGACTGCGTGGTCTGTCTCATGGCCCAGTCAGGCGAATCGGAGCTTCGCAAATTAGGCACGACCTATGCCGAGATGAGCGAGATCCTCCAACATTTTGAAGGTGGAGAGGAGAAGATCAAATCCCTCCGCCTGACCCTCGAATCCGCCCAGAGCCAGTCCGCCACGCTCATGCGCCTGTGTGATCGAGACAAGGGCAAGCTGACAAACAAATTCAAAATGAACGACCAGATCCCGACCTGCAAAGCTTACTTCGATACAGCCGGAATCGAAGTCACCCTCAAACGGCGTTACGTCGAAACCGCTCTCCCCTATGTGCAGACTCGCCTCGCCGATGCCCGCGAGCAGGAACGCGCGCTGGTCAACCGCCTCCTGCGTCAGCCCGGCGTCAGCTCCGCCACGCTGAACAGCCACCCTCAGCTCAAAGCCTACAAGCAGATCCTCCAGAAACTCCAGTCCGAGTTCGAATCCCTGATGCGCGACCGCCGCCGCCTCAACGAATCGGTTCCTGATCGGCCCGGGACTTCCGAAGCCGTCGTCGACAGCGCCCTGCAAAGACTGAAGCGGTCTTATGGCATCGACTCTGAAAAGCTACTCCTCCACTGCTGGGCAATTCATGAGTCCGAAACCGCCAATGAAGTCGGTTGTAATATCGCGAAGTGAGGGACGCCCAGTTGGCTCGACAATACGCGGAGCCGCCCCAAAACTAAAACGCCCCCCGCTCACTTAAGAGCGGAGGGCATTTCACATCTCTTTTACTCGTTCCTTTAATTCCTCGGGAAAAGTAAAATAAATCAGTGGTGATGATGGCCGTCGCCGTCATGGGCGTGGCCGTGAGCCTTTTCTTCTTCCGTCGCGTCGCGGATCTGCATCACTTCGACGTCGAAGTGCAACGTCTCGCCGGCGAGCGGATGATTGCCATCGATGTGGATCTGTTCGCCCTCGATTTTTTCGACGGTGAAAACCATGCCTTCGCCCTGGCCGGTTTCGAACTGCATGCCTTCCTGGATTTCGAGACCCGCCGGGAATTGCTTGCGGTTCACCACCAGACGGAGGTCCGGGTCCTTTTCGCCGTAGCCTTCAGCGGGCGGAACGGCGACAGCCTTCTTTTCGCCGACGGTGAGGCCTTCGAGGGCGGTTTCCAGACCGGGCACGATCTGCTGCGCGCCATGGAGGTAAACGAACGGGCTGTCCTTGTCCGCCTGGTCGAGAACTTCCCCCTGGGAATTCTTGAGCGAGTAACGGAGCTGGACGACCTTGCCTTCGGCGATCTTGGACATGATATAAATCTCTGCTTTCTTCCCAGGGACCGGGAAAGGACCGTCTAACAGGTTTTAGCCGGTGGGAAAACCGGAAAAGCCGATTGAGTGGCCCGATTTATTTGCCGGCGGCACGACCTGCATCAAGCAGGCCCTCGTAGCGAGCAATCTGCTCGAGAGTCACGCCAAGCGCGCTTTCGCCCTGGTTTACCCGTTTGTACCAGTCCACCACCCACTGCAACGTCTGGTCGAGTCGCAGCGAAGGCTGCCAGGCCAAATGAGCATGCGCCATGGAGCAGTCCAATTTGAGGTAATGGGCTTCGTGCGGCTGCGGTTCGGACAAAGGCACAAGCTCCCAGCGCGCCCCGTCGCCCCAGAGGCCGACAATGCGGTCGGCAATCCAGTCGACCTGCCGGGCATCAGAGCTCTCCGGACCAAAGTTCCAGCCCTCGGCGAACTGATTCGGCTCATGCCAAAGCTTTTCAGCCAGGCGCAGGTAGCCGGACAGCGGCTCCAACACATGCTGCCAGGGGCGGATCGAGCGCGGATTACGGATCACGATCGGCTTGCCAGCGGCCAGCGCGCGCATGCAATCCGGAATCAGGCGGTCCTCCGCCCAGTCTCCGCCGCCAATGACGTTGCCGGCGCGGCCGGAGGCCAAACCGATGCCCGCGTTCGCAAAGAACGAGCGGCGATAGGCCGAGGTGACCAATTCCGAACAGCCTTTACTGTTGCTATAGGGGTCATGGCCGCCCATGGGCTCGTTTTCGCGATAACCCCAGGCCCACTCGCGGTTTTCGTAACACTTGTCGCTCGTCACGTTGACGACCGTGCGCACGGACGAGGTTTTGCGCGCCGCTTCGAGCACATGAACCGTACCCATCACGTTGGTGGCGTAGGTCTCGACCGGCTCACGATACGAAAGACGGACCAGGGCCTGGGCCGCCATATGGATCACGATGTCGGGCTTAAATTCCGCCATCCGGCGCGAAAGCAATGGCAGATCACGCACGTCGCCAGTGACCGAGCTCATCCGCGAGGACAGATCGGCCAGCTTGAAGAGATTGGGATCGCTCGGAGGAGCGAGCGCATAGCCCATCACCTCGGCGCCCATGCGGGTCAGCCAGAGCGAGAGCCAGCTTCCTTTGAAGCCGGTGTGGCCGGTGAGAAAGACGCGTTTACCTTTCCAAAAAGCAGACGAAGCTTGAGCCATCAGAAATCCTTACAGCAAAATCGCGGTTTTGAGAATTTTGGCGACAAACGGATCTGAAGTCGCGTCACTTGACTTGCGGATCAAGAGATCGATCTTCTGATCGCCTATGGTTATCTTAAGCTCGCTCAAAATGCTGATCCGATCCCGAAATGTCAGCGAGTCACTAATGAGCAACAGGTCGATATCCCCGCCCTTCAACAGATCATTCGTCCGTGACCCAAAAAGATAACAGGTCGCCCGCGCGTCATGACTCAGCACGACCCGCTTAATTTGGGCGACTTCTGTCGAGGTCAATCTCAAAGATGAGCTCCCACAGCCAAGACAAAGGGGGTCAAACGAATCAATTCCCGAATTAATTCATTGAACTGATCCGTCGAATACTCATGGGCCGCGACATTACGTAGCTCGCGAATTCGATACCAGTCCTTGGCGGACTCTATCAGTCCCTGCTTTTCCGCAAAATTCAACAGATCGATAAGAGTGCCTCGAAAGGCGGGATCACTTTCCAACGCGATCAATCTCAAGTATCTCGAAACAAAATGATCACTGGATCGGGCAAAGCGGGAAGAAAAGCTCTCCAGCACTTCAAGTTCCTCTTCGGTCCAATCGGAAGTGCCCAGATCCATCTTTTGGACCTTGCCGAAGCTGTAGTTCAAATGAGCCAACGACTTACGTAGGTCGTCCGTAGTCTTAAGCTTGAGCGCGGTGTCTAACAAAAAGCTCCCCCTTCACTTCGCGTTGAAATCAAGCGGAGCTTAGGACAGCTCACTCCGCACGGCCAGAAAAATCCCGGTCAACGCGCGACTCGTCGCGTTAAGGTTCGTTTTCCGTCACTTCTGGCAATTTTCAACCCACGCCCCCGGGCCCCTCGCCCAGAAGCCGGGAATACATCTTGCTGTGCAGACCATTCTCCACTTCAAATCTGATCTATAAAAGCGATATAGGATCCCCTTCTCCATGCCACACACGCCCCCGCCGTACCCACTTGCTCAGCTTCAAAAGCGCGGCTTTGACTCCGCGATCCGCGCGCGAGGCGCCGCCTATTTTGAGGACCAGCAGGTTTCAGCTCCGCAATGGGAAGCCCATGGTGCGCGCTTTACCGTTCTCGGGAGCCGCGAGTACGAAGTGACCGTCGATTGGACCGACTGGCAGGAGACCGGCGCGATCGACGCGACCTGCGATTGCCCCTACGCCCGTGACGGTTTTGCCTGCAAACATCTCTGGGCGGTCTTTTTGAAGTTGGATCAATGCACGCGGTTAGCATCACATTTTCCAGCCCTCCCCCCAGCGAAAACGAATGACTGGGTCCAAAAGATCCGGCAGATCCAGGACGACTCGCAAAACGGGAGCAAAAGCGGCCCAGGCGCTGATCTCCAGGCTTCCCGGATCGCAATCTATCTCCTCGACCTCGAAGCCAGTCGCAAATCGGACGCGTTCGTCGTCGACTTCTATCGGACCTCCACGGACCACGATACGCGGAAGCGTCCGCTCCGCTACCAGCTCCGGGACCTTCGGGAGATCCGCCATTTCCAAGATCCGCTAGATCGCGAGATCCTGTCCGTCTTGTTTTCCATCTATTCACCGCATCACACGCGGGCGGAAATCCCGGCGGAACTCGCACGGGAGCTCCTGCCCAAACTGGTCCGGACGCAGCGACTCTTTTTGTCGTCCAAGGATTATGAAGCCGGGCAACCGCTACAACTTCAGGAAACGCCCCCCTGGACCCTCGAGGTGGTGGCGCGCGAAATCGGCAACTCACTCCTATTGACCGGAACGTTGCGAAGCGACTCCAACGAAACCCCGCTCTCCGATCCGCTGCTTTTGCTTGAATCGGGGTGGATCCTGTTTCGAGACCGAATCGCGCGTCTCGCGGCGCAAACTCCCTTCAGCTGGATTCACGCCCTGCGAAAGCCCGTGCCCATCAGCATTCCCCGTAGCGATGCGGATCAACTCATCTCGATGCTCGCGGATGATCCATATGCCCCGGTCATCCGTTGGCCCGAGTCCCTCCAATGGAATTCGACGACGGCCGAGCCCAAACCCTGCCTACTGGTCTCCGCACCCAAAGCCTGGGAGCGCGCCGATGCTGGCTTTGAAGCCAAGCTCTTCTGGGATTACGGAAATCGCCGGATTCCCGCCAATCATCGCTCGGCCATGCTCACGGATCTCGAGGCGCGACACATTCTGAAAAGGGATTTCGCGGCGGAATCCCGGCAACTCGACGCGCTTTCTTCCATCCTTGGAACGCCAACAGGTCCGGCACCCCTCACTTCTTCCTTCCGAATCCCCTCGGGCGAATTCGCGCGGATCATCGGGGAGCTGCTCGAACGCGGCTGGACCATCGAAGCCGAGGGACGAAAGCTGCAACCCCCAAAGCCTCCGCAGATCAACGTCCGTTCCGGTGTGGACTGGTTCGAGGTGAGCGCGGACTACCCCACCGACGGCCCAAGCTCCGCCGGCCTGCCAGAAATCCTCGAGGCGATTCGCGGCAAGAAGCCCTGGATCCCACTGGGGGACGGCTCGGCGGCGTTGTTGCCAGACACATGGGCGCGGCAATGGGCAGCGCTCGCAGGGATTGCCGGCACGGTCCATGATCCCGACGGCCCACTGCGCTTTACCAGCACGCAAGGACTTCTCCTTCACGCCTCGCTCCAAGAAACCGATAGCGAAGCGTTTTCCCTCCAAAGCGACGCAAAGTTTCGCGACCTCGGAAAAAATCTACTCCGCCTGGCCCAACTCCCGGAGCGAAAACCCTCCCGAGCCTTCAACGGCGAACTGCGCCCGTATCAAAAATCAGGGCTGGGATGGCTTCATTCCCTGCGATCCCTGGGCCTGGGCGGGATTCTCGCCGATGACATGGGCTTGGGGAAAACCGTTCAGCTCCTAGCCCACCTCGACCAGGTGAAACGAGAGCGGGACGAAGCCAAAGCACTCCCTTCGTTGATCGTCGTCCCCAAAAGCTTGCTCTACAATTGGGAATCCGAAGCGAGCCGGTTCGCCCCCCACCTCAAGACACTGCGATACGCCGGGACGGCAAAAGAGCGGGCCGCGCTGCTCCCTCGACTCTCCCAGGCGGATCTCGTCATCGTCACCTACGGGACGCTTCGCACCGATCTCGAGGCGTTCCGCGGACGAGAGTACGACACGGTCATCATCGACGAAGCCCAGACGATCAAGAATCCGCGATCCCTGACCCATCGGGCCTGCTTGGCACTCAATGCCAGCCAACGGATCGCGCTCACGGGAACTCCGATCGAGAACTCCATCCTCGATCTCTTCGCCCTCCTGGATTTCACCAACCCCGGCCTCATCAGCTCGGCGCTCCGAGAGCGCTTCGAGGCGATCGGGTCCTCGGATCCCGAGGCAATGAACACGCTTGCCCGCGCTCTCAAGCCGGTCATCCTCCGCCGCACTAAAGAAGAGGTCCTCAAGGATCTGCCAGCCAAGGTCGAGCAAACCCTGTACTGCGAGCTCTCACCAGCCGATCGGCGCCGCTACGAAGAGCTTCGAACTCATTTCCGCACCAGCCTCCAGGAGCAGATCGACCGAAACGGGTTCGCCCGCTCCAAAATTCTCGTGCTGGAGGCCTTGCTACGATTGCGGCAATTGGCTTGCCATCCCGGCTTGCTTCTTAAAGACTGCGATCTCGAAGAGAGCGCCAAGACCCAGGCGCTGGTCGCGCAACTTCAGGAGCTCCGCGCTGAGGGGCACAAGGCGCTGGTCTTCTCGCAGTTCACCCGATTCTTGGAAATCGTAGGCGGGCATCTCTCCAAAGAAGGCATCGCGTTCGAGTACCTCGACGGCAGCCTCAACAGCCGGGAACGAGAGAGCGCGATCGAGCGCTTCAAAAAAGACCCAGAAAAGTCGGTTTTTTTGATCAGCCTCAAGGCGGGCGGCGTCGGACTGAACCTGACCGAGGCAGGGTACGTCTTCGTGCTCGACCCTTGGTGGAACCCTGCGGTCGAGTCCCAGGCCATCAGCCGCGCGCATCGCATCGGACAGACGCAAAAAGTCATCGCCTATCGGATCATCGCCAAAGGCACGATCGAAGAGAAGATCCTGGAGCTCCAAAAGTCAAAACAGACCTTGGCCGATGCGGTGATCACGGCCGATACCGGCATGTTGCGCTCGTTGACCTTGAAAGACCTGGAAATTCTACTGGGGTGAGCCCAGTGTAGGCCCATTTAGGTCAGCTCAATCCTCGAAAGAACCGGTATCGATCAAGGTCTCGTTGGCTTGGACCACTTTGCGAAAATACTCGGACAACTGCGGCTCCTCAACGATCACGGGAAGTCGGTGCGCCAACAAGGGATCCAACACCGGCTCCCGACCCGGCTGGGGCTCACTCGGGCTCAGATCCCAACAGGTGAATTTCCCGATCGACAGCGGCTCGGCGCAAAATCTCGTTCCGATCTCGTAGCCCAAGCGCGCTTGATTGAGTTTGACCCAAGGAGTCCCCGGCCCCCCCAAAGGGTCGCGCCCCAGCCACGAAACCCGGCCTTTGAGACCCGTGATGTGCGCGATCAATGGGGCGACGTCCAATTGATGAACCGGGTAAGGCACGGCCTCGGGCGTCTTCAAATTCTTAGCGATCACGCCAAAAATGATACGGCTCCAGAGCGATACCTTTTGGTGGCTTTGAAGCTGGGGATACTCCGGGACGACGCCCGTGCCGTGATCCGAGACCAAGACGACCAGGCTGTCCCGCGCCAGTTCGCTCCGAAAGAATCCCTCAAAGAACTCCCCCAGCGCTTGATCCAGCCCCTTGGCTGCATGCAAGTAGGCAAAGTGGTTCGGTTCGCCGCGCACGCGGTCCCCCAGCTCGCGCGGGAGTTCCACTCCAGTCGGAACGCGCCACGGTGCATGCGTGCCCGTCGTCAATAGGTGCGCAAAAAAGGGACGGCCCGGGCGATGAATTTGATTCAGCTGCTCCAGCGCCTGAGAGAGAAAGACCCGGTCGGAGACTCCCCATTCCGTGGCGTTGAGCGCTTCGGCGGGATTCCTGGCCTTGAATACTTCTTGATCCAAAAAGTGGTGGGTCCCGTGCGTTGATTCAAAGCTCAGCTTGCCCGAAAAAGCGCGCTGGAAAGGATTCATCCAGTACGTCTCGTACCCATTCTGCGCCATCACCTCTTGGAGACAGCGGATCTTCAAAAAAGGCACCGAAGGATAGACCAGCCCGCCATTCATCCGGTCCATCGTCGAGCAAAGCGTCGAAAACTGGCCGGCAACGGTGTAGTTGGCTGAGGAATAGGTCTGAGGAAAAAAGAGTCCGTGGTGCTTCAGTACTCTTCGGAGATTTGGGTAGATTTCGGGTCCCAACTGGGGGTCCAGAAGCTCAAAAGCGCGCGCGCTCTCCAAAAAGAGCAGGATCACGTTGGGCTGCGAGACTCCCGACAAGCCCAGGCGCTCGCGCAGCTCCTGTGACTGCCGCGGATCAATAGCCAGGTCCCGAAGGAGTCCGCTCCTCTGAGCATCAGCGATTGCCGGGGCTCGAAGCGTCGCGCCCTGCGCGGAATACTCTCGCAAGATCGCGCGGGCGTCACCCACAGACATCGACGCCCTTTGTGCGGCAGGCGATTGAGGCGCAACTGCGGCGTGGGCATGCCCGACGTCACTCAGCCACTTCCAAACAATATTGTAGGAGACCGGAGATTCCGCCATGCGCGGCAACCGCAATAAGACCGGTAGCTGCTTGACTCCTTGCGCTCCCAAAAGGAGCGCTAAAATCCCAAGGCTCAATCGCAGCCTCCCCGGACGGCCCTCGCTCTCGCTCTCGCCCTCGCCCTCGCCCCTTGGCCTCACAAAGCAAAGGGCTCCCAGTCCAAAGGCCATGAAGACGAGACTCCCCTGCACCCAAGGATAGCTGAGAAAATACAAGACCGTTGCGCGGATCTCCCAAAGATTGCCCACACCATAACGAACCGAAGAAAAATCCAGAGGACGGCGGAAAAACAGCAAAAAACAGGCATTAATCAGGACGCCGCCATAAGCCGCCAGGAAAAAGACAAAGTAGAGTCCGCTCCATCTTTTCCGAAGCATTCCTTCCGCGAGCCTGGAAACCCCCAACACCAAAAGGGCCAAGGCCGCATCCGAACAAATCCCTGCGATCAGCCCCAGATCATGGAGCCGCTCCGGTTCAATTTGAAGCCGGCGGATGACAAGGAACCGCAGACAGAGCAGGGCCAGAAAAAAACTCAGGGTCGCGCCAAACCACTGCGGACCCGATCGCTGGCGGAAAGAGCGGAAGTTCGTCTTCGATTTGGACGGCAGCACAGTAAGGAACACTTTATCCCCAACCGCGGCTCAAGCCCAAGTGAGAACAAAGTTAATTTATTATAACTATAGAGCTCTACCGAGACCTTCGCGCAACGCCGTCAGCTCCAGATCTTCCAGGGCGCCTTGCCCGAGGCCCACAAAGTTTCGAGTTGGATCTTCTCGCGCAATGTGTCCATCGGCTGCCAGAATCCGTCGTGCTTGAAGGCGGTCATCTGGCCGAGTTTAACCAGCTCCCGCATCGGCTCTTGCTCCCAGCTCGTTTGATCGCCCGCGATCAGATCGAGCACTCGAGGGGAGAGAACAAAAAAGCCGCCATTGATATAGCCGCCGTCACCCTGCGGCTTTTCCTCAAAACTCTTGACGTCCGGGCCGTCCATGCGCATCGCACCAAAACGTCCGGGTGGGCGCGTGGCCGTGACCGTG
>CAYXVB010000127.1:0-10362 GCA_964467785.1 uncultured Bacteriovoracaceae bacterium
CTTGCCGTGCGTGCCGGCCACGGCGAGTCCGGTTTTTCCGCGCATCAGCTCGCCGAGCATCTCGGCTCTTGGGATGATCGGGATGCGCAGGCGCCGGGCCTCGATCACCTCGGGATTGCTGGGCCGAACCGCCGACGAAATCACCACGACGCGGGCGCCGTGAACGTGCTCGGCGGAGTGACCGATGTGGACGCGCGCTCCATTTTTGACGAGCTTCCGAGTCGTTTCGGAATCGGAGATGTCCGAGCCCGTGACCTTGTAGCCCTGGTTGAGGAAAACTTCGGCAATCCCGCTCATGCCGATCCCGCCAATACCCACGAAATGAAGCTGCATCATGACTCTACCTGTCCACTACGGCCCAAAAATCGGACGATATCCGAGGCCGCATCGGGTTTGTAGTACGAACTGACGGCGTTTTCCATGCGTTCGAGCTGGGATGCGTCCCGATAGGCGGCACGGATGACACGGGCTAAATCCACACCGGTGGCTTGGGCCTGGACGAGCAGCCATGCGGCCCCTGCATCGACGAAGACGCGGGCGTTCTTTTCCTGATGATTGTCCGAGGCGAAAGGGAATGGGACAAAGACCGCCGCCCGTCCCACCGCGGCAACTTCGGCCATCGTGGACGAACCCGCGCGACAGATCAGCAGCGAAGCCGTCCCATAGCAGGAAGCCATGTCGTGAATGAATTTCTCGACCCTCGCGTCTGTCCCCGCATTGCGATGGCCTTCGAGCACGCGATCATAATCTCTTTCGCCGGTCTGATGGATGAACCGAAGGTGCGACTTGATGTCCTCGAGGAGCGGCAGCGCATCCAGCACCAGAGTATTGATACCCAGAGCTCCGAGACTGCCCCCGAAGATGAAGATCGTGAACGGCTCGCGAGGCGCCGAAGGCAGCTTTTTCATCGCGGCGCGGACCGGATTGCCGGTCAGCCGGGCTGGCTTGCCTTTGAACGCTGTCTCGGTACCTGGAAACGAGCAATAGATCTCGTCGACCCAGCGGCCCAAAAGCCGGTTGGTCATACCGGGCACGGAGTTCTGCTCGAGAATCGCGGTATAGGCGCGGACTAGACCGAGCACGCGCAGAACACGGGCCATGAGCACCAGCGGTCCTGAAGCATAGCCGCCCACCCCGAGCACAGCCGTAGGCCGAACGGAGAGCAGAATGCGCGCCGACTTGAGCAGCGCGAACGATAGCCTGAACAGCGTCTTGATGCGTTGAGCGAAGCTGACTCGATTGAGCGAACCCAACTTGAGCAGTTGAAGCGGATACCCCGCACGAGGAACCAGCTTTTCTTCGATCATCCCCTGGGCGCCGACAAAAACGATCTTTGCGTCCGGATATCGAGCCTTCCATGCGTCAGCCACGGCGACTCCAGCCAGGACGTGCCCGCCCGTGCCACCACCCGCGATCATCAGGACTGGAGATTTGGACATAGTGCTTAAACCCGCTGTGACTGCGGCCCCCGCGCGATGCTGAGAAGGACACCCACGGCGAACAAATCGACCACGAGAGCCGAACCGCCGTAACTGATGAACGGAAGGGTCAGCCCCTTGGTGGGCAGCAACCCCATCACCACGGCCATGTTGACAAAGCCTTGGAGTCCCAGCGCAAGGTTGATCCCCGCGGCCAAAAGCATGCCGAAACGGTCCTGGTACTTGCGATGGCAATCAAGCGCGATCGAGAGCCCGCGGTAAGTGAAATACAGGTAAGCCATCACGAGCGCGGCGACCCCGAGGAATCCCAGCTCCTCTCCGATCACCGCGAAGATGAAGTCGTTATGCGCCTCGGGGAGAAAGAACAGCTTTTCCTTGCCATTGCCAAGACCGGCGCCCATCAGGCGACCGTTATGGAGCCCGATCAACGACTGGATGATCTGAAAACCCTTTCCTCCCGGATCCGCCCAGGGATCCATGTAGGTCATCATCCGGGCGCGCCGATAGGCGGTGCCAAAGGCCAGGAACGCGCCCGCACCGGCTGCCAGCACGGCGGCGCCTGCGAGATAACGCTTGGGCACGCCGCCCAGAAAGAGCAGCGAAAAAATCACGATCGAGATCATCACTGTGGTGCCAAAATCCGGTTGCGCGAGTAGGAGTATTAGGGCCGGAAGCGGCACGAGAAAATTGCCGACCACGCCCGCTGCCAAGGTATGGATCCGGTCTTTTTTCTTTTCCAGCTGACTGGCCACGAAAAAGATCACCGCGAATTTGGCGAACTCACCGGGCTGGAAATTGATGCCGCCTAGACGGAGCCATCGCTGGGCGCCGCCGACGCGCGCGCCGATGCCGGGAATGAGAACCGCCACCAGCATCAGCATCGAGATACCAAGCACTGGATAGGCCCATTTGGCCCACTTGCGGTAGTCCACCCGGCATGCCGCTATCAAGGTGCCGAATCCAATACTGGCAAAGAGCAATTGTTTTTTGATAAACGCGAACCCGTCGCCTCCGCGCTCCTGCGCGTAGATGAACGACGAGCTGTAGACCATAATCAGCCCGAAAAGGACCATGCCGATCACCAGCAATAGGAGAATCACGTCGATTCCCTGCGCCGGGATAGGCCAGGAATAGTTACTGCCGGACTGCGAAGAAGAGGACGACTGCACGGAGGCTTGCCTGGGTTCGTTCATGTTCCCTCGCAGCCGCCTCATGCGGCCGATTTAAAGCTGATTGACCAGCTTCTTGAAGTAGTCCCCCCGCTCCTCGTAGTTGCGGAACATGTCGTAGCTGGAGCAGCCCGGTGACAGTAGAATGATATCGCCGATCCTGGACTTTTGGTAGGCCAGCAGGACGCCTTCCTCGAATGTTCCGACCAGGTAGGTTTCCGTGAAATCCCCGAGGGTACGGTTCATCTTCTCTTTGGCTTCGCCGAGGAGGATCAGAATCTTGCACTTCTTACGCACCAGATCAACGAGAGGCGCGTAGTCCATGTTCTTATCCTTGCCACCGGCAATCAGAATAATCGGATTGTTGGTGAAGGAGGAAAGGCTGCGCTTCACGCTCATCACGTTGGTGCCCTTGGAATCGTTGAAGAAGAACACGCCGTCCTTCTTGCGAACGAATTCCAAGCGATGCGCGACGCCTTTGAAGCTTTCGATGACGGTTTGGATCGCGTTAGGGCTGACGCCCATGACTCGGGCGGCGCAAATCGCGGCCATGAGATTTTCGCGATTGTGCTCTCCGAAGAGCCTGAACTTGGCCAGCGAATAAACCTCTTCCTTGCCATTGATCTTGCAAACCACATCACGGGTGGCGTTGCGGAAATAACAGCCCGTGAAGTCCTCGGCGAAAGGACCGCCGATCTTGATCGGATCCTGCTTGGTGAACCAGACCACTTTGCCCGCGCATTCTTGAGCGAAGGTGGACACGATCGGACAGTCGTAGTTGAGGACGACGAAGCTGTTGCGGTCGGCAACGGCGAGAAGGCGCTTCTTGGCCGCCACGTAAGCGGCCATGTCCGGATAGCGATCCAGGTGGTCTTCCTCGAGATTCGTGAAAACTGCCACCGCGGGCACGAGCTTTTCGGTGAGCTCCAACTGGAAGCTGGAGAGCTCGGCCACGACCGCATCGGCCTTGTTGCCTTCGCTCACGTGATCGAGGAGCGGGGCTCCGATGTTGCCGCCGACGTAAACAGGCCGGTTATCAGCTTTGTACATCTCGCCGATCAGCGTGGTCACCGTGGTTTTGCCATTGGTGCCAGTGATCCCGATGAGGGGTTCCTGCAGGCTCTGCACGGCAATTTCGATTTCATTGGTGATGGGGACATTCGCGGCGCGAGCCTCATCGAGAGGCTTGATATTGAGCGGAACGCCCGGACTGACCACGATCAATTCCGCGGTCTGGAAAGTCTTGGGGTTATGCTTGCCGAGCTCATATTCGAGCTTGAGGTCATGACATTGATTCACGAACTCCATGAGCTCGCTCTTCTGCTTGAGGTCGGTGACGGTCACCTTGGCGCCCTGTCGGGTCATGTACTTGGCGACCGCGACGCCGGACTTTCCGAACCCTACCACCAGAACCCGTTTGCCTTTGTACTTGCTCATGATTTGAATTCCTGAATGCTGAATCCGTTTAACGCAGTTTCAAAGTTGAAAGTGTAAACAATGCCAACAAGATCGAAATAATCCAGAATCGCACGATCACCTTCGGCTCGGGCCAGCCCTTGAGTTCGAAGTGATGGTGAATCGGAGCCATTTTGAAGATCCGCTTCCCTGTCAACTTGAACGAGGCGACTTGAGCCATGACCGAGAGCGTTTCCATTACAAAAATCCCGCCGCAAATCGCAAGCAAGATCTCGTTTTTGGTGATGACCGCCGCGACACCGAGTGCCGCACCCAAAGAAAGCGATCCGACGTCACCCATGAATACTTGGGCGGGATAGGTATTGTACCAAAGGAATCCCAGACAGGAGGCCGCCACCGCGCCCAGGAAAACGGCAAGCTCGCCGGAGCCGGGAATATGGGGAATTTGCAGATACTCCGCGATTTTGGCGTGACCGGCGCAGTAGGCAAGGATCAGGAATGTGGTCGCGGTAGTGATAGTCGGGCCGACTGCAAGGCCGTCCAAGCCGTCGGTGAAGTTGACCGCGTTGGACGAACCGACAATCACGAACGTGGCAAACAAGATGAAGAACGGGCCCAAATTGAGCGAAAAATCTTTGAAGAACGGGAACTTGAGATCCGCTGGAGTGTCGCGAAAGGCATAGATCACATACGCGGCAATCGCGGCGACGATAAACTGTCCCAGAAGTTTCTGGCGCGGAGAGAGACCCTTGGGGTCCTTTTTGATCACCTTCCGGTAGTCGTCGATGTAACCCACCACTCCGAAAAAGAAAGTGGTGAGAAGCGCGATCCAGACATTCTTGTTGGAAAGGTCCGACCAGAGCAGCGTTGAAAGGCAGATGCTCAGCAGAATAAGACCACCGCCCATCGTGGGCGTTCCTTTCTTGGAAAGATGGCTCTGCGGACCATCGGTGCGGACTACCTGTTTCATCTGCTTTTTCTGCATCAACCGAATAAATGCGGGACCAAGCATCATGCTCAAGATCACGGCTGTCATGCCCGCGCCAAAAGTGCGGAAGGTGATATACTTGAAGACGTTGAAAAATCCGGCTTTCACATGCAGCGGGTACAGCAAATGGAAGAGCATGTCGCGATGCTACAGATTTTCAAAATGCGTTGTCAAGCCGCTAACTTGAACTGTAACCGAATCCGATTTCGCCGCCCGCTCCATTCAAGCCAGGCCGCCTCCCAAAGCCTCTGTCTAAAGAGACACATCTTGAACACTTGAGCCTGAATACCGATCAGGCTTTGAAAGGAAATTCCACCATGCGCCCAGAAACCGAAAAGCAGTTCCACGAGTTTAAAGACAAAGCCACCCAGCACATTCACCATGCCCGAGACGTCGCCATGCAGGCCGGACGGGATGCCGCGAATCGCTTGGACGACGAGGCCCACAAAAGCCCCTGGATCTTTGTCGCTGTCACGGCATTATTGACGGGTATCATCGGGTTCTTGCTCGGACACAAGCTGTCCAAGCGGGACTGATTCTCTTTATTAACGTCCGTCAAATCGCTTCAGACATCATTCTGCCCCCGGCAAGGGAAAGAATACCTTCCCTCGCCGGGGCGTCGATCGTTCTGCCGCTCACCACTCCCTACGGATATCATAGCGCATAGCGGCAAAAAAACAGAAGCAACTGACCGGAATCAGCCGAGCGCAGCTCGGGCCTCCTCACGATCATCAAAGCGAATCTTGTGTGTGCCACTGGGCTTCGTGGGGTCTGCAATAATTTGATAGTCCTCGTGTCCTTTGCCGGCGATCAGGACAATGTCGCCGGGCCCCGCCATGCGAACCGCGCCCCGAATCGCCTCACGACGATCCGGCTGAACAGTAAAGTTGGAATGTCCGGCAGTGCCGTTCACGATTTCCGAGATGATGGCCTGCGGATCCTCCCTGCGCGGATTATCCGAGGTGATCCAAGCGTGATCGGAGAGCTCCACCGCGAGTTTACCCATAACGGGACGCTTGGTGCGGTCGCGATCTCCACCGCAGCCAAAAACGGTGATGAGCTTACGGCCAGATTCCCGGACATCGCGCAGCGTCTGAAGTACCTTTTCCAACGCGTCGGGCTTGTGCGCGTAGTCCACGAGGATATGGCGACCGGCCGGATCCTCGACCCGCTCAAGGCGTCCCGGAACGTACGCGAGCGAGGAGATGCCCTTTTCGATCGCCTCTTGAAGAATTCCGATGGAGTGGCACACGGTTACTGCGCCGAGGATGTTATGCGCGTTGAACTTGCCAGTCAGAGCGGAGTGGATCCGGATTTTTCCGACTGTGCCATCGATTCCGTCCATTCCGATATGCAATTTCGAATGATGGGTATGCTCTAGACCGAATGGCTGCGCCTTCATGGAGACTTCGGCAATCAGGCGCCGACCGTATTCGTCGTCTGAGTTGATGGCGGCCACCGGATTTTTGCCTGCTTGCCAAGACGCGTGGGCGAGGTCAAGAAATAGCCTCGCCTTGGCGCGAAAATAGTCCTCCATGTCGGGATGAAAATCGAGATGCTCCCGCGAGAGGTTGTTAAAGACCATGCCATCGAAGGCGATGTGCTCCACACGCTTTTGTTTGAGCGCGTGGGAAGAGACCTCCATGACCACGGCTGTGCAGCCGGCTTCGAGCATCCGAGCAAGCAAGGACTGCAGCTCGACCGGCCCGGGAGTAGTATGAGTCGACTCAAGGACGGTATTGCCATAACGGAAGTTGACCGTTCCGATCACGCCGACAAGGTGTCCGGCCTCGCGTAGAATGGATTCGATCAGGTACGTCGTGGTGGTCTTGCCGCTCGTACCAGTCACTCCGACCATGAGCATGGACCGGGATGGATGACCGGCTTTCTGCGCCGCCAGAGCAGCGAGCGCGTCACGCGAATCGTCGACCCGCACGTATGGGATTTGGAGCCCCGCGGGCGCTTCGATCTCCCCTACTGCGCCGACCGCCCCAGCCTTCTGTGCGTCGATCAAGAACGCATGCCCATCCTGGGAGACGCCACGAACAGCGACAAAAATCGTTCCCGGGCGCACCGCACGAGAGTCCGAAGTCACCTGGAGCACGTTGGGAATTTTGAGAATTTGATCGAGACTTGCTGCAGAAAAATCGCTCATTTTGCAATTCATACCTTAACCAAAAATAAATCACTACGAGCAAGAACGGTTCTTTCTTGGCAAGTCTGCTTCAATTTAGTTAAGAATTTTTCAATCATGCGCTTCACGCCTTCGCCGGATGCGAGCATCCTCTGGTCCACGATACTTCAAAGCGCAAATTACGCTATTATCTCGACTTCGCCGGACGGCATAATCACCACCTTCAATCCGGCGGCCGAACGTCTGACCGGCTACTCCGCCGCGGAAGTCGTAGGCATCGCGACGCCCGCGCTTTTCCATCTCGAGGATGAAATGCGACGCCACGCTAAAGCGTTGGCCGAGGAGCAAGGATTCGAGCTGGAAGGCAACATCAGTCCCTTCGTGATCAAATCCCGACTATCCCTCCTGCCCGACGAGAACGAGTGGCACTACCGCCGCAAGGACGGGTCGTTGGTACCGATCCTGCTTTCTGTGACCGCACTAGCAGCCCCAAACGGCGAGAATATCGGCTTTCTCGGCATCGCCTCCGATCTCACCGAACGAAAAAACGCCGAACAAAAAATTCAGGACACTCTCGACTTGCTAGAATCCCGGGTACGCGAGCGGACTCGTGAGCTGGAGGCAGCCGTCCGCCACCGGGACGAATTCCTCAGCATCGCCTCCCACGAACTCAACACACCCATGACTTCCCTGCTGATGCAGGTACAGCTCCTCAAACGCACGCTCAACCGTAGCGCCGATCCTGCCAGAGCCGGGGAGGACGGAAAGACTCAAGACAACCTAGTCCAAAAAGCCCTGGATATCACGGAGCGCCAGGTGCAGCGACTGCACCGGCTCGTTTCAAGCCTTTTGGACGTCTCGAGAATCACCTCCGGCAGACTCAAGCTGAACATCACCGAACTGGACCCTTCCCAGCTGATCCACGAATCCCTGGAACGGATCATGGAACACGCCCGATCCAGGAACTGCGACTTTGAGCTCGATCTCCGTTTCCCCGGTAAACTGGCCGCCGATGCCATGCGGCTGGAGCAAGTGATCTCCAACCTCCTCGGTAATGCGATCAAGTATGCGTCGGGATCGAAAATCACGCTCTCGACGGCCCGGGATGAGGGAAATTTCGTACTGAAAGTCGCGGATCGCGGACCCGGGATCCCCGAGGCGGACCGGGCTCGGATCTTTGATCGATTCGAGCGCGTGGCTTCGTCGGATCTCGGCGGGCTCGGGCTAGGCCTTTATATCACGCGGCAGATCGTGAATGCGCACGGGGGCAGCATTCATGCCGAGGAAAATCCAGGCGGCGGCACTCTATTCGTAATTCGGATCCCCGCTTCACAGGGATAGCTTAGGGCTCTTGCAGCTGGAGCTTGATCGTGTCCCCGTCCGCCAACACTTTGCCCGGCTCCGGAAACTGCGAGCGCACGAGCCCCGATCCCTTGAGCTCGACAGTGAAATGATGGTCCTTGAGCACCTGGATCGCCTCGCGCGGGGTGAGCCCCTTAAGCGACGGCATCTTCCAGAGAAACTTGCCGTTCATCCCGTGGCCTTGCCAGTGAAGTGAACCATTGGGATCAGACGGGTCGTCACCGACCGCTGGCTCCGAAATCGACGCGGGGGACGCACCTTCAACCGATCCGAAGCCCGCTGCCACCGGATGGGCCTGCGCGGTCGCCAGGGCGTCCGTGTCCTCGACTTCCATTTCGGCAGGGACCATCTTGGGCACTTCGACGCTCGCAATCGCAGCCGGATCGTTCTTGAACGACTTGAATCCCTTTTGCTGAGCCGCTGATTTGCCTGCGGAAGCGAGAGTTCTCGGCAGGTGGTCGCGCGTTGGGAGACTAAAGCGGTTGGCCACGGCGTTCAAGACCTCTCGAAAAAGCGGCGCCGCGACCTCTGACGCATAATAGGCGCCATGCGGCTCGTCGATCGAGGCAAAGATTACGACGCGGGGCTCGACGTCGAGCGGAAACCCGATAAACGAAGCGACATATTTGCTGCGGGAGTAGGAGCCGGTATTCGAATCAACCTTCTGCGCGGTGCCCGTCTTGCCAGCGACGCGATAACCGACCAGATTGGCCTTACCCCCCGTGCCGCCCTCGTCCGCTACGGACGCGAGCGCTTCAAGCACCTGATCCGCGGCCTTCTGAGCCATGATTCGCCGGGGCGGTACAGGCTTGATGGCCGGGTCGGGCGACTCGGTCTGTGACTTGAGAATCGTGGGCTGCACAAGCCAACCCCCGTTGAGGAACGCGGCATAGGCGCGCACCATCTGGATCGGAGTCACCAGGATCCCATGGCCAAAGCCGATATTGGCGGTGGTGAGCGGCTGCCACGCCTTGCGCGGCGGCATGCGACCCGAGATCTCGCCCGGGAAGCCGACATCAGTCTTGGCGCCGAAGCCAAAAGCGTTGAGCGTCGCAAGATATTTGTCAGCGCCCAGCTTGAGCGCGAGCTTTGCCGCGCCGATGTTGCTCGACACCTGGATAATCTTCTTCAGTGTGAGCCATTTGAATTTTTCGTGCGCCTCGGCCTCGGAAACCTTCTTGCCCTGAACGCTGAACTTGCCGAGCTCGCCCCAAATCTGGTCAGTGAGCTTCATGCCATTATTGAGCGCGCCGGCGAGCAAAATGGGCTTCATAGTGGAGCCGGGCTCAAAGCCGTCGGTGATCGCGCGGTTGCGACGACGGTCGGCGGGTGCGCCCTTTTCGTTGGGATTGTAAGGGGGATGGTTGGCCAGCGCGAGGATCTCGCCGGTGACCGCGTTCATGACGATCACGGAACCCGAACGCGCGCTGAACTTGCGGACGGAGTTCCGGAGCTCTTCCTCGACCGCGAACTGCAGGGAGGCATCGATGGTGAGCGAAACCGGTTCGCCATCGCGGCCTTCCTGGACGTTCTTGGCGGCGACGGAATCGATGAAAGCGGGCCGCCCGAAGGCGTCCTTGATCGCGCTCATGGAGACGACCTTGCCTCGCAGGCGCTCGTTGAGCCAAAGCTCAACTCCCTCCAGTCCCTCCGAGTCCACGTTGGTGTCGCCGAGGGTGTGCGCGGCGAGCTCACCATGCGGGTAGACTCGCTTGCTTTCCTTGACCATCCACAAACCGTTGACCAGATCGCCGTCAGCGTCGATGATCTTCCACTTCTTGAGGCGGGCCATCTCGCCTTCGGTCAGGTGGCGCTTGATCCAGGCAAACTCTTTTTTGTCCTCGAAGCGCTGGA
>CAYXVB010000128.1:0-10351 GCA_964467785.1 uncultured Bacteriovoracaceae bacterium
GCATGTCGACGATCAGGTAATCGAGCTGACCCCAGTCCACCTTGTGCAGGAACTGGCTCACCACGCTGTGGAGCATCGGGCCGCGCCAAATAACAGGTTGGTCGCCGTCCATCAGGAAGCCCATCGACATGACCTTCACGCCATTCGAGCTGGGCGGAACGAACATCTCGCCCTTGGTGGGGTGTTGGATCATCTTAGGCTGGTCGGTGACGCCCATCATGGTGGGGATGTTCGGGCCGTAGATGTCGGCGTCCAGTAAGCCGACGCGCGCGCCCTCAAGCGCCAGCGCCGTGGCCAGATTCACTGAAACGGTCGACTTGCCGACCCCCCCCTTGCCGCTCGAGACGGCGATGATGTGCGCCACGCCTTCGATCGGTGCGGTGCCGTGGCCAACGCCGCCGGGACCGGGAGCCTGACGGCGGACTTCGGCGTCCATCTTGACCTTGATCTCGCGGACACCGGCGACGGACTTGAGCGCGTCCCGGACATCCTTTTCGATCTTGTCCTTCAGCGGGCAGGCCGGGGTCGTCAGAACCACACGGAGCGAAAGGTCGCCCGAATCCTCGATCCGGAGATCCCGAATCATGCCCAAGGTGACCAGATCCTTGCGGAGATCCGGGTCTTGGACAGTGCGGAGGGCGTTCATCACAGCTTCAAGAGAGACAGAGGTGTTGGCCATAGGGGCGCCAACTTACTTCTTTTGAAGTTCCGCTTCAAGAATATCGAGCACTTCGAACTCACATCCCCCGCAGCCGGTCGATGCCCGGGTGACCGCTTGGATGTCGGCATGGGTCCGGGCGCCCGCCCGAATGGCTTCTTTCAGAGCCTGAGCGGAAACGTTGTGGCAAAAGCAGACGGTGCGCTCGTCGTCGTCGTTTTGGTCGGCGGATTCCGGAGGGGCGGTTTCGTTCTGAGGAACCATGGCCTCTGAGCGTATTTAAAAAAACTTCGCCAGACAACCAGGCATTTGATAAATGTCATCCTCACTATGGCAAAAACCGGATCAAAAAAGGCAATTAAAAAGACCGTCGCGCCCAAGTCTTGGGCACTCCCAGAGTCTTCGCTGGAGCGGATTGTCGGAGGGATGACCGAGACCTTGAAGCTTGTCGGCGAAGATCCGCGGCGCGAAGGCCTTGTTAAAACTCCCAAGCGCTACGCCAAAGCCATGGAGTTTCTGACGTCGGGCTACCGCAAGGACGTGGACACCGTCGTTGGTGACGCGCTTTTTAACGAAGGCGATGCCTCAAGCGAGATCGTCGTGGTGCGCGACATCGAGCTTTTCTCGCTCTGTGAGCACCACCTCCTCCCCTTTTACGGCAAGGCCCACGTCGCCTACATCCCGAACGGCAAGATCATCGGGCTCTCAAAAATTCCGAGGATCGTGGACGTGTTCGCCCGCCGCCTGCAGGTCCAAGAGCGCCTGACCACGCAAATTTCCGAAGAGCTTCAGCGAATCCTGAACCCCCACGGCGTCGCGGTCATCATCGAAGCCTACCATCTCTGCATGATGATGCGCGGAGTGGAAAAGCAGAACAGCTACACGATCACGAGCTCGATGCTGGGCGCTTTCCGCGAGGATGCGCGGACTCGACAGGAACTCCTCCACCTCCTGGGAGGTCTGGGAGGTCGCCGAAGCTGAGCCTGATCGCGACGCAGTCAAACTGATAAAAATTTTTTGCCCAAGCCCTCAAATTCAAAAAATCGGAGAACATCCATGATCCAGAAATTCCTGATCCAAAGCTTGAAACTGAGCATGATCGTGATCGTGATCGCCGCGGCCTCCACTGTTGCCCTGGCCGATGAGTCCTCTGCCACGGTCATCGACAAAGGCTACATTTGTTGGGCCCATGGTCAGCAGAATTTCGGCGGCCCGGCCGGCCCCATCATGATGACAGTCGTCGGCTACGGCGCGACCGAGTTCGAAGCCATGAGTGACGCTCACCAACGCTGCCTTTCTTCTGGCCTGCAAATGTGCGGCATCGACGCTTGTTTCAAGCGCCGCTGATTTTCAGTAAATTCTTTCTCCGGAGTTTTTTATGAAGAAGTCAAATATTTTGGCGACTGCCCTGTACTTGATGCTTTTAGCGTCCGCATCCGCCCACGCCTCAAGTCCGGCGATCACCTGCTGGCTCACAGGCGAGACTCTCACCGGCAACATCCTGCAGACGGTGGCCGGCAATGGCGATACGCTGGAGGAAGCCACGCAAAACGCTTTCGCGAGCTGCCGCTACTACTTCCTAAAAAACTGCCGCATCGACCGTTGCGTTCGCAACTAAGTCCGGTCCGCCCCTGAGATCAACGAGCGGGATCCGCTTGAACGGCCGGGGAGTCTCCACTGCCGGCGCTCCCAGAATCAGGCGTAACAACGGGACTCATTTGCGTTTTGATATCGACGCCGGGACAATGCCGCGTCAATAGATCGCTCATGGCCCGATTGAGCTTCTGGGGCGAGGGCCAGTCCCTCTGAAGGAGTGGTCGCAGGATCTGGGCGGGAATCGAGCATGAAGCTCTGTCGCGGGTTTTAACCTGACATTTGCCAGCGGCGCTCTCGATCGGATCACCGCCTCTACGCCAGCCGCAGTCTAGCATCACCCCAAAGTGCGGCTCGACTTCAAAGCCCCCTTGGTTGGATCCATGGATCTCCGCAGCCTCGCGGATCTTGGCGCGGGTCAATGCGAGGACCCGCCGATCCTGGCCGCTCAGCTGCAGCACCTGTCCGCTGGCGAGTTCCACTCTCACGTCCTTGCTGTCCGGGTTCTGCGAGACTGCGGGCTTTTGCGTGACAGGAAAGAAGTAGAAGCTCCGACTTCCCGCGTCCGCGCCGCGGGCGGAAGCCCCGAAATTTGACGTGACGAGTAGCCCGCCGTTTGGACTGATCGCGAGGTAACGCCAGATGTCCATCGACTTAGCGTATCCTTTGAGGCCGATGATGCAATTGCGAAACCCCTGGGCCGGGCCTCCGGGAGACTCCAGCGAGGTGGTCTTGAATTCGCATTCGGCGGCTTGCGCGTCCGAGGTATCCGCTAGGAAGGTCGGCAGTCCGGTAAACAAGAACACTGCAAAAAACTGAAGTACCGCTCGACTCCGGATGATCATCCCACTCATTCCCTAATGATAGCACATCCTGAACAGGGAGAGAGTTTTGTCGTTATTCTCAGGGATTAAGACTAGAGCCCGGGGCTGACCGAAGCCGATCCCCGTGTCGAAAAGGGCTGGGATGCCAATCCCGGCATTACGCCATCCAACGCCGGCGCGCGGGCCATCAGCCGCTTTTGCGCACGCTCCAGCGCGTATTCGCAATCCATCCGCTCGATTTTGATCTCGAAATCTTCGGCGTTCCCATTAGCAGAATTCCCGTCCGACGCCGCTCGGGCACGAGCCAGAAAACGACGAGCCAAGCGGTTTTCGAGCGCCACGCGCCAGCCCTGTCCGTCCCAGCCGGCCATAGGCTTGCCGCCATTCTTTTCGGCGAGCAGATCCACAAGGCGGGCCATCACGTCCGGGCTGAACCCGCAAGGCGAGATCAGATGAAAAGGCTTGAGGTCGTTCACGCAGTTGATCGCGACCCCGTGGTAGGTGACCCATTTGCGGATCGCGATGCCGATCGAGGCGATCTTCTTGCCATTGATCCAAACGCCAGTGGCGTTTTCACGCGCTTCGGGCTCGAAGTCCCAGCTTCGGAACTCCTCAATAAGGAGTTGTTCAAGCTCGCGCAGAAAACCAGCGACGTCGTGATTCGGGCCAAGGCCTTTACCGTCCAACTTGACGATCGGATAGATCACGAGCTGGCCTGGACCATGGTAGGTCAGGTCGCCACCGCGTTCGCTCTCCGCGAAAGCCATCCCCTGCGGCAGGAGCGCGGGCGCCGGCATGTGCCGCGGGCGGGGCGTGCCCGTCCACTGCAGTCCGCGGCCGCGCGTGATCACGGGCTCATGCTCCACGAATAGGATCGTGTCCGGGATCTGGTCCGCCGCGCGCAGCTCCACGAGCTTCAACTGAAGCTCGCGCGCCGCCTCGTAGGAGGTCAGGCCTTCGAGGGAGACAAACCTCATTTGCTCTTCCGCTGGAAGATATGGATCGCGTGACCCAGAGTGGCCTCGGCCGCTTCCATGAGGGTTTCCGGAAGCGTCGGGTGCGCGTGGACCGTGAGCGCCAGATCCTCGACCGTGGCACCCATCTCGATAGCAAGCGTGGCTTCGGCGATGAGGTTCGAGGCCTCGGCACCGACGATATGGACACCGAGTAGGCGGCCCGTCTTGGCGTCGCCGATCATCTTGACCACGCCATCGGGTTCGGCGACCGAGAGAGCGCGGCCGTTCGCGGCGAACGGGAACACGCCCACCTGGACATTGAGCCCCTTGGCTTTGGCTTCTGCCTCCGTGAGACCGACGGTAGCGATTTCGGGATCCGTGAAGATTACTGCCGGCATCCCGACGACATCGTAAGTGGTCTTCTGGCCCGCGATCGCTTCGGCGGCCACAATGCCTTCCTTGGAACCCTTGTGGGCGAGGAGCGGCTGACCGGCGATGTCGCCGATGGCGAAGATATGCGAGACGTTGGTGCGGCGCTGCGGATCGACAGGGATAAAGCCCTTGGAGTCCACCTTGACGCCGGCGCGGTCAAGGCCGATGTTCTCGGAATTCGGCACGCGACCCACGGTCATGAGAACCGCATCGAAGGTATCCGTGAAGTCTTTGGAACCGTCATTGAACGTGACTTCCACGCCTTTTTTACCGAGCGACTTGGAGCCTTTGACCTTGGTGTTGACCATGATCTTGACGCCCATCTTGTCGAGACGCTTGATGACCACCTTGGTGAGGTCGGGGTCAACGATCGAAAGAATGGCCGGTGCCGGCTCGACCACGGTGACCTTCGTGCCGACTTTGGCGTAGAAGGTACCGAGCTCCATGCCGATGTAACCGCCACCGACGCAGAGAAGCTTACTGGGGATTTCCTGCTGCGAAAGCGCCCCGGTGGAATCCCAGATTTGCTTCTGATCCACCGTGAAGCCTGGGATAGCGGCCGGACGGGAGCCAGTGGCGATCACGCATTGTTGGAAGTTGATGATCTGCGTGCCATTGTCCGCGGTCTTGACTTCGAGGGTTTTGGGACCGGTGAACTTGGCGTCGCCCGCGATGACGGTGCAGCCATTGGCCTTGAGCAGGCCGGCTACGCCGCCGGTGAGCTTGCTCACGACGGAGTCCTTCCACTTCATCAGCTTGGGGAGGTTGACCTTGGCGCCCGAGACTTCGATCCCCATCTCGGCGGCGTGAGCCATGCGCTCGTAAAGCGAGCCGGCGTAGATCAGCGCCTTGGACGGAATGCAGCCGCGATTGAGGCAGACCCCGCCGACTTCGGCGCGATCGATCACCGTGACTTTCTTTCCGAGCTGGGCGAGGCGGATCGCGCAGACATAGCCTGCGGGTCCGGCGCCCAAAACAACGACATCAGCCTGAACTTGCGTCGGTCCTGACGGTCCCATTTTCATCTCCTCAGTTGTTCGAATCTCAACCTGGCTCAGCTATTGAGCAGCAGGAGGCTCGGGTTCTCGATGTATTGAATGAAGAGCTTCATGAACTCCGCGCCCACCGCGCCGTCGATCACGCGGTGATCAAGCGAGATGGAGAAGTAGGTCCAGTCGCGGATTGCGATTTCTTCCTTGCCATTGACCGTGCGGACAACGGGCTTGCGGAAGATCTTGTTGAAGCCGAGGATGGCGACTTCCGGATAATTGATGACCGGAGTGGCGAAGAGTCCGCCGATCGAGCCCGCATTGGTGAGCGTGATCGTGCTGCCTTCGAAATCCTCGCGGGTGAGCTTCTTGGCGCGCGCGCGGTCGACCACATCCTGGATGTCGCGGGCGAGCTCAAGCACCGACTTGGTCTCCACGCTCTTGATGACCGGAGCGGTGAGGCCGTCTTCGGTCTGGATGGAAAGGCCGACATTGTAATAGTGCTTGATCACCCATTCACCCTTCTCTTCGTCGTAAGACGAATTGAGGGTGGGATACTGCTTGAGTGCGGCAACCATGGCCTTCATGACGAAGGGCAGATAAGTGACCTTGATCCCCTGCTTGGAACCGACATCCTTGGCCATCGCGCGCAACTCGACGAGTGCGGTCGCGTCGGCCTCCTCGACGTAGGTGAAGTGGGCGGCCTTGCTCTTAGAAAGCGCCATCTTCTCGGCGATTTTCTTGCGGAGACCGCGGACGGGAATTCGCTCCTCGCGCTGCGCCGGAGCCGGACGCCCCGCAGCGGAGCCGGCGGGCTTGGCGCCATAGCCGTGCCCCCCGTTGCTCACCCACTTTTCGACATCATCGCGCAGGATGCGGCCGGCAGGACCGGAGCCCGGGACGATAGCCAGATCAACGCCCATCTCCCGAGCCATGCGGCGGGTGGAGGGAGCGGCGAGCGGACGCGTCGCGGGATTGAGGTCGCCCGTAGCAGGTGCGGCCGGCATCGGCGCGCTCGGCGCGGCAACCGGTGCGGGGGCCTTAACAGGCGCGGCGGCTGGTGCTGGTGCGGCGGCTTTGGGCGCCTCGGGTGCGGGGGCCGCGGCCTGAGCGGCGGCGCCTTCAAAGCTCAATAAGAGCTGGCCGACATGGACGGTCTCGCCTTCTTTGGCATGCAGCTGCTCGACTTTGCCTTGGAACGCGGAAGGGATCTCCACGGTGGCCTTGTCGGTCATGACTTCGCACAGAGGCTGATCGTACTTGACCGCGTCGCCGAGCTTCACCCGCCATTTGACGAGTTCGCCTTCGTGTACGCCTTCACCTAATTCCGGAAGCTTAAACTGCATGATGCGATTCCCTCTCGTTCTGACTCAGGCTCTCGATATGAGAGCGCATGAAAAACTCACCTGCCCGATAGCTTGAACGGACCATCGGTCCTGATGCAACGTACAAAAAGCCCTTGCTCTTGGATTCCCGCTCGAGCTGCGCGAACTCCTCGGGGGAGTAATAACGCTCTACAGGCAAATGATCCATCGACGGCCGCAGGTACTGCCCCAGTGTCAGCACGTCGACATCATAGCTCCGGAGGTCATCAAAGGCCTCGTTCAATTCTTCAAAAGTCTCTCCCAGGCCCAGCATGATCGAGCTCTTGGTGAAGAGCTGGGTCTTGCGGCTGGATTGCCGCGCATAAGTCTTGGCCCAACGGAGCGTGGCCAGGGATTGCTCGTAAGTGGCGCGCGGGTCACGCACGCGGTACTGCAGGCGGCGGACGGTTTCGATATTGTGGGCGTAGACATCGAGGCCCGAGTCCACGATCGTTTCGATATCGCGCGTGTTGCCGCGGAAATCCGGCACGAGAGCCTCGACGATGATCTTGGAGTCCAGGCGCTTGATCTCTCGGATCGTCGCCGCGATGTGCTCGGCGCCGCCGTCCTCCATGTCGTCGCGGTCAACCGAGGTCAAGACGACGTAATGCAGGCCAAGCGAAGCGATCGAGGCGGCGACTTGCTTCGGCTCATCGGGATCCAGCGCGGGCGGGTTGCGCGCGGTCTTGATCGCGCAAAAACGGCAAGCGCGGGTGCAAGTGTCGCCCCCCACCATGAAGGTCGCGGTCCCGGAGGCCCAACACTCGCTCACGTTGGGACAACGCGCCTCCTCGCAAACGGTGTGGAGCTTTCGTTCACGCAACATGCCTTTGATCTGCGTGTAGCTCTCGCCCGCAGGCGGACGGATCCGTAGCCACTCGGGCTTGCGCTGGGCCAGGATCTCACGGGCCTTCGACGGCGCGATCGGACGCGCCAGGGCTTCCCCCTTCAGATGTGCGTTCTTCGAAGCTGAAGTCAATTCACCCGGATTGAGGACGGGCAGCTCTTTGAAAATGGCCATGATCGTCCGACCGTTATAGTCAGCACCCACCGGGGAATCAAGCGTGCTGCGGCGCATTAAGTTATTTAAAAAGTTTTGCATTAGCGGAATGGCGGCGCGCGTAAAAGTCAAGGTTGCTTAGCCAACCCAGGGTAAGCGGCCTTAAGGGTTTTCCCGACCGTCAAGCCCCCCCGGTGATGCCCACTGCCGCAGAAAAAATACCGGCGCAGTTCGATTTAACGGCGTCTGGACTTTTTAGAGGGAGAGGTGGCTCCCGGCTCGGACGGGAGCTCAGGACCGGCAGGCATTGACGCCGCCACGGGTGGCGCCACCCAAACGGGCAGCGGCCGAAGATCCCAGATTCGCAGCGTGCCGTCGGCGAGACCGGCCAAAAGCCAGCGCTGATCCGGCGAGACACTGAGCGAAGTCACCTTTTCACCGGCTCGCCCCAGTGCGGCCACCCGCTTTCCGAGAGGCATATTCCAGACATCGACTCCCCCCTCGGGACGGGACGAAAAAAGCCGGGAGCCGTTCGACGAAAACTCGACGGCGTAGACCAGTGCCGGAGTCCGTTTGAGTTCCTGATCGTCCATCGGGTTCGCGGGAGGGCGCGAAGGCCCGAGCCGGACACCTGGCTGGCCATCCACGGCGGCGCCGCGGAGGACCTGAAATTTCGAGGTGTCCAAATTCCAAAGCAGTACGGTGCCTTTTTCGCCGCCAAACGCCATCAGCTCTCCCGTGGGCGAGAGCGCGCTCGAATAAAGCAGGTAGTTTGCCGAAGGAACATGCGAGACTTCCAGGCCCGTGACGGCCTCATAAACAGCGTACTCGTTCGCGGAGTTAGCGATCGCGTAAGTGCGTCCCGAAAGAAGCGGAGTGAACTTCACGATCGGAAGCGTCAGGCTGGAGTGCATCTTGGTCCATTTGTTTTTGGGTGGATCCCAAACTCCCAAAAAACCCGTATCACCGACGGAGCCGGTCTGACCTTTAAAGGATCCACCTCCGACAAACAGGCGCTGCTGGCCCTGGGTGCCGCGGCATTCAATCGCGCGGATGGCATTGAGTCCATTCATGGTCTGCCCCAGCTTGAGCGTGGCCTGGCGTGCTCCGACTCGCGAGTATTGATGCACGCTGCGGGTCACCTGCTCGGCGATGACCAGACTGCGGTCCGGACACCACCCCGCCAAATTGAGATCCGGATCCACGCCCTGGATCCGCTTCTCGGCAAACCCCGCGCCCTGCAGCTCCATCCACCGCGCCGGACGCAAAAAAACCTTGTCTCCCGCTGGCGCCACCGAGGGGTATGGGCTTTCGACTTCTTTTTCGAGACGCCCACTGGCGACATCCCAAACTTTGAACTTATTGTCCGGCCCGTGCGAGAGGACGCGGCCGGCTCCCGCCCATCGGACTGTTTCGACGCGGCCGCTATGCCGCTCAGGCCCCCCGCGTCGCGAAGCCGTGCGAGCATCCCAAAGTTCAAGAGTGGCCCCACTGATGCTGCCAAAAACGCTGCCGTCCAGCGAGAACGATAGGCCGGCCACCATCGGGCCCGCCGGCCTGATCCTGCGAATCACCTGACCCTTGGCGGCATCGATGAGCAGGACCCATTCGTCTGTCCCCACGACCAGCGTGCGCGTGTCCGGGGAGAGCGCCGCGGACCAGAGTCGCGGCTGATGCTCGGCGGGCAGGAGCATTTCGGCGGACAAGATGCGCGGCCTGCGCGTCTGCAGATTCCACAGGATGACGGAATCATGGGCGACCGACACCAGCGTGCGTCCGTCAGCCGAGAACGAAAGGCCGCGCACGCCCTGCTGATGCGCGATGAATTCGACAAGCCGGGTGCCTTTTTCCGCGTCATAGATATGAATCGGGCAGGCCCCGACGCCGAAGCTCTGGCAGCCCGCCGCGATCCATTTGCCGTTTGGGCTGAATGCCGCGCTCCCGTACTCGAGGTTTTCGGGACTCTTCATCTGGATTGAGGAAGTGGATCCCTTTCCGGAAAGGCGAACCAGCACGAGACCCTTTTTCTTGGGTGCGTTTTCGGCAACCGCCAACAGAGTCGCGTCGGGCGAGAAGGCCAGAGGCACGACCGCGGGGGCGCTTCCGGGAAAGGTCTTGGCGACCCGGTTGGTCCGAGCGTCCGTCAAGATCAGCGAAGCCCCCCCCGTTGCGATCCACGAGCCGTCGCGCGACACGGCGTTCGAATAGGCCACCGGCCCGATCGCGGCCAATCTCCGTCCGGAAATCAGCTCACGAAGCTCGACCTGCCCCCCTCGCGTGCCACCGCCGCCGTGAACGAGAATTCGCCTACCATCAGGTAGGAACATCAAGGCCTGTCCACTTACGCTGAAATCGGTTTGACCAAAGACCTGGCTTGCCGCCGCAAAGGCAGGAACCGCGTGCGCGATCGCGGGAATTGCGGGATGGGCAGGATTGAGATTGGGATGATGAGGCGCCTTGGCCGGGACATGAGGCCGAGCGGGAGCATGGGCAGAGCTCTTGGCCGGCGGTCCCACCGGGAGCAACTCAGGCGGT
>CAYXVB010000129.1:0-10319 GCA_964467785.1 uncultured Bacteriovoracaceae bacterium
CGCAGTTCGCGCACCGCCGACTCAAGCACGGGCTTTCACATGCTTGGCCCTTCCTGATCCTAGCCGTGCCCTGCGCCTTCGTCATGCTGCCCATGCCGCACTGGACGCTCGACGAGCCGTTCGGGATCCTGCCCCGTTTTTGGAATTTCCTCTATTTCTGGGTATTCTTCTCGGCCGGCGGCGTCTTGTGGCGCCATCAGGGCTTGCTCGAGCCGCTCCGGCGCAACTGGCTCAAGCTCGTCCTCGGCGGCGCGCTCATGGGCGTCGTCTGCCTCCCGTTCCGCGTATATGATCAGACGCCCACGCCGCTTTCGCTCTTGCCGCTCAAGTTCATGACCGTATGGTTGCAGGCCAATCTAAGCTGGGGCATGAGCCTCGGTCTCATCGGGCTCGCGCTGGCGAAGGTACAGCGGCTGCCCGCGTGGGTCAGCCATCTTTCCTCGGCTTCCTATTGGTATTACATCGCGCATCTGCCGCTCGTTCTGTGGCTCCAGCTCTGGGTCTCGACCTGGCAGGCGCCGATCGCCTTCAAGATCCTGTTCATGCTCATCGTCACGCTCGCGATCCTCGAGGCCACCTTCCGGCTCATTGTCCGGCCCACTCAGCTGGCGCGCCTGCTGATCGGCCATGCACCGCAACAGAAACCGGATCCGAATGGCCACGACCATTGAAATCGCCGTCGTCAGCAGTAAGGCGGATTGGGCCGAGTTCCATGCCCGTCCGCGCCAGCTCCACCATTCCCACCCGGCCTGGGTGGCGATGCCGGATTTCGTGTTGCGGCGACAGCTCGACGTCCGGACCAATCCGTTTTTTCACCGCGCCAAGCTTCACCCTTTGATCGCTCGGCTCGGCGGGAGAGCCGTCGGACGGATCTGCGGCATCCATGACCCGCGCAATCCACTGCATGCGCCGGGAGCCGGGGCTCATTTTGGATACTTCGAATGCATCGAAGGGCCCGACGACGAAAGGATCGCCCGCGCGCTCTTCGATGCGGTCGCCCAGTGGGCGGCCTCGATCGGGGCCACGCGGATCGAAGGCCCGTTCAGCCCCAGCATCAACGGCGAGAGCGGCCTGCTCGTCGACGGCTTTAACGATCCTCCTATGGTGATGATGCCCTGGAACCCCCCGCACTACACTCGGCTCCTGGAGCGCAGTGGACTTGTTCCGTACAAGAATCTCTTCGCTTACCGCTACCATCAAGGCATCACCTTTCCGGAGCCCGTGGCTCGGCAAGCGCGCGAGCTGGTCACCATCGGAGGGGTTCGCCTGCGAACCGCGAACCTTTGGAAGCTCCGAAGCGAGCTCAAGATCGTGGCCGAGCTCGCCAACGACAGCATGAAGGACCACTGGGGCTACGTCCCTATGGACGAAGCCGAGCTGGGCGAGATGGCTAATGGATTGCGCTTGGCCCTGGACCCGGAGCTTCTGCTTTTCGCGGAAAAAGACGGACGCACGGTCGGCTTCCTCTTCGCGTTGCCTGACATCAATCATGTGATCCGCAAAGCGGGAAGTGGACCGCTTGGGATGCTCAAGCTCCTGTGGCTGCTCAAGGGGCCGGGACGCCGCCGCCACATCGACCGCTGCCGCTTCATCACGCTGGGAGTGCTTTCTGAATACCGCCATCTCGCCATCGGACCGCTGCTCTACATGGAGATGCTCGCGACGTTCAATCGGCGCGGCTTCCGGGAGGGCGAAGCCTCTTGGATCCTCGAGGACAATCGCACCGTCAACCGGGTCCACCGGCGCCTGGGCTCCCGGCACTGGAAAACCTGGCGCATCTACGCCAAGGAGCTGACCCGCCGATGAGCCGACGTCATGCCCCCGGACCGCGCGGATCGTTGCTGCTAGGCTCGCTCCGCGAGATTACCGGTGACCCGCTGCATTTTTATACCGCGACGCGGGACGAGTTCGGCGACATCGTCCGGTATCGCCTCGGCCCCTTCGAAGGCCACGGACTGTTCCATCCCGACTTCGTCCATCACGTGCTGATCAAGAATCCGGCGCACTATGAACGTAGCCGTGGCCATCGCGCGCTCGCGTCCCTTCTCGGCGAGGGCCTGGTCACCACTCACGGCGAGAAGTGGAAATCCCAGCGAGTCCTGCTGCAGCCCGCGTTCACTCCGGCAGCGCTCGATCCGCTCGAATCGCGGTTCAGGGAAATCGCCGCGCGGCACGTAGCGCTCTGGCGGGCCGACGCTTTGGCTGGAAAGACCTTCGAGGCCGAGAACCGCTTCCTCGAACTGGGCATCGACCACGCGGGACAGCTTCTTTTTGGCCTCGATCTCGGGGCGGATCGCGCCGCGCTCGAGGAGACGCGACGGCTCCTGCAAATCTGCCTGGGCCAGGTCGACTCCCGAGTGATGGATCCGCGCACGCCGCCCGCCTGGCTACCGACCGCGCGAAACCGCGAGTTCGCGGCTGCCCGTCGCGCGATCCGCGCCGCCATCCCGTCCTGCACCGGCATGCTCGCGCCCGCTTGGCAGGCCATCGAAAAGATCCCCGTCGCCGCCGCTCGCGAGCGCGCGCTCGATGGGCTGGTGCTGACCTTTCTCGCCGCGGCGAGCGAGACCACCGCCTTGGGACTCAGCTGGCTCATGGATCTGCTGGCCCGCCACCCTGAGGAACAAGAGCGCGTCCGCGAGGAAGCGCGCGCGCAGGTGGAGTTCGAGCGCCTCCGCTACACGCAACAGTCTTTTCAGGAAGCCCTACGCCTCTATCCTCCGGTCTGGGCATTTTCGCGCACCGCGGGTCGCGACGACGAGCTCGGCGGCCACTCGATCCGTAAAGGCACGGAAGTGCTGATCGTTCCCTGGGCGATCCATCGCGATCCGAGATTTTGGCCGGAGCCCGATCGCTTCCGACCTTCGCGCTTTGACCTGTCGGATCCCGCCAACAAGCGACCCTCAACCGCCTGGATCCCGTTCAGCGCGGGCCCGCGCCACTGCATCGGTTTCAAGTTCGCGCTGATCGAGGGCACGCTCACCGCGGCCGCGCTCGTGCGCGAGTTCCGCCTTACACCGGTGCACGAGCAGGCTCCGCATCCGGAGCCGCTTTTCACGTTGCGGCCCCGAGGGGGCGTGCGGCTTCACCTCAAGCCGGTGTAGGCCTCGCCCATCACGCGGGCTTTGACCATCTCGGTGAAATGATGCAACGAGCGCCGGATGCGTCCGCCGCGCTCGGTCCGATAACGCCGAAGCTCGGAGAACGCCTCGAGGAGGCGCGCGATCTCGGCCTCGGTGTGGATCGAGTTGATGGTGATCCGGAGGATCCCTTCGCCCTTGGGCACGGCCGGAAAGACGACCGAATTGACGAAGACGCCTTGGTCGAAAATCTTGCGACCCGCCATCATCGTGTCGACATCGCCTCCGATCGGCACGGCGATGATCGGCGTCGGATGCTCGTCGACTCGGTAGCCCATCTCCCGCAAGGAGTGGCGGATGCGCGCGGACTTCTCCAGCAGCAGGGAACGCAGATCGCGGCCCTCGTCGGAGCGACAGATCCGTACGGCGGCGCGGACGCTCTCCACCGTGTGCGGCTGGAGCGGACCTGAGAATATGTAGGAAGTCGAGGTCATGCGGAGAAATTCGATGACCTCGGCACGCGCGGCGACGAACCCGCCAAAGCAAGCCAGGCCCTTCTGCAGGCTGCCCACGACAATCAGGTTATCGTAGCTCAGCTTGAAGAGCTCCGCCACGCCTCCGCCGCTTTCGCCTAAGATGCCGATGCCATGCGCGTCATCGATGTAAAGCACGGCCTTGAGCTCATCACAGAGCGCTTGCAGGGCCGGAATGCGCGGCAACTCGCCTTGCATGCTGTAGACGCCGTCGATGAGCAGGACGTTGTTGGCTCGACGTTCGCGGAGCATCTTGCAGCGAAGCTCCTCCTCGTCGCGCGTGTCCACGGTCACCACTCGCGCGCCACGCGATTTGGCGATCATCGCAGCGAGGTAAAGGGTGGTGTGGGCGTAACGATCGACGAAGATCGTCGATGATTTATCCCCAAAGAGCGCGGGAATCGCTCCCTGGTGGGTTTGCGCGACGTTGACGCAGACCATGCTCGCTTCGGCACCAACCAGATCAGCCAGCTCCCGCTCAAGCAAAAGACAGTTCTCCTGCGAGTAAAAAATGCGCGAAGATCCGGGGTGGTGCCCCAGGCGGCGAAGACCTTCGATCGCCGCCTCTGTGACCGCCGGATGCCGATCCAGACCGAGGTAATTGCCGGAGCCGAAGTTCACGACTTCGTTCCCGTTGAGCCGGATCTGCCTCAAAGGATCGCCCTCGCCATCGCCACGAGGTGAGACGGGCTCAGCCGTCATGTTTTTGAGGTGGAACGCGCCCAGGTGGGCGGCGAGAAAACGGAGCCGCCTCATTCGCGGGGTGCGGAAATGATTTCGCATCAAGCGATCAAGAGGAGTCGCCTTAGACGCCGGGACCTGACTTCTGGAATTGAAAAGGGGCAACGTCATGGGCCAACACAGTGCCATGAGGGTTGCCCCAAATCCAGTAAAAACTGACTTTAATAATCAACTATTAGTTGAACTAGCTTAATCGTTGAAATTAAAGGATTTAAACCCTTCAGTTCTTTCCGTAGCGGATCTGGCAGCGGGCCACGCAGGCGCGAAGCTCGGGGCCGGGACCGCTGTTGGTGGCGATGCAGTCGGCAAAGCAGCGCTTGATGGCTTCGTCGTTCGGGCTCTTGAGAGTGGCCGAGGTGATCACGTCAACGATCTCGCCCGCGCAAGTGTTGGCGTCGAAGTTGAAGCCGGTATCACAAGCCAGGGCAGCCTGAGCCGAGACACCAAGAGCAAGCAGGGCAAAGAGTTTGAAAAGGCGGTTCATAAAATCCTCTGAATGAATGGGAGTTGCAGATTTACGCACTGCGTAACACGCCTCAAACGCAGGGTCAAGAATTGCTCTCAACGCGCCAGAAAACTATTCCGAAGCCGAGTCCGAGCCGCGACTCGTGCGGGTTCGATGTTTGGACTTCTTTGGCTTGGCATTTTTAGGAGGCGAAACTTGGGTTTCGGGCAGGGGCTCATCTTGGGGCGGACGGAGCTGAAGTGTGTCACCGATCTGTTCGATTTTATTCTCGATCTTCTTGGGCAGATCGAGCATGACTTTGACCGGATCGAGTGCCGGACCCTGGGGATCCCATTTGGCTGCGAGGGGACGCGCCAATCCCTCGTCCGAGTTGTAAAATGGGGATCGAATCATCCCCCGTCGGATCGGATTGTAGAAGCGCGGGATCAGCTCCAGCGCCTCCATCGTTCGAAGGATATTGATCCCCGCTCCCACGATGAAGTTGCCGTAATTGGAGCTCAAGTCGACTCCCGCGCCGATCACCAGCAACCAGGGTTTGAGCTCCACGCCAGTCGTGAAATGCAGCCGGCTGGCCGCGTCCTGAACTCGAGAAATCTCGAGATAAGTCCCGCCAAAAATCTGGCCTTCAAAATTCTTGAAGTCCGCAAACACGTAATTGAAGCCCAATCGCGGCTGGGGCGTGATCGCTTGGCCCACGGCGACATTCTCGTCCTTGAGGAGCGCGGCGCCAACGGTGGGACCGATGAAGTTGATCGAGGAACCGAGCCGGAGGTAGCGGTTGGGGATCCAGCCCGCGCCAAAGCTGAGCCGATAAGGGCTCTGAAGATTGCGGAAAAATCCGGGAAGCGCGTCGGGCTGCTTCGCGCTGTCAAAGTTGTAGTACATCCCTGACGCGAGACTCATCCCGAGCAGCACCCGATCATTGAGCTGACCCATCACTCCCCAGGTCGCGCCGAGCGCTGGCGCCCAGGCGCTTTGAGTGGCGCCGTTGATGGTCAACTCCTCAAAAGCCGAGCCGAATCGCAAGGTCATCCCTGCGGAAAGGCGGTTTTTAAGCTGCACGCGGCTCACGGTGAACTGCACTTCACGAGCAGAGACACTCAACGAGGCCAACGGATTACCCGCGGAGGAAAGCTGATAATCCTGCCCTTCGCGGTATGGCGAGACCAGGGCCAGGCCGAATGCCCAGGGATACGGGGCAACCGCCAGCCCGAAGTGATTGGTGCTTACCGGCGAATCGTAATTCTGGATGTTCCGGTCCTGGATCGAGTTGCTGGCAAAGTTGAGATCGCCCATGTTGAGCGTCATCGCCTGCCCCGACGGATTGTCTAGCGACGCGATCGCTGTATCCGCGAGGCCGATTACGGCCGAAGCCATGCCCACGGTCCGAATGTCGCCGCGAGAGGTGGCGTCATTGGTCCCATAAGAGCGGGTACGCTGCGAATAAGGCAACGTATCGGCGCCCAAGGCAGCGGATGCGAAAGTGAGCAGCAGGACACCTGCTCGAAAGATTAAACCGAAAGGCACGGCGATAATTAGAACATGGCGGCCCCGCCCGCTCAAATTGAATCACGCCAAACCAGTTCACCCGAGACGATTAACTGGGATATAAATTGCACCAAGATGAATGAACGGATCCGACACGTGTATCACGCCAGGCGGCAAGATAATCACGAAGCCCATGACGACGAAGCCAACTGGGCGGACACGCCGCGCGGCTGGATCGATCCGGACGGGCACTTTCGCCCCTCAAGCGTGCATTGGGAAGCCATCCGCTCCTTGATCGAGAAAAAAAAGCGCGGACGAAGGAGCAGCGCCACCGGCACCGACGAAGACCACGCCGAGCTGGGAGAGCGGGCGGCCCAAAGAGCCTACGCGATGGGCTGGATCAGCCTCTCCCATGGTGGCGTTCTGAATGCGGTCGGACACAAGAACGTCTTTCACTCCAAACGCTCTCCGGCTCTTGCGACGCTTCGTCGCCTGCTGGCTCGCGTCCCTCATTCGACTGTCCGCATCGAAACGCAGATCGGAATGATCGACACTCGGACAGGCCGTCATGAGGACTTCGACGTGCAGGAGTACGAGCTGTCGCTCTTTGTCCGCCGAGGCACGCTTCGAAAAGTCACTTACTGAGCCGCGAGGAACGCCCTCAGATCACCAGCAAGTGCCCCGGTAGGTGACGATCTTCTCGCGCAAGTCGTTGACGCCATTAAAAGTCGCCGCGACATCGGTAGTGCCGGGAGTGCGGAGATCAAGGGCCACGGTTTTGTGGGTGTCGCGCAGGAAATACTCGACATCCTGATAGCCCCAGCGGGTACGCCAGTCGGTTCGGCAAACTTGATGACCGCCGCCCGGACCGCCAACCCATTCACACCAGGTAAAGGGCTCGGAGTAGGTGCAGCTCTCGCGATCACGGTAACGAGGAGACTCGGCCACGGCCGTGTCGAGCCTGCCATGCAGGTCGTAATCCTGGCCGATCTGAGCTGCGGTAAGGTCGAATTCACCGGAATGCTCCGGAAGACTGACCTCCCGGGGAACCTGAAGGACGACCGGAGCGTGACCGTTGAGGTTCAGGTTGAGCTGATTCCGGCTGATATACTGGATATTGGCTTGATAGTCGCCCGCCTGAAAGGCGTGCTTCTCGATCACGGTCTGCGGAGGATTGCAGTTATCGGGAGTGATCTTGCAGAAAGGATCTTCCTTCGTGAAGCGCGTCTCAACCGTGAGCGGCTTGAAGACATTGAGAGTTCCGTTGAAAGTCAGCGGCTTGCAACCGGAAATGGAAAGCGCCACACCGAATGCGGCCGCGCTCAAAGTGATCTTGTTCATAGAAATGACCTCCGCGTTTCGGGCGGCACTCTCTCAAAGTGGGCAGTCGAAAGCAAGGTCACGCTTGCCCGGTCACCGCGGAGCGGTAGGTTGAACGCCAATGGGTTGAAATCCATATTGTTGTTTCCATTGGGCGGCGATGGCCGAATTGCGCAATGCCAGATCATTGAAGTTCATCAGCTCTGGACTGAGATTGACTCGTCTCCCTTTGTCATCGACAAATAGCGCTCCCTGGGCGTTGCGATGGAGCTTGCCGCCGGCCCAGTCCTTGACATCACCGGGCTTGCTGGTCGCGAAGTACCTTTTAAAGTCCTCACGCATGACGGGGAGGATGTCTTGGTTCACGACTAGCCAACGGTCGGGATCGTTTGAAACAGGCATGGCCTTACGGGCAAGCTCGGCTTCGCTTTCCGAACCGGAGCCTGAGAACGAAAGCTCGGTGACCCCCTCAGCATGCGTCAAAGGCGCCCCCTCGGGGGTGGCTGCAGGGATTACCGCCGGCGCAGGAAGCGCCTTGGGTCGATACTGCTCCGCCATCGAACGCGCCACATCAATGCTGACTTGAGAGATCCGATACTGGCCGGTCGCACCTTTTTCGATGGCTGCCCCACGGATCGCGGAGTCAAAAAACTCCTTCACTTCAGTACTTGCCTGATCCAAACCCGCGACTCGGCGAGCAAGCTCAAACGCGAGCTTTTCGGCGCGCTGTGCTTTGCTCAGTGCCGAGGCAGCATTGAACTTACCGGGATCGGCGGCATGAAGATCGTCCAGATAGCGTTGTAGAAAGGTCGATCCTGAGCGGTACGGACTCCCATTCTTGTAGCTAGTCGAAGGAGGGATCGCGGGTTCGGGAGTTTCGGCGGCGGAACCTACAGACTGCGCCGCAGCGGCCAAAGCGAGGGTCCATGCCGCCCAGTGCACGCCGAAGATTTTGACTTGGAAACCCATGCTGCCCCCTTTGGCTCTTCATCAAAACGAAGGGCAGTTTATCACTCGCGTTCCCGGGGTCAAAGTCCATGATCTGAAAGAGTTCAAAATCCAAGTGACCCTAATTGGACATTTGAGATCCCCGCGGATCAGCGTAGTCCTCTCAGTCAGTCCCGCCGTTGGATACTATCTCAGTGAGCAGAACTACGCGCTACTTTGCCACTCCCTTGCCTTCAGCCTTCAATAAGTTTGGACCCAAGCAAGACTCCTCGCTCGGATCCAAATCATGCGTATTAACGAACCGCGCTTTTCAGCGGGAACGCTCATTCACGGCTTCCGCTCGATACTCGTCGCCTGCAGATGCTTCCCGCACGTAGTCGTTCGGCGATCTATCTTGAGCCTCAGACAAAGACCTCACGTCAGCGCATCTGTAGTGTTCGGCCATCTTCATCAAAAGATTCCATTTAGCATACAGAGCGTCGCGAGCTGCGGATTCCCTCTGCGAGTTTTCGATACTATCCGAAACCGAGTTGCGGACAGAGTTGACGAAAACGTCGAAGGCGTTGAGTGACCATGTCGTACTTGAAGTATACGATCTCTGGTATCCATCCGACTGGCGTAGCGTCCTGATGACCGTTTGACCGTTAGCCTGACGAACCGCAATTGAGGTCTCAAGAGAAAGTACGTTCATGGTGACATTCTCGGTCTCCGTCAAAGTCGGGCTCTCGGAGGAAATGAACTCAATACACTCGGTGGGTTGAACGGGAAACTGGATATCATTGGCCATTGCGCCATTGACTGCCGACACCGCCCAGATGATCCCAATGACTCCGATCGCGGCAAAACGCTCTTTCATAAACATCTCCTTTTTGCCGTCCGAAATTGGCGCGGCTTGTTCACGCCCTGAAGAATATGCGTTTTACGGATGAGGACCCACTTAGGTCCTCATAGTTTTTCCGGTGTCGAACTTCTTTACAGTAGACTACGAATCGGCGGTGCAATGGACCCTTTTTCTGAAAAACCCATGGAAACATAAGCATTTATCCGAATTCCCCCGGGTACACTGATTGCATTTTTATTGGGTGAACCCGAGGCATGAGATGGAATTGGATTCTGAAATCACCTTCCAACAGATCATTGATGCGACCCCGGAGGAACTGCTTTCTCTTCGCTTCGCATCGTCGGAACCCACTAGCTTCAACACGATCTACATCGAAATCTTGGTTCAATACCTCCAGGGAAATAGCGAAACGCTCGCAAACCTGATTTGCACTTTTCCTTCAGCTCTCTCCTCTGATGACCTGGCCTTCCTGGAAAGCATGGGACGGCTCAGGCTACAGATTCGCAGCCGCTCAATCGACCAAGACTTAGTTCAGCAAGTCGTGCGTCTTGCGGAATCGCAACCCAAGGAGCGCAAGGGCGAGATTCTCTTTGTTGTCGCGCTAGCATACGAAACGCTCGGGGAGCTCCCAAGCATGAAAAAATTTCACCATCTCGCTTCGAAGGAGCTCGACGCAACAGGGGCGAAAAAGAAGGCAATAAAAGCGATCCATAACTTCGTCGCGGCGGAGAGCCGCATTCATCCCGAAAAGAAGCTCATTTCGGACTACAGTTACGTCTATAAAATGGCCAAGCGAGTGAAAGCTTATGGCGTCGCTGGCGCCGCTCTCATGAATATTTCGCGCGAATGGGCTTGACCCGATTTGGTGGACACCCAAGGAGTGTGCTATATGGCGTCCACAA
>CAYXVB010000130.1:0-10311 GCA_964467785.1 uncultured Bacteriovoracaceae bacterium
GCTGCTGCGCGTGCTCGAAGAGCGACTCATCCGCATGTACAAGCAGTCGGACGGGTATTTCTGGATCGGCGGTCCGGGCGAAGAAGCGTTCAATATTCCGCTCGGCATGCAGATCAAAAAGGGACAGGGAGTCGATCACGACTACATGCACCTTCACTATCGTTCCAGCGGCATCATGACCTGTCTGGGCATGGAGCCGATCGACGCATTTCGCCAGATGAAGAACGTCGCCTCCGACCCGTTCTCCGGCGGACGCAACTTCTCCAACCATTATTCCAAGCGGGAGTGGAACGTCGTGCCTGTGACGTCCACGATTGAAACTCAGTACCTCACCGCGATCGGCACCGGCATCGCTCAACGCAAGCACGGCGGCACTGGCTTGACCATCGTTAACGGCGGCGACGCTGGGACGGCGGAAGGCGATTTTGCATCGTGTCTCGTTTGGGCGTCGCGTCCGGGCAATGAGCTTCCGATCCTGATCATCGTGACCAATAATAAGTGGGGCATCTCCACTCCGGCTGACACACAGCATGGCGAGAAGTACATTGCTGACCGCGGCAAAGCCTTTGGCATGAAGACCATGGTCATCAATGGAAATGACGTTGAGGAATCGTGGTTCGCGCTCAAGGAAGCGATGGATTACATCCGCAGGGAGCGCAAGCCCGTGCTGATGGAAGCCCGCGTCTCCCGCATGTACGGCCACAGCTCAGCCTCGGGCGCGAATTCCGTGGCTGGCGAAGCCGATCCGTTGGCGATTTTCGAGGCGCGTCTCGAATCCGCCGGCATCCTGACTCGCAAGAAGATGGATCAGGTGCGCGAAGATTACACCCAGGCCATGCTCGAAGATGCTCAGAAAGTCGTCAAGGAACCGCTCCCGGATCCGTCCACGATCTACGATCACATCTACTATGGTCAGAAGGGGAGATACTGGTAATGGCAAACATGGCACAGGCCATCCGCATGGCCCTTCACTATGCTGAAGAAAATCTGGGACTCACCGACGTGTTCGGCGAGGACGTGGGTGCGCCGCTGGGCGGCGTGTTCACCGCGACCCAGGGCGTGAAGACCGCATGGAACTCTCCGCTCGACGAACGCGGCATCATCGGTGCCGGCATGGGGCTCGCGCTCGCCGGTCAACGTTGCGTGGCTGAAATCCAGTTCGCTGATTATATTTACAATACGATCGACTTGCTCAAGCTCGCCGGCATGCAGTGCTGGGCGTCCAACGGGGACTGGAACCTTCCGCTCACCGTCATGACTCCGGTTGGCAGCGGGATCCGTGGCTCGATCTATCACTCGCATTCGTTTGACGCGATGATGACGCATATTCCGGGTTGGAAGATCGTCATGCCGTCGAATCCGCTCGATGCGTACGGCCTTCTGATCGCCTGCCTTAAGGAGAAGGATCCGTGCATGTTCCTCAAGCCCAAGGCGCTCCTGCGCGTCCGCGGCACGCAGCAGATTCCGGGCGAGCCGTCGCTGACTCCGGAAGGCGAGAAGGAACTCAAGGATCGTATCGACGCTCCGCTCGGCGATCGCTCCAAGTGGAAGCCGCGCTGGCCCGAAGGCCTGACCGACTACACAGTCGAGATTGGCAAGGGCAAGATCGTCCGTGATGGCGAGCATGTGACCGTCGTCAGCTACGGCCGCACTCTGCCCATCTGCGCTCAGGCGGCGGATCAGCTGCGTGAAGAAGGCTTGTCTGTCGAGGTGATCGACATGCGCACGCTCTGGCCCTATGACTGGCAGATGATCTCGCAGTCCATCCTCAAGACCCGCCGCGTGGTGTACATCAATGAGGATACCGAAGTGACGAATTTCGGTGAGCATCTCCTTCGTCGTACGGTCGAGGAGTTCTTCTACCACCTTGAAGCCCGTCCGAAGCTCGTGGCCGGCGCGTTCACGCCGGGCATCGGCCTGGCCGACACGCTCGAGATGGTCTCGGCTCCTCAGCTCAATCACATTCTGGATGCGATCCGGGAAGTGGCCCGCGAGCAAGCGTAAGGGGTCCTTCCGCAATGAGCGGGGACAAAAGGCTGTGACAATCAGGTAGCTTATTGAAGCGCCCCCGGGGAGAGATTTCCGGGGGCGTTTTTATTGGCTCAGCAGGCGTCTGGCTGAGAGGTCATCAAGCGTGTCGAACCTGACACGAAGTGTTAATGATATCAACCTCTTAAATTGCCGAGGAGCTAGGCCCTAATATTACTTGAGTAAAATGGTATAATCTCCGATAGGCTAGGTGTGAAAGCTTATTTCTATTGGGGGATCTCAGCATGGGGCTGAATGTGGGCATGACCCAAAAATTGGGCGTCGCGGGCGTTGTCCTCTACATCACGCTTCGAAGCGTGAATGTTTTTTCGGCGGACGCGCCGACCGCAACAGGCAGCAGTCCGGTGGTCCTGGGAGGCACCCAGAGCGTGGGCAGCCAACTGCCGTCGACCTTTGACGCGGGAATTTTCGCCAATACGGCGAACATGTTCAGCAACGTCAATGGCTGCGTGAACCTGGAAGGGCAACTCAACCAGGCCAAAGACATCATCATCAATGGGACAAAGGCGACGCAGGCCGCCGTCAATCCGAACGCCGAATGCGGCTCTTTTGACGAGATGGGCGAACTCCCGCAGGAGTGCCGCGCCTTTGGTCGAACCCAGGAGCAGATGAGTAAGAAGTTCGATGAGTGGCTCGCGCGAGCCGACAAGGTCAAGGAGACCGCGGTTTGCCGCAAAACCAAGCTCGACAGCTTGAACGCGCAGTTGAGCTGTCTTTATACCCAGGCGGGCGCGCTCAAGGCGCAGATCAACGCGCTCAATGATTCCTACAAGAACAACATCCAGAAGATGGAGACGGATTACGCCCAGATCAAGGCGGTCGAGGAGGATCGCAATTCGCAGCTGGAGTTCCTCAATGCGCGCCTCAATGGCGACAAGGAGTCGGGGAAGAAAGGCGTACGTCAGCTCGCCGCCGAAACCAAGGAAATGATCAACAGGATGAACGCCGACATCCAGGCGGCGAAAGAGAAGTTCACCGCGATCGACCAGGAAAAAGCCCGCGAAGAAGAGCTGACCGTCAATCGGACGATGGAGCTGACAAACGCCTGTTTCTCGGCCAAGAGCAACTCGTCGTTCCGCTGCGAGCCCAATGGCCCGCCGGTTTCGGCGCGCGACTACGTGCTTTGCCGTTTTGAGCAGAATCAAAGACTCGGCGAAAAGGGCGCGATCGAGCAGAACGCCTCAGTGGCCGCGGAGGCCAGGGCCAAGCGCGCAGCTCTCGAAAACCTGCTCAATTCCGTTCTGGGTGACTCCGCGCAGATGAACTCCGCCATGAGCCCCCCGGGTGCCAATGGGCAGCAAGGTCCCGCCATCGACAAGCCGGTCACGATCCGCAGCTACGAAGAACTGAAGAACCAGATCGGCGACAAGCTCACCTCGTACAACGGCAAGGGGCTGGACATCCAGGCCTTTGTCCTCAATCAGTACAAGGGGTGCTACACGCGGTCGAAATCGACCGTTGTTTCGGAAAAGAGCCAGAACAACACCGCGCTCGGCCGGATGCGAAATCAGCTCAACTCCGATTCGCGCACCGCCGCCGCTTATGTCAACGGCCTGCTTGAGACTTATTCCCAACAATATAATGAGAACATCTCCGGCTTGACTGGCGCGAACCTGCCGGTCGACGCGACCAAGTGCAAGAACGCCACTCCGGAGCGGCAGGCCAACTGCCTCTCCGAGATGCAGAAGAACATGGAAGGCCTGTACAACGGCACGTCCACCAACTCGCAGATGGCCATCAAGCTCAGCGCGCGCGATCCGAATCTGCAGTCCACTCTCAACTGTACGGGGATCCAGGGTTGCTTGACCGTGCTTGAAAACGCCTTTACCGGAGTCAAAAAAGAAAAAGAACGCGTCACCAAGTTCAAGACCGATTACGCGCTCCGTGCCAAGCAGAACGTGCAGAACTTCACATCGACCATGGCCAAGACCTTGAGCGGCCAGAGCGCCGAGCTCCGGAGCAAGCTCCAGTCGATGAACAACGTCCTCAAGCAACTCAGCCTCAAGCCGCTCCGGATCAAGGACGTGGAAAGCGAGCAGATGGAGCTGGACGAGGAGAGCAAGCTTCCCAAGGTTCCCAAGAACGTCATGGGGCTGATCGGCGGCCAGATGAATCCCAAGATGCCGGACCTCGACGGCGATCAGTTCAAGGAAGAGCTCGACCAGGTCACCCAGGAGGGGCAGAAATTCGAGCAGAAGGTGGCCAAGGCCGCCGGCGCCCGCACTAAGCTGGAGAAAATGAAGGCCGAGTGCCAGGACGAGCTGGAAGAGAAGCGTCTCCAGGTCGCGGAAAAAGGCATCGAAAACATGGAGCGATGCTTTCAATCCAAGGATTATTGTGACCCGCTCGTCAAGAAGGACTCGAGGTACCTGAACGACATCGAGAGCGTGCGGGATCTGTTAACCACGATGGGCTCCGAGTTCAGCGATTACTCCGATCTCTCGGCCCGGTTCTCTGACGGGGTCCAGATCACGTGTCCTAAAACCGTCAAGGCCGCCGAGGCCCGCGAAGCCGCGATATCCAAAGCGGATGACAATGCCCGGGCGATGGCCAGCGCGCAGGGGAACGAGACCGGCGAGTCGGCGCCGCGTTGCGCGAGCATCGTTCAAGGCATCAAGAAAAGCCTGACGGAAGGCGGCGGCCGGCGCAACCGGGGGGGCGAGGGCTCCAGCGAAGCGGGCCGGGCCAACTGACGAATCTGCCTTGCCTCAGCCGGTTTGTAACGGTTAGATGGGGCACATGTCCTCAGCACTTCCCTTCATCAAGATGCACGGCCTTGGAAACGACTTTGTCGTGGTTGAAGGCCCTGCCTGGTCGGACGCGATCCTGACTCCGGAGATGGCGCGCAAGATTTGCGATCGTCGGTTTGGGATCGGCGCGGATCAGATCCTCTGGCTGCGGAAACCGCAGGACGCAAGCGCCGCGACCCGGATGGAGATCCTGAATGCCGATGGCTCGACCGCTGAGATGTGCGGCAACGGCATCCGCGCGGTGGCTTTGCATCTCGCGCAGAGCGATCCGTCACGGGCGCAGGGCGAGATGAAGATCGAAACCGCGGCCGGAATGAAGGTCGTGAGTGTTGACCGCGCCGAAGTGCGAGTCGATATGGGGCCGCCGCGGCTGGGCGCCATCGCTGGGGAGCGGCTCGAGATCGGTGGACGTTTCGTGCATTTCAACGAAGTGAGCATGGGGAATCCTCATGCGGTCATCTTCGTGGATGACTTCGCGGCCTGGAAAACCGATCAGTGGGGCCCCTGGATGGAAAATCATCCGCGCTTTCCGCAACGCACGAACGTCGAGTTCGTCAAAGTCATCGGTCCGAACGTCATCGAAGTTCAAGTCTGGGAGCGCGGCGCGGGAGAGACGTTGGCATGTGGCACGGGCGCATGCGCCTCGGCCGTGGCGGCGCTCGCTCTCGGCAAAGTCAAAGGCCTGGTCGAAGTCCGACTTCCCGGCGGCAAGCTGGAGATCAGCTGGGATGGCGAGGGGCGCCCTGTCTTTATGAAGGGCCCCGCCGTCGAAGTATACCGTGGACAGTGGCCGCTGGGCTGAATTGCCACAGTGGCCTTTCTTGTCGACTACGGTACCGGTGATTACGGCTTCGCATTAGCTCCGGCAGGCATCGATCGCCGCTTTGTAGCACTCGTTTGAGCCTAGGTTGGTGCCGGCCCGGCAATTGTTCGCAGTGCGGTTCACGCAATCGGCATATCCCACGGGCGCATACCGACACCCCTGAACCGCGAGTTTGAAACACTCGTTGGAGCCGAGATTCGAGCCGGCCCGGCAGTTGTTGGAAACCTGCGCGATGCACTCGGGATCCGCGGCCGGGCCGCCGCCCGTGTTGCCACCGGTGGTGCAAGTGTAGACTTCGCGGGTCACGTCGTCGGTGAGGGTGAAGGACTTGCCGCCGGCGGCAAGAGCATTTGAGGCCATCGCCACGAAAGCAAAAGTAAGAAGGGAAATGACGGTGAAAATCCGGGTCATGATTAGGTCTGCTCCTCTAGAATATGGTCTTGCTCGAAGGCGGTCGAGCAATTGATCCGGAGGCAAACAGCAAGGGATGTGCCGCCACGGGAGCGATTTTATCGACGTCTGATCACCCAGAGTGCCAGAGCGACACCGATCAGGCGCAAAAACGCGCAAGTTTGCGCGCGAGCGTGGAGCACTTTTTATAGGGAATCAGAGGCCCGCGGCGGGGGGCCGGATCTGGTTCAGTGATCCATCTCAGTGATCCATCCCGGATAGGGGATTGATGTAGAGCCGGAACGTTTTGTCGCGGTGGCGGCGGATGGCGAAAACGCCGTTTTCCTTTTCCGAAGCCAGCCGATCGTAAAATACTGGATCGAGCTCGGCCACTTCCGAAACGCTTTTGCCTTCGTACTTGCCGAAGTCGATGATCACCTGGTTCTCGTCAATGATACCAGTGACCGGGCTTCCATTCGCACTCATACAGGGGCGACCTCCTTGGTCGTCTAGTCGTCTGGACAGTATTGTACGCAGAGGGGCGACCGAATTTCAACCCGCTGCGAAAGCTGAATGAAAATCGTAATGATTCCATGCGTTATCTTTACTTTGGCGCTAACTAGGTTTTTGGCAGCGTCGTAGCTATGTTATAGATCTTTCACCTATGTGCGGAATCGTCGGTATCATCGGTACACCGAGGGGCTCCTCGGATGCCGCTCGGGATGCGTTCTTGGGTCTGACCACACTCCAGCATCGGGGGCAGGATGCAGCCGGCATCCTCACCTATGATTCGGACGGTTTTCATCGCGTCAAGAATCTGGGCCTGGTCGAGTCGGTGTTTACCCGCGACAACATGGACACGCTGACGGGCAACATGGCTCTGGGGCACGCTCGTTATGCCACGATCGGACGGGGCGACCTGACGGATGTCCAGCCGTTTCTTTTGAGCTACCCCTACGGTCTCGGGATGGTCCATAACGGCAACATCGTCAACACCTCCGAGCTCAAGCAGGATCTGCGCAAGCGGGGCAAGCGGCACCTTTTGACCCACTCCGATACCGAAATCGTGATGAACCTTTTTGCCGAGGGGTTGGTCCGCGCGGGCACCAGCGAGGGAGGCCGCGATCAGCTGAGTTTCGATGGCATCTGCGCCGCCGTGAAAGAGGTTTACTCGAAAGCCAACGGCAGCTACTCCATCTGCACGATGATCGCCGACCACGGGCTGGTCGCTTTCCGTGATCCTTTCGGGATCCGTCCCATGGTCTGGGGGCGCCGGGCGGGTAGCGAAGGCCGGGACGTTCACATCATCGCTTCCGAGGGCGTGTCTCTGGGCTTTCTCGGGTATGAATTCGTCCGCGACATCCAGCCGGGCGAGATTATTTATATCGACGTGCACGGGCAGGTGCACACCCGCGTGCTTGACGCGCGCGAGCATCGGCCGTGCATGTTTGAGTGGGTGTATTTTGCGTCCCCCGAGTCAGTCATGGACCGCGTGCCCGTTTACGGTGCTCGCATCCAGCTTGGAAAGAGCCTGGCCCGCCTGCTCAAGAAGAAGATCGATGCGACGAAGATCCAGGCGGATCTCGTGGTGCCGGTGCCGGAGACTTCGCGCATCGCCGCCATCGCGCTGGCCGAGGAGCTGGCCATCCCGTATCGCGAAGTGCTCATCAAGAATCGCTACATCAAACGGACCTTCATCCTGGATTCGCAGGAAAAGCGGCAGAAAGCCGTCAACCTCAAGCTCTCGCCCGTGCGTTCGGAAATCGAGGGCAAGCGCGTGATCCTCGTGGACGACTCGATCGTCCGCGGGACGACCTCGCGCAAGATCATCGAGCTGGTGCGCGCGGCGGGCGCCAAGGAAGTGTACTTTGTCTCAACCTGTCCGCCGATCGAGCATCCGTGTTTTTACGGGATCGACTTTCCGGACAGAAAGGAGCTGATCGCGGCCGGCCGCACCGAAGAGCAGATCCGGCGCGAGCTAGGGGCGGATGACGTGATCTATCAGGACGTCGAAGGCTTGAGACAGTCGATCTTGGAAGCGGGAGCGGTCGCGGCCCGCGCGGCCCAGGCGTCAAACGCGACGGCGCGGGGAGGGGCTTATCCCGTGGCGCCGAGCTTCCGGCCCTGCATGGCGTGTCTCGATGGCAAGTATCCGACCGATGTCTCGGCGGGGCTCAAATTCGCGCAGGAACGAGAGGCGGATCGTATCGGTCATGAAGCTTCGTCGGCCAGCCAAACCGTAAACGCGTCCGGCACCGAGAAGCGCCGCAGCATGCGTTCGGCCAGGTTCAGCTCGCTGGCCTTCTCGGTGCTCTCGCGGGTCTTCAGGCGATCCGGGAAGTTCGGGTCCTGATGGAAGCGCGCCTTGCTCATCAGGTCGGCATTGGTCTTGATGCTGGCGTCGCCGCGCTCCTGCAGGTAGCGGTTCAGCCAGTACTTGCTTTCGCCTTCGGCCTGCGCCGGCCCGAAGTCGCGCAGGGTGATCGCCGCCGGCACCTTCGAAGGATCGGCCGCCATCGACAGCAGGGTGGCGAGGTGATCGCCCTTCGGCTTGCCATCGGCTTCGACCGGGAACAGCTCCGGAAAGCGCCGCGTGAACTGCTTGCCCTGCACCGCCGGCAGGTACTTCGCGAAACAGGCGGTGAACAGGTCGCCGTCCGGGCCCGGGTCGACGATGGTCGCGCCAAGCGCCTTCAGGTCCTGCGCGGCACTGCCGACGATGTCGATGGTCTGCTCGTCGGCCTTGGTGAACAGGGCCTTGTTCATGTACTCGCGGACCACGCCGATGCGCAGGCCATCGAGCCGCTTCGGCGCGGCGTAGCTGGCGTAGGGCTGGCTCGGCGTGCGGCCAAGGCTGAACGCGGTCAGCTCGTCCGACGGGTGATAGCCGGCGATCACGTCGAGCACCCGGGCGGCGTCCTCGACCGTGCGGCAGATCGGCCCGACGCGGGTGTTGATGCCGATCTGGATCATGCCGGTGCGCGGCACCAGTTCCTGGGTGCCGGCGATGCCGACCGCGCTCGCCGCGCTGGCCGGGCCGCGTATCGAGGAGCCGGTTTCCTCGGCGATCGCGCAGGTCACCAGATTGGCGCCCACCGCCGAGCCGGAGCCGCTGGACGAACCACGCGGCGTGCGCTCGGTGTCGTAGGGATTGCAGAAGGTGCCGCCGAAGGAACTGCGCGGCACCGCCGAGGCGTATTCGCCGAGATTGGACTTGGCGATGATGATCGCGCCGGCCTCGCGCAGCCGGGTGATGAACACGGAATCCTTCGGCGGCCGGTCGTTGGCGTAGAAGGCATCGGCGCCGGAGGTGGTGCGCATGTCGAAGGTGTCGTACTGGTCCTTGATCGCGATCACCACGCCGTGCAGCGGTCCCATCAGCTTGCCGGTGCGGGCGAACTCGGCGTCCAGCGCGGCAGCGGTTTCCAGCGCGTCCGGCATCGCCGGATCGGCGTCCTGGGCGTCGGTCAAGCTGCGCGCCTTGCGGGCATCGAAGCCCCAGCGTTTGCGCGCCTTAGGACGCAGGTTCAAGGTCGACAGCGCATTGATCTGGCCGGCATGCGGGATCGTCGTGATCGGCCCGAGAATCCCCTGCGGCTCGGCCACGCAGCGGCCGTTGTAGGCCTTGATCCGCTTCAGGTACAGCTGCACCAGGCTGGTGGTGCTCAGCTCGCCGCTGGCCAGCGCGGCCTGGATCTCGGCGATCGTCGCTTCATGCAGATGGAAGGTCGGCTTCGCGGCCGCCGTCGGTGCGCCGGCCAGCGCAGCGGTCGTCAGCAGCAGGGCGGCAAGCACCGGGGAAAGACGCGGGATGGACGGCATGGCAGCGCTCCTGCACGGGAACGACGGCCGGATCGGAAGGCACAGCGGGGCCGTCGCTGCCTTCGACGCGGCGCAGGCCGCCTACCCCACCTTGGCGTGAAAGCGCTGTCAGCGCGGTGGGGGAAACGCCACGCCGGCCGTCTTCAGCACGACGGCCGCGATTTCCGGCCGCAGCGCCCTCCGCCCGATGACCACCATCCGCCGTTCGTTCGTCCCTGCCCTGCTTGCGGGCGCCACCGTGCTGCCCGGCTACGCCGCTGCCAACGACCTGCTCGACCGCTACCACGACGCGCTCGCCCAGGATCGCAACCTGCGGGCCGCGCAGTACGCCCGCGACGCCGCGATCGAAGCGCGGCCGCAGGCGCTGTCGGCCTTCCTGCCGCGCCTCAACGCCAGCGGCAGCCACGAGCGCAGCCACAACGAGATCACCACCAGCAGCAGCCGGATCATCACCGACCCGACCAATCCGGCGCCGAA
>CAYXVB010000131.1:0-7178 GCA_964467785.1 uncultured Bacteriovoracaceae bacterium
CCAACCGCGTGCCACTCCAGTTCGATAAGTCAGCCTGCGCCATCGTGCAGGCCATCGAGTCGGTCAATTGGCGCTCCTACGGACTGGTGCAGCCCAAAGATTCGCTGCCGCAAGGGCCATACATCTTCGCGGTGTCGGTGGTTTCGCCGTTCATCAAGTTCAAGAACGCGTCCAAGGAAACGATCGACGCCTCCGAGGAGCTCGTGGCCGAGATCCGTCTGGCCTTGATCCAGGCCGGCCAGCGCCTCTCCAAGCATATTCGCAAGGAAGTCAAAGCCAACGAGCTGGAAGAGAAGATCCGGCACATCGAGCAGTTCGGACCGATCCTGGTCGAGGGGCTCTCGCGCATTTCGGGGGCCAATGCCGAACGCAAAAAGCGCGCGCAGGAAGGTCTTTTGAAGCTCCTGGGCCGTGACGCCACGGCGACGCAGAAGGAGCTCGACGAGGCGCATGCCGTGCTCGAGGCGCAGCAGGCCAAGGCAGGTCTGCCTACGGCTACCGAGCCCGAAGAGGGCGAAGACGAGATTTCGGAAGACGCCCGCGGCTCCAAAAAGGGCGGCAAGGGCTCCGTCACCAAGAAAAAGAAGACCCCGGCCGCCGAAGCGGTCGAGGCTTAAGCGAAGGGTAATCGAGGTACAGCAACATGGCGACTCCCACCACTCTGAGAAACACCCGCAGCGGCGACGACGCGATCCCCAAGGTCAGCAAGGAGCTTTGCTCCAAGCTGCTTGCGGACCTCGAACGCGCCAAACGCCCAGTCCTTTACGCGACCAAGTGCTCGCTCGACAACGCCCTTTACAATCACAAGGTGGGGTATCTGACCCCCGGTGACAAGAAGGTGGCCACCGAACTCAATGTGAGCTCCGTGAAAAAGATGTCGCGCGCGATCTTCATGCTCGAAGTGCTGCTCCGGAACATCGATACCGGCGCGGTCAACACGAAGCGCGAGCTCTATTACATCTCCAAAGGCGCCATCAAGCACGACAAGATGCTCAAGCCCCTGGACTTCTCCGATCAGGATGAGTCCGACGAGATCATCGACTTCATCTGCGAGCTGTTGGAGTGCTACCGCGAAGAGCTCAACTGCTACGCCAACGATCGCGGCGGCCAAACCTACTCGCAGCAGCTGGTGGTGACCGAGACTTTGCCGGACGGTGACAGCGCCGTCATCGACCTGTCGAAGCTCGGGACTTCGCCGTTCCAGCCCAAGAACCGGCCGCAAAACCTCAGGCTTTCGGCCCGCAAGAAGATCGATTTCTGCCTGATCGTCGAGTCCGAAGGCACGGCCAACACGCTGGTCGCCAACGGCTTCACCAAGCGTCAGAACTGCATCCTCATGGGCGCTGGCGGCGTTCCGTCCAACGCCGTGCGTGGCTGGTGTAAGCTCATTTCCGAGCAGCTCGGTGTGCCGCTCTACTTCTTCGGCGATCTGGACGCGTACACGATGCAGAACATCTTCCGCACGCTTAAGGCGGGCTCGGCGTCCTCGCTGATCCGCAATTCGGACTACTCGGCGCCGGAAGTCCGTTTCCTGGGCGTGCTGCCCGAGGACATCAAGAAGTACGACCTGGACGATTACCCGGTGAAGGAAAACGACGCGCAGGAAGTCCGCGCGCTCAAAAAAGCCGCTGACGCTCTCAAGAACGACCCGTTCTTCCAAGACAAACGCAATAAAGGTCTCGCGCAGATCCTCAAATGGCTGTTAGAGCACAAACGCCGTTGCGAGCAGCAGGCCTACTTCTCGGTCGACCCCAAGGATCCGACGATGATCGAGAAGATCCTCGTCGAAAAGATCAAGCGCGGCGATTACGTGTGAGCGGTACCAGGCCCGCCTGGCTTTGCCAAAGGAATCGGGGTTTGGGCTTCTGAATCCTGGATGGTCTGTCTCTGTGGCTAGGCTAGGCTGGGCAAGGGCTCCTTCGGCGAATGTCGGTTTTTGTCGGTTTTCAGAGTCGGGTTCTTTTGCCCCTTCAGGAAGGGGGCCGGGCTCAGCGCGTGCCGCTTTCAAAACCGACAAAAACCGACATTCGCCGAATACTCCGTATTGCTGGGTTCAAATAGAATTAGGACGCACCTGAGACGAGCCGGGCCTGCTTCGTCGGATGGACGAGTTACTCGGTCTGTTCGATCGCGTCCCGAAAGGCGCTTTCAAAGGTGACCCAGACGCGGATGTCCTCCGGGGCGACGCCATGCGTCCGCAAGACGTCTTCCAAGATACGAAGCCTCCGGTCGAAGTGGCCTCGCAGGATCTTCGGCAGTTTCGTATGCGCGTCGGCTGGGGCCTTGCCCGAGTAGCTAGAGATCGCCCCGAACGCTCGCATCAGGAACTCTTTCTGTTTGAGCGCGATGGCGTCGATATCCTTGCCATCGAAGAAATAGCCGATCAGCAGATCCCCGGCCATTCGTCGATAAAAGTCCTTTAGGATCGCCTCGAGCGCGGGCTCACCGCCGATGCGAGAGTAAAGCGCCTTGAGCTCGGGCCGACTCAGGCGGTTGAGGTGGAGGCGCGGATCATCAGAGGACATCGGCGTGAGCCTGCATGTAGGAGTAAAAGAATACCGAGTCCGGATCGTCTTTAAGGCGCGAGAGCTCGCTTCGCATTTCTTCGATCTCCTCAGAGGAAATCTTTCCGGCTTTGATCAAGCCGGAGGCGCCGCTGAGCAAGAGCGTGATCCAGTATTCGATGAATGCCGCGCGCCGTTTGGGCATGCGGTTGTCGTAGTGCTCCGTGCGGACGCGGGTGACGACGTTTTGGAAGCCCGCGGCTTGAAGGTAGTTGCCGAGCTTGGCGCCCACGAACGGGTCGCCTCCCAGGTTCCACTGGTGGTCATTGAACGCGAACCAGTACCGGAGCGTCGCGGGGCTATAGGGGTGGACAAAGAGCGACGAGTTGAGCACCTCGGTGCAGGAGAGGCGTGCTCCGGGTTGGAGAACGCGACGGAGCTCCTTGAGAATGCCCACGGGCTCGCGCACATGCTCGAGCAGCCAGCAGACGAAGGCGCTGTCAAAGGCGTTGTCTTTGTAAGGAAGTTGGAGTGCGTCGCCAGTGGCGAGGCGGACGCGGCCCTGGCGGATCGGTCTGGCAAGGCGCTTGCGGGCGACGCGGACTTGGGCCGCGGAGGCATCCACTCCGTCGAGGGTGAGATGCGGGAAGCGACGAAGAAGAATCTCCGTCTGCGCTCCGACTCCGCATCCCACCTCGAGAAGTGACTTTCGGCCCGTGAAATCGATCTCCGCGTAGACGCTGCTCTCGAGGAAGCGAGCCTGTTCGACCAGGCGCTTTTGTTCCGTCGAGGAGTAGCCGTGAAGATAGCCGGAGGCGACTCCGGATTTCGAAATTTTCCGGGCCAAGCGATCAGGTGAAGTCGCGGTCCATGACCGTCTTGCGGCCTTCGGACTTCGCGCGTTCAATGGCTTGGTCGCAGAGCTGGCGGATCTTGTCCGACAGGGCGCCCATCACCGCGGAAGAGGTGTTCATCGCCGACTTCGTACGGATGTAGTTCTTGAGTTTGGAAGCGACGACGAGGACTTCGCCGCCGGTTTCGGTTTCAGCTTCGTTGGATTGGTTCTGGTTTTCCATCTCTCTGTCTCTCCTGTGATTGGATTGGAAGTTTACTTGACGCCGAGCAGTTCGACTTCGAAGACGAGAGTCGCGTTCGGCGGAATCACGCCACCTGCGCCGCGGGCGCCGTAGCCCATGTCCGATGGGATGGTCAGCTTGCGTTTGCCGCCGACTTTCATGCCGGCTACGCCTTTGTCCCAACCCTGGATGACTTGGCCGGCGCCGAGCTGGAACTCAAACGGCTGACCGCGGTCGAGGGAGGAGTCAAACTTCTTACCGTCGGTGAGCCAACCGGTGTAATGCACCGAGACGGTTTTTCCGGCGACGGCTTCCGCGCCAGTACCGACCTTGAGGTCTTCCATCTTGAGCGCCGTTGCCGCGGTGCTTTCCGCAGCGGTTTGTGCCGCGGGCGCCGTGGTGTTGGCCGTCGTGGTACCTGTCTGCTGAGCGGGCTCGGTCGATGTCTTCGTGCATGCGATCATGCCCGAGACGCCAGTGGAGATCGCGGCAATGATCAGAAGGCGGGTAATACTTTGGACTGTTTGAATCTGTGAATGAAAAAGACGCATGAATTCCCTTCTCCTTTGACACAAAACACTGGCACAACTTTGGAGGAAGAGCGAGCGCCGATTTATTGCGCTTCGCAAAATATGCGGCGCTCTTCTTGTTCGCGGATCCATTCCGGGGTCACGCACCGGAGATCGGGGATCGCGGTATGCGCCGACGAAGTGTCGTGTCCGAAGTGATTGGTTGCATGGATCGCCACCACCCAGAGCCCCGCGGCACGCGCGCTGGCGATGCCCGGCTCCGAGTCCTCGAACACGAGAGTGCGACTGGGTTGCGTGCCGAAAAGCTGGAGTGCGCGCAGGTATCCGTCAGGAGCGGGTTTGCTGCGGGAATAATCTTCGGCGCCGAGGATGACGCTGAAGTGCTCGAGCACGTCGAGCTTGCGGAGCGCCCAGTGAATTTCGCTGCGGAACGAGCCTGAGACGAGACCGATGCGATAGTGCGGCGCCAGTGCCCGCACGGCTTCGGCGGCGCCAGGAACGAAGTGCACGTCAGTCTCGAGCTTGGAGCGATACGCTTCGAGCATCTGCCGCCCCGCTTCTTCGCGGGGGACTGGGATCGGGTGCCTGCCGCATAGGTAGGTGAGTGCGCTGTCCCAAGTACGCCCGGTGATGTAATGGGAGTCTTCGTTTGAGATCGCGATACCCCAGGCCCTGAAGCAGTCGGCTACGGCCTTGGAGGCCGCAAGCTCGGTATCGATGAGAGTTCCGTCGAGATCGAAGATGATCGTGTCAATCTTGTCCATCGGATTTGCTCGGATTAGCGGGGGAGTAAGATGACCTGAGGCGCGTCACGGTGAGCAGCTTAACAGATGGTCCGTGCAATGCACGGGAATAATCGCTGAAGGAGAAAGCCGCATGCTGAAGAACTTACTCGAAGGACAATCCTTGGTTCACTGCCCGCCGGATACCAAGATTTCGGACGTCGCCAAGGTCATGAAGGATAAGAACGTGGGCGCAACGCTGGTGCTTTCGAACGGCAAGCCCCGCGGCATCCTGACGGATCGTGACATCGTGGTCCGATGCATCGCCGAGAACCTCGATACCAGTGACTGCACGGTCGAGCAGGTGATGACCGAGTCGCTGGAGACCGTGAGCGTGCAAGACGGAATCTTTGACTGCATCCAAAAGATGGACAAGGCCCATGTGCGCCGCATTCCGGTGGTGGACGAAAAGGGCAACGCAGTGGGGATTCTCTCCTATGGGGATATTTCGCGCATTCTGGCCAAAGAGCTGGCGACCTTGAATCGTCAGACTACCCCAGAGAAAAAGGATTCGAAAAAGCTGGCCGCCTAGATCGCGAAGACGAGGGTTATCAGGCGTTTTGTTTCAACGAGGCGAGGATGTCTTTCATGAGATCCATGAACGCCTGACGATTCAGCTCGTTGATCTGAATGATCTTGATTCCGATTCGCCGCACGGTATTGCCGGTACGGGAATGGACCTCGTCCAAGATCCGGCAGAGCGTGCCCTCCGCGATGATTGGCGTGGGGAACCAGCCTCGCGGCTCGAGCGTGATGGAGACGTGGTCGCCGGGCATCAATTCGCTGGCGGCCGTGTTTTCTGTCTTGAGCAGCACGCCGTTGGGGCTGAGGTTCTCCACGTCAAAAACCATGGGCTGAGCAAGCGTGACCGTCTCGCCGGTCGCCGCCCGGCGGGTCGGAATGACGATCGAGCGCAGCGGAAACGTGCGGATCAGTTCCGTCGAAGGGATGCGGGGGTATTTGCGGATATGGTCCGTCGGCAGGAAGCCTGACTTCCGGATCAGGGCGATCAGCTGGTCGCGCTGATCCTGCGTCAACTCAAAGGCGAGACCCATCTTTCGTTGTGAAAGGGAGAATTCGCGGGTGATGCGTGCCGGGGTCTGGAAAGCCATCGGCTCCGCCCCGGGAATCTTCACAGAAACTTGGACCCGTTGACCGAAATGCTGGTTGGGGTCGAGCTGGTTCCAGGGAAGACCCGAAACGCCATACACGGATAGGTTTTGATGGATATACTCGATGTTCTGGTTCTCAAGCGTGAAGCTGAGATGTCCTTTGATGTAGATCGGATTCATCGCCTGGATCCCTCAATGTATCGCAGCGTATCCGGATGGATCCGGAAGACCTGACCCTCTCTGGAGTCCACCGTACCATAGCTGGACTCGGTTCCGGCGACGACGACCCAAGCTGCTGTGAGTCGGGTCACTGGGGAGCCACCGCGATGAGTCAGCGTCACGACAAAGCCCGGCCGTTTGGCGAGGTTGGCGAGGATCTCTGTTTTCCGAGCGGAGTCATCGATGAATTCCTGGACTCGGGAGTGTGCGAGATGGTCGAGGAAACCCTGAGCGTCGAGTCTCGACTTAGAGAGGGGCTTGTGCTTGCGATCCGTCCATACGGATCCTTCCCGTTGGGCGTAAAAGTAAGACTTCTTGCCCATGGGTCCCTCGAGGATCTCGATTTCGTCGATGTCATCCGTGTCAAGTTCCCCCAGCCAATTCTGCTGACGAAGGGATTGGAAGGTATCCATGTGTTCAAGCATCTTCAACGCGGCGCCCTCGATGACGTAAACCGTCGGATCGGGAGGGAATTGCGCATAACGGGATCCCTGAGGCGCATCCGCATGGGTAACGCCGGCTCCGATTCGGAGCTCCTGTGTGTTAGCCGATGCGGTGTTTTCGCTGATTAACTTGACGCCCAACTGCGGGGGCGCGAGGCCGAAGGATTCCAAGGTGCCGCGAGGCGCCAGCTCACGGATCTGAAGGGTGGTGAAGGTGTCGAGGAGATGATGGATGAATCCGCTCGCGGCCATGCGGTCACCGAGATCGCCTTGTGGAGAGGATTCGATTTTCCAGGTGCGGGAGTCCGCGGCCGGACGCGCGAGGCTCGCATTCCAGCGTTCTCCCGTACGAGCATCGCTTTTGAAGATCTCGAGCCGAGTCACAGTCGTGGCGGGGAGCGCCAAGGGAACTTGTTTGGGCGCAAATTTTGGCGAAGGGGCTCGGTCGCATGCCGCGAGAGCGAAAGAGCCCAGGGACCGGCGCCAGGCCCAGCGTGAAGAGTGAACCGCCC
>CAYXVB010000131.1:7188-9973 GCA_964467785.1 uncultured Bacteriovoracaceae bacterium
GTTGACATCCTATGGAGCGCTCATTACCTTTGCAAGCGATATGTCCTTACTGAGCCTCATTCAGAGTGGCGGTTGGTCCTTGATTCTTTTGCTGCTCTGTTCGCTCGTCACTTGGGCGGTGATTCTGGAGCGGACCTGGAGCTATCGACGACTCGGACAGGATCTCAAGTCGTTTCATCTGGAGGCTCTCAATCAGCTTTTGACGGCGGATCTCGATTCTGTGCGCGGACTTTGCCGTCGCAATGAGCGCCTGCCGACCGCCGCCGTGCTCTCGAGCGCGCTTGAACGGTTGAGCGCGCGCGACCTGCGCCTGCGAAACCGCTGGCGCGAAGCCGCCGAACGTCGCCGGCAACTCGTCAACCAGGATCTTCGTCGCAATCTCTGGATCCTCGGTACGATCGGCAGCGCTGCTCCATTTATCGGGCTTTTCGGCACGGTGATCGGGATTTTGCGCTCATTCGGTGAAATGGCCAAAACTGGCGCGGGTGGATTCGCGGTCGTGGCCGCGGGCATTTCCGAGTCACTGATCGCGACGGCCGCGGGCATCATCGTCGCTGTGATATCGGTGATGGCATACAATATTTTTCAGACCCGCTGCGGAGCCCTCGTGCTCATGATTCGCCTGCAGGCCGAAGAGTTCGTCGAAGTATTGGCCGCTCCGGATCGCGCCGACACTGCGGCGGAGGCGGCCGGGACGCCGGGATCCCATGGCGCTTAAGACGCTGTCGGGCAGCGGCGATCCGCGCGACGCAGGCGATGAGGGGGGCGGCGATATCGTCGCTGAGATCAACATCACCCCGCTCGTCGATATTTTTCTGGTGCTGCTGATCATCTTCATGGTCACGAGTTCCGTCATGTCTCAAATGGGAGTAAGCGTGAACCTGCCCCAGGCTTCACAAGGCACTTCCGAAGCGCAGCCCGAAGGCGTGATCGTGACGCTTCTTCCGGGGGGCGCGCTCCGGGTTAACGACACCGCGATCGCACGCGGTGACTACTCGAAGTTCGAGGAGTCCTTGAAAACGCTCTTTCAAAGAAGCACCTCACGCTTGGTGATTCTCGAGGGCGACCGCGATGCCCTGCTGGGCTCGGCCATCGAGGTGATGGATCATGCCCGGCTGGCCGGCGCTCAAAAGTTCGCGATTGCCACTTCGGCCGAGCGAAAGTGAAATGAAGTGCGTTTACGCGCTTTGAGATTGTGCGAGGCCACTCGTCCAGTTGGGGTAGCGATTTTGGGTCGTCCTGCGCGGTCAGGGGTGGCAGGACTCCACTAGGAGCATGGGCTTGGGGGCCATTGGGCTAAAGGGACTTTTGAAAGGTCCCATTAGCCCAATAAGGGTCCGCACTACTCCCTTTAAAGCTGAAGTTTCGTAAATCTCGAGTCTCGCCCCGGGATCGCAATCCTCGGTGTTCGGCCCGCCGCTTGCTCTGAGCGCGGCATGATTCACGTTCAAAGAAGGCTTTTTCCTAATTCGAGAAAAGTTCGTCGTCAAACCCGGGTCCGGATTTGGGGCGGTTATGCGGAAATCGAACTGACGATTTCAGAACGCCTCACGACGCGCCAGCGGCGAACGATCGCCACGGCTTTTTTTCGGCATCTTCGTCCTTGGCTCGAGTGGTTTGATCGCCTTTCGGTTCGGCATGAGGAGAATTCTTCGTATGGGTTCACTCGCGACGTCCAAAGAGGCCAAAAGTGGCTCGACGATGAAAAGCCTGAAGTTCCGATCCGTAAACAAGCCCTGGGTCTGGAAATCCGCCTTCGTCGCCAGGAGGTCGGACTGACCCAGGCCGAATTAGCTCAGCGCGCGGGTATCAGCCGTAAGCAAGTCATGAGGATTGAGCGCGGCCAAGTCGAGGCGCATGGCTCGACCCTGGCGCGACTTCGTGAGGGACTTTCAAGGGGGCCCTTGGGCCCGATTGCGGGCGGCTCAGAAGGTCTGGCGAATCCAAGCCACGAGCGCGACGAAGCCGATCAGGGCCACGAAAGTCGCATAGGCCTCGAAGGCTTTGTTTTTGGCGGCCAATTCGCGGGAGAAGTGATGGTGCGTGGACTCGGGATTGACTTCGCGCAGGCCGTCCCGGGAGGCGGGGATGGGGCGTGGGAAGAAGCGCGGTACCAGTGAGCAATACTTGGAGTAGGGCTCGCCGAATATGCGCTGTAGCTTCGTCTCTTCGTCCAGGATGATGTAGTGATAGATGGCCGCGAAAATCACGGTCAGAGCGGCTAGCAAGGCCCAATTCTCGACAGACCAGGTGGTGCCGAGAGCCATGAGATAGGTACCCACATAGAGTGGGTTGCGGACATGCGCGTAGGGACCGCCCACTGCGGGGCGCGTATCCTTACGAAGGTAGCCACTGGCCCAGTACCGAAGCGTGGCCCCGATGAAGCAAAGCACGATTCCGGGGAGGGTCGGATAGTTTTTGGCGGAAAATACGAGGGCTGCCGCAAAGAGCCAGGCAATTACGATGCGCGTCTTGCCTTGAACGAAGCCCCGGTACCATTGAGTCACTGTAGTTGCGGCCATATCCATTTCCATAATCGGTACCTTTGAAAAGTTCTCACGTCAATTGCAGTGATGGTTGATAAGACGTCTGATTTCTTAAGATTAAGGATTTGCTTTTGCGTTCGCAAAAGAAGTCTGGAATTTTGTTAGACTTTTTTACTTGGGCGGCTTGTCGTGAAGGTTGGCATCAGGTATGGTCCGGCACTCAAGCACCATTTGAGGAGATTGACCCTTGAAGGATAAAGCAAAAACTACAGCACTAGGCGGCAAGTTCCGTCTCGAGC
>CAYXVB010000132.1:0-9939 GCA_964467785.1 uncultured Bacteriovoracaceae bacterium
CTTTCAGCATTCCGAGAGCGCCCTTGTTGAAGGTGCGGAAGATGCTGTGGTCGACGAGGATGTAAGTGCCGTTAGTATCGACCTTGAACTCCACGATAGCCGAGCCACCCGCGGGAACAAGCGTGGTCTGGACGTTTTCCTGAAAGCGACTGCCGCCCTCGGTGTAGACCTTGTCGAAAATCTCGCCGATCACGTGGAAAGAGGAAACGAGATTGGGACCGCCGTTTCCGACGAACAAACGCACAGTTTCGCCGACCTTAGCCTTGATCGCGTTGTCGCCGACAAGCGAGTTGGCGGAGCCATTGAATACGACATAGCTCGGATGCTCGTCGATAGCGCGCTGCATAGAAAAGGGCTGGAGACCCTTGGTGCCGAACGGCTTTTCAGTATAGAAATCACCTTGAACCACGTAATACTCGTGATCGACCTTAGGGAGCGCCTTTTCGGGTTGCACGTAGATCAACCCATACATCCCGTTGGCGATGTGCATGCCCACTGGCGCGGTCGCGCAGTGATAGATGTAAAGACCCGGATTGATCGCCTTGAAGGTGAAGCGGCTTCGATGTCCCGGGGTCGTGAAAGTGCTTGCGGCGCCACCACCGGGTCCGGTGACGGCATGCAGGTCGATATTGTGGGGAAGCTTGTTTGAGGGATGATTGGCCAGATAGAACTCTACCGTGTCGCCTTCGCGGACCCGGATAAACTTTCCTGGAACGCTGCCCCCGAATGTCCAGAAGGTATACTCCACCCCATCCGCCAACTTGCCGACCTTTTCAATCACCTCAAGCTCGACATGGACTTTCGCGGGATGGTTTCGAGCGATCGGTGGAGGAACTTGCGGCGGAGTCGTCAATACCGCCTTTTCCTCAGGTAGATCTCCCGCAAACGCGGACCTCGCCAACAACGTCACCGCAAGCAACATCAGACTCTTCAGCACCATTTGTTTCTCCGTTTGATAGATGTATTTGCAATATATATTCCGCTGCTCGATCGCGTTTAACGATCGCCCACAACTCAGGGCGGGACATTTTGTCGCATGACGAGTCGGACTTGGACAGCTTACCCGCGGAATATCCGGAAAATCCAGTTGAAAACTTATTTCGACAATCCTCCGCGATTAAGTTTGGCAATACATAAGATGTGTTTTAAATACATCTTAAACAGGCGAGATAAAAACAACTCGAAATCAACCAAAGGAAAGTGACATGCTTTCGAAATCAGCCGCCAGAAAGTTCTTTCTGACGGGAACAGTCCTCTGCTCAGGCGCATTCGTGCTGCTGACTCTGGATACCCTCAAGCAGATTCCCCGGCAGACCCATCAAGACCAAATGACCGAGGCGGTCGTCCGCGGAAAACATCTCTGGGACCGCAACAATTGCATGGGGTGCCATACCATTTACGGCGAAGGCGCCTACTACGCTCCCGAGCTGACCAAGGTTTACGAGCGGCGCGGCGCGGAGTTCATCAAGGCCATGCTCAAGGACCCGGAAGCGATGTACCCGGGTCAACGCAAGATGAAAAAGTATGACTTCACCGAGTCCGAACGCGAGGACTTGGTCGCCTTTTTCAAATGGGTCGGTGAGGTGGATCTGAATGGATTCCCCGCCAAGACGGAGGCGATGAAGGTCGCCGAAGCCGCACCTCCCGCCCACCAGGTGGCGGCCGCAGGGCCCAGGCCGGCGGTATTCGGTCAGCTCTGCAGCGCCTGCCACGCGATTGGCGGGCAGGGTGGAAACGTCGGCCCGGCGCTCGACGATGTCGGCAGTCGCCGCTCCCTGGATTACATCGCAAAATGGCTTAAGGATCCGGCGACAATCAAGCCTGACTCCAAAATGCCCAAGCTCCCGCTCGCCGAAGCGGACATCGCTTCTCTCGCCAATTATCTTTCCCGGATGACAGGTGCCACCAAATGAAATTCAAATCTCAACGCGTCGCTTATTGGTTCTTCGCCGTTTGCATGCTTCTGCTCAGCTTGCAGTTGATTTACGGCTTCATCATGGGCTTCGCCCATGCCGGCTATGACGGGCTCCACAACTGGATCCCGTTCAACACCGCGCGCTCCACGCATATCAACCTGCTCGTGATGTGGCTCCTGGCCGGCTTCATGGGCTCAGCCTATTTCATCGTGCCCGAAGAGTGCGGCACCGAGCTTTATTCGCCAAAACTCGCCTACATCCAGCTCGGTGCGTTCGTGACCGTCGGGGTCGCCGCGATCATTGGCTTCCATTTCAATTGGTGGGAAGGCCGCAAGTTCCTCGAAATTCCCCGGCCACTCGACTACTTGGTCGTCGTCGACGTGCTGCTATTCATTTACAACATCGGAATGACGATCTGGCGCGGAAAAAGACACACCACCACCGCCATGGTGCTGTTCTTCGGGCTGCTGACGGCCGCGCTCCTCTACTTGCCCGGAATGATCGAAACCGACAACCAGACTCTGGACTCCTACTGGCGCTGGTGGGTGGTCCATCTCTGGGTCGAAGGGGTCTGGGAGCTCATCATGGGTGCGATCCTTTCCTTCCTTCTGATCAAACTGACCGGCGTGGATCGGGAAGTCATCGAGAAGTGGCTTTACGTGATCGTTGGTTTCACGTTCTTGTCCGGGATTCTCGGTACGGGCCACCATTACTACTTCATCGGTACGCCTAAATACTGGCTGATCATCGGCGGCGTATTCAGCGCGCTGGAGCCCCTGGCCTTCCTCGGAATGGCGATCTATGCGATCTCCATGGCCAAGAAAGGCGGCAGGCGCCATCCCAACCAGAACGCGCTGGCCTGGACGATCGGTTGCTCGGTGATGTCGTTTGTCGGAGCCGGGTTCCTGGGCTTCGCGCACACGCTTCCGCAGGTCAACATGTACACCCACGGCACTTTGGTCACCGCCATGCATGGACATATGGCGTTCTGGGGAGCTTACGCGATGCTCGTGCTTGCCATCATCGCGTACGCGATGCCGCAGCTCACGGGTCGCAAGCTCTTTGACGGAGCAAGGGCGACCTTCGCGTTCTGGACTTCCAATATTGGGATGATCGCGATGACGCTCGCGTTCGCGGTGGCGGGCGTGGCCCAGGTCTACTTGGAGCGTCGCATGGGCGTCGAGTTCCTCGCCGTCCAAAAGGACCTGGAGGTCCACTTCATCGGACTGATTCTAGCGGCTTCGTTGTTCAGTGCTGGGATCATCGCCTATATCGTCGACTTCATCAAATATGGGCTTCCGGTCGCAGTTCCGTCCACGGACGAGGTCCCTGTGTCGGCACTCAACTCCATGCAACTCGAACAGGCTACGGAATGAAACAGCAATCAAGTGGGCCGGTGCGGAATGTGACTCCTTACTATCGTCCTGTCGGGAACGAGGCCGATATCTTCGGGCACGCGTTCCGCAACCGGCTCCCCTTGATGCTGAAAGGACCGACCGGTTGCGGAAAGTCTCGATTTGTCGAGGCCATGGCAGCCGGACTCGGACGCCCACTGGTTCAAGTCTCCTGTCATGACGAGACCTCGGCCACGGACCTGCTGGGCCGTTACCTCGTGCAAGGGGGCGATACGGTCTGGCAGGACGGGCCGGTGACTCGCGCGGTCCGCGAAGGCGCGATCCTTTACCTGGACGAGATCGCCGAAGCCCGCGAAGATGTGATCGTCGTCCTTCACCCTCTGACCGACCACCGCCGACAGATCTATCTGGACCGCCGCAACGAGGTCATCCATGCGCCCCCGGAATTCATGCTCGTCGTGAGTTACAACCCGGGCTATCAGCGCGGCCTGAAGGAGCTCAAGCCGTCCACCCGGCAACGCTTTCTTGGCATCGACTTTCAATATCCACAGCCGGAAGTCGAAGCCGAAATCGTCGGCACCGAGGCGCAATCGGATCCAGCAATGGCGCGCAAGCTGGTCAGTTTCGCTCAAAAAGTCCGAAAACTCCAGGAGCTCGGCTTGGCAGAAACCGTCTCGACTCGACTGCTTGTCGATGCGGCGATCCTGATCCGATCCGGCCTCGGCGCCCGAACCGCGTGCGATGCCGGCATCATCCAGCCTCTGACCGACGATCCGGATACCAAGGCGGCTCTCCGAGACCTCGCGGCATTGATGTTCTGAAAGGGGGGACGGAGATGGGCTGGGACGAGGCGTTATTTGCACGGCTACTTCGGACTGGCACGGCGTTGCTCGGACGCAAACCGGTGACGCCCGAGTGGGAAGCGCGCGCCGAGCTCCAACATCAAAAAGCCCGACTCACCATCCTTGCCCGCGCCCTATCCGGGGAGGCGCTCGAAATTCGCGAAGCTGAAAAGGACGGAGGCTATTCGGGCTCGGTTTTATTTTTTCCCGCGGAAATGGATCTCTTTTCCACTCCCATGCAAAATGAGAACGCCTATCTCCTCCGCGCGGCGTATTCTGTTTTTTCGCGGGCAAGGGGCGCAACCGTGCCTGCGGGCCTCGATGATGCCGGGCGCCGCGATGCCACCTTGAGATCGCTATCCGAGACCCTCACTGAGATGGAACGGGAACTGCCGGGCACGGCGGAACTGCGAAAATCGCTCGATTTGGGAGATGTCGGTGGCAACGGGTTCGGCAACTGGTCCAAGCTCTGGGGTCTGCTCCAGCAGCGCGGCGATTTGCAGAGCGGGCGCAAACCGAATGCGGCAGGGGCTCTGCCCGCGGCTTCCTTGCCTGACGGAACTGAAAAGAAAGGCAAAGCACGAGAGAAGGTCGAAGTCATCGAACTGAGCGAAAAAAATGAGGACGAAAATCCTCTTGTGCATTCCTTTGAAAAAGTCCACACCGCGGACGAGTACGAAGGCGGGAAGAAATCCCTGGATGGTTCGGATGAAATGGCGGACCACGGCGATGCGCTTGATGAAGTGGACTTCCGAAAAGTGATCCGAACTCGCGAACGAGCGCGATCCCTATTTCGAGCCGATCCTTTGATGGAAGGCTCGGTGCCAGACCTAGAGGAGGGGAACGAAGTCCGCCCGGAGGGTTTCCTCTATGATGAGTGGGCCGGCAAAGCCTACCGGAAGAAATGGTGCACGGTCCATGTTGAAAACCCGACCCACGACATCGCACCGTCCGGCATCTCGCCATGGGCCAACCAAGTGCTGCAAACCCACCGGCGCGAACTGATCGAGCTTCGAAACGCGCTCTCGCGCGTGCTGACGGAGCGGGCCTGGCGCAATCGCCAGTTGGACGGCGCGGAGATCGATCTCGAAGCCGTCGTGGATCGATTCTGCACCCTTCGCAGCGGCCACTCACCTTCCGAGCGGCTTTATCTGCAAAAGAGGCGTCGCGACGCAGATTTCGCGACACTCATCCTGATCGACGCAAGTCTCTCGACGGACTCCTGGATTTCCAACCGTCGGGTCATGGACGTGGCCCGCGAATCCGTGCTCATCCTCGGCGAGTCCCTCTCCGGCATCCACGAAAACAGCGCCGTGGCCTCCTTTTTCAGCAATACGCGCCGGGACTGCCGCTTCCAGTGGATCAAAGGCTTTGCCGAACCTTGGCAGCGCGCGCACTCGCGCCTTGCCTCTCTTGAACCTGCCGGCTATACCCGAATCGGACCCGCGATCCGGCATTCGATCGAGATGCTGTCACGTAATCCTGCGCGAAAAAAGCTTCTCCTCCTTCTCAGTGACGGCAAGCCCACCGACTATGACCGCTACGAAGGGAAGTACGGGATCGATGACGTACGCCAATCGATCCGCGAAGCCGGGCGCGCCGGCGTCAAAGTCCAGGCCCTCGCGGTTGACGCTCAAGCCAAGAATTATTTGCCCCGCATGTTCGGAAACGGGAATTACCAGATCTTGAATCACCCGGCGCAATTGCCTGGATCTCTGGCAAAAATATACAGGGAGCTTCTAAAATGAAGTCGCTTTTCTATCCCCCCGGCGGCCTGATGGTGTGGATCTTCATTCTGCTGGAGCTTCTGACATTTGGCGGCACGCTGGGCGCCTTCATGATCCAGATGGCATCGCAGCCAGAGCTTCACAAAAGCGCGGCTGCCCATCTCGACGTGGGCCTGGCCACACTGAATACGATCGTACTGATCACGAGCGGAGGGCTTGCCGCGCTTGGCGTCGCCAGCTATCACGGGGGGCGATCCAAGGAAGCCTCGCGCTGGCTTTTTGGCGCGGCGTCGCTCGGCTTGTTGTTTTGCGGCCTCAAGCTTCTCGAATACCGTGACAAAATCTCCGCTGGGCTCGAATTCTCGACGAATCTATTCTTTTCCTACTACTGGGCGCTGACCGGTTTCCATCTCCTGCATGTCGCCATCGGAATCGTGATTCTGCTCCACTTCGCGTTGCACATTCGAAACGGCAAGCCTTTCGCTGATCCCGACGTGACAGTGGAAACAGGAGCGGCGTTTTGGCACATGTGCGACCTGATTTGGATCTTGGTTTTTCCGATCATTTATCTCTCGTCATGAGCGGGTCAAATCAGATGAGCAAATTAGATTGGCGAAAACAGATCTTGAGCACGTGGGCGATATTGATCATCCTGACCATTCTGGCCCCGACGATCAGACATTCAAGTGTGTCGTTCCTCCATGGCAAGAACAGTGTGCTACTCATCGCAGGCATCAAAATGCTGCTGATTGCGGCCGTATTCATGGAACTGAGACAAGCTCATCGGTTTTGGCTCGGAGCTGTCGCCACTGTATTTTGTGCATTGATTTTATTGAGTATTTTCGTCGCGCCGTAAACCGACGCAACGCGTGCGGGCTGTAGACCTGACTCCATTCAAAAACGCAGGGTGCTCAGATCTCATCGTCTACGATGAATTAGTGCTTGCCTTTTCTGACGCAATGCGCAATAAGCCGCTCAATTAGCGCACACATTACTGTGACTATCCCTTTGTGCTTTTCACCTTGCTAAGGAGCCATTATGAAGTCGGTCCTATTCTCGCTTTCCGCCTTAATCTGTCTTGTCGCCGCATCGGCTGGCGCGTCCGAGGCAATTCAATCGATCGAGCCGTCCACCTGGGAAGATGCTCAGTACAACGTCGCTCAGGTCGTGAACGTCCAGACTATCCAGACCAAGGAAATCAGCGCGACACTGACCACCGTCTATCGTGGCAGCGTTTCCGCGCCCTTCGGCGTCTATCTGAACGTTTGGGATCCCTTAGCGCTCGACGGCAGCGACTTTGGCGTCTCCAAGTCTTTCGATCTCGGCACCTACTCCACAATCCCGCGCCTGGTCTCCAAGAAGCAGAGCACCCTGGGAGCAGACGAGCTCAAGTTCGAAGTCATTTTCGGCGCAAGCATCCTCAACTCTGACGCGACCGGAAGCGAGCGCTTCAAGCACGTGGCTTCCGTCAAGATCAAGGGCGGCGAAGTGCAATCGCCGCTCTACCTCAAGCGGATCAAATAATTCTCAAGCCATTCCTGCCCGTTGCGCCTTGAGTCCACGCTAAGCCGTGGGCTCAAGGCCGTCTTCTGCTAAAATCCCCCAGCAATTTCCTCCTCCCCGGGCCCTTCTTGACCTCGCTTCATATTTCCATTATTCTAGAACAATGGAACTACACGAAGCAACCGAGACATTTGCCTCACTTTCCCAAGAAACTCGCCTTAGGGTTTTCAAGCTGCTCGTTGAATACGGCAGGGAGGGCACCACTGCCGGAGCGCTCGCCGAAGAGCTGGCGATCCCCGCAAACACCCTCTCGTTCCACTTGTCTCATATGAGTAACGCGGGTTTGGTGACCTCCAAGAAAAACGGTCGTTCCATCACTTATTTTGCCAGTACTTCAATGATTGAGAGCCTCATCGATTACCTTAAGTCCAATTGCTGCATCCGGGAGTCAAAACCCAAGTCCAAGGCAAAAACCTGCTCAGAAAAGAGGTGCTGAAATGACACAAGGCCAAAACAAAGAAGCCGCCTCCGACCAAATACGGCAGGCCGTCAGGGAAAGTTACTCAAAAGTCGCCCAGGGGAAACCCGGAGGCGCTGGATGTTGCGCTCCTGGCTTGAGCTCCGAGGAAAGCTGCTGCGGACCTTCCGATGACTTTGACGTCAAGGCGATCTATTCCGCGCGCCTTGGCTATAGCGAAGACGATCTGAACCACGCTCCGGCAGGCGCCGACCTGGGACTGGGATGCGGCAACCCACGCGCGATAGCCGCGCTCAAGTCCGGCGAGGTCGTCCTCGACTTGGGGAGTGGCGCGGGCTTTGACTGCTTCCTTGCCGCAAGGGAAGTCGGAGCAGCCGGCAAAGTGATCGGCGTGGACATGACGCCATCCATGATCAGTAAAGCCCAGGAAAATGCCGCAAAAGTGAGCGCCATCAACATTGAATTTCGTCTCGGCGAAATCGAGAACCTGCCCGTGGCGGACGACAGCGTGGACGTCATCATCTCCAATTGCGTGATTAATCTTTCTCCGGACAAGCCTCGGGTCTTCCGCGAGGCCCTCCGCGTGCTCAAGCCAGGCGGGCGCCTCGCCATCTCCGACGTGGTGGCCCTCACCGAGCTCCCCGAGCAGATCAAAAACGATCTCGCGCTGCACTCGGCATGTGTTTCGGGAGCGCCTTTGATCGCCGACCTGAAAAAGGCGATGAGCGATGCCGGCTTCGAAAACATCGCCATCGTCCCAAAGGACGAGTCCAAAGACTTCATCAAAGACTGGGCGCCCGGTCGTCAGATCCAAGACTATGTGGTCTCAGCCTATATTGAAGCCATTAAACCAGGAGAATCCTGCTGCGATTCAGACTGCTGCGGATAACACGTCTCCAGAAGGCCAACATGGAAAAGAAACTTTCATTTCTCGATCGCTATCTCACGCTTTGGATTTTCCTTGCGATGGGTTCAGGCGTCCTACTCGGTTTCATCGCGCCTGGAGTCGTCCCGGCGATCGAACGTCTCAGTATAGGAACCACTTCGATCCCGATCGCCGTCGGCCTGATTTTAATGATGTACCCGCCACTCGCCAAGGTGAAGTACGAGGAGATCGGCGAAGTCTTCAAAAACAAGAAAGTCCTAGCGCTTTCCCTCCTCCAGAATTGGATCCTGGGACCTTTTCTGATGTTCGGTTCAGCCGCTCTCTTTTTGAGAGGCTACCCCGAATACATGATCGGGCTTTTCCTGATCGGGCTCGCTCGCTGCATAGCGATGGTCATCGTGTGGAACGATCTTGCCGACGGCAATACCGAATATTGCGCGGGACTCGTGGCGTTCAACTCGATCTTCCAGATCCTGTTTTTCCCGGCATACGCCTGGTTCTTCATCTCCTGGTTGCCCAGCAAGTTGGGGATCCAGGGAGCCGACGTCCACATCACGATGGGGGAGATAGCAAAATCGGTCTTCATCTATCTGGGAATCCCGTTCTTGGCGGGCTTTCTGACCCGATCCATCCTCCAAAAAATCATGGGCGATAGCTGGTACCAGAAAAAGTTTATCCCTAAAATCAGCCCCATCACACTGATTTCACTCCTTTTCACGATCGTGATCATGTTCTCGCTCAAAGGCGAAATGATCGTGCAATTGCCCGCGGACGTGGTGCGCATCGCGATTCCGCTGACGCTCTATTTCGTCTTGATGTTTGCATTCTCCTTTTTCATGAGCAGGAAGGCTGGAGCAGGCTATACCCAGGCTACGACGCTTTCTTTTACGGCGGCGTCCAATAACTTTGAGCTCGCGATCGCAGTTGCCATAGCGACTTTTGGACTCCATCACGGCGCAGCCTTCTCGGCGGTGATCGGACCACTGGTCGAAGTGCCAGTGATGATCGGCCTGGTCAAGGTAGCCCACTGGATCAAGGGCAATTACTTCGTCGAAGCAACTCACACCCGTTTCAATTGAGGTTGGAGATGAACATTTTATTCATGTGTGTCGCCAATTCGGCCCGTAGCCAGCTCGCCGAGGGCCTGGCCAAACAGCTGCTTGGATCTAAAGTCCGAATTGTCCTGTCCGGGCTCGTTCGACAGGGTTGAGCTGAAAATTTAAGATAGGTTT
>CAYXVB010000133.1:0-9936 GCA_964467785.1 uncultured Bacteriovoracaceae bacterium
CCAAACGTTCGTTATGCTGCCTGATTATCCGGCTTTACCAAGGCTCCCCTTAGTAGTATAGTATCAATAAATTCAGTGGCGTCGCCTCGGTCCGGACTGCGTGTATTCAGGGCTTCGGTTGGACGCTACGTCCAGGATATGCGCTCAGCTCTGAGCTAGAAAGCAGAAGTCTAATTCAAATCGATGAGCCCCTTTGCGTCGAGGCCATCCTGATATGCTGGCCGAAAACACTGCCTGGATCTCTACAACAGGCGTTCGACAATGGTCCCCAAGCGAGAAAGCCGATGTAATTGCGTCAATGAGACGCTTAGTTCAGCTCGGCGCAAGTACTTCAGAAAATGCTGAGGCAAAGATCAGGGCGCTCGACGAGCTGGATCCAGAATACGTGACTGAGGTCATAAATAGCTTACTCTCCGAGTATCTCGGACTGTCAAAGCAGTTTGAACTTAAAGTGCCAGTTGCCGTACCCCGAGGTGCGATTACCACCATTAGAGCGAATTGATCAGGTAAGGTTATTGTCTGATCGCGGGACAGAGGCTTCGCGCCCATCATCGTTTCACAGGTGGGTTTACTCTTTCGATGCAAGCCTCGGCACAAGGTCGAGGTAGCTCCTTGCAACCCGGTGCCGCCTTGGAATCTTGATGACCCCTCCTCACGCCATTGATATGGTCTCCCCTTCACCCTGAAGGGGCAATGGGGGGTTCAATTGAAGAATCGATCCACGCGACGCGATCAAGTGCTGTTCTATTTGAACGGTCAAAAGATCGAAGTGGGCGCCGCAGAGTCAGGCATGATGTTGGCCGATTTTCTTCGGCAAAGAAAGAGCATGACCGGGACCAAAATTGTGTGCGCCGAGGGGGACTGCGGCGCATGTACCGTGCTGAGGCGATTTCATCCTCCGGGGCGTGGCAAAGCTGGCAAGGCAAGCTTTCTACCCATCAATTCCTGCATCACGCGGGTCGCGCAGATGGACGGCTCTTCTCTCGTCACTATCGAAGGGTTGGCCGATAGAGATCTCCATCCGGTGCAAAAAGCCATGGTCGAGTGCCACGGCAGTCAATGCGGATTCTGCACACCAGGCTTTGTCATGGCCCTGACCGGTTTGGTCGAAAAGAAACTCGACGACAAATCCAATGCGCGCCTTCTATGTCAGGAGAGCAAGAACGCGCTGACCGGTAATCTCTGTCGATGCACGGGATATCAACCCATTTTGGACGCGGCATCCGCGATACCGGTTCAAGACTGCGTGCCGTTGGCTAAGCGGTACGTCTCTAGCGCGCAAAGCCAGGAGTTGCGTGGCGTAACTCAAAAGGCGCTACATCTTCAGCGTGATGGCTTTGAACTGTTTGCGCCCACCAAGCTCAAAGAAGCCGCGACGTTTCTCAAAAAGAATCCTGGCGCTAGAATTCTTTCTGGCGGCACCGATCTCGGAGTTCTGCAAAACAAGCGGAAACTCAATATCGATCGGGCGATGAGCTTGCATCTTATTCCCGAGCTCTATGAAATCAAGAAGCTCCCGAAAGGCAAAGTCCGCGTCGGCGCCCGGGTGACATTGAGCGAGCTCCGTAATTTCGCAAAGAAGCCTTTGCCGGAGTTGGCGCGGTTCATCGATCTATTCGCATCTCCGCAGATCAAAAATGTCGCTACTTTGGCGGGTAATATCGGCAACGCGTCGCCGATTGGCGACATGCCACCCTTTCTTCTCGTGGCTGGGACTACCGTAAACGTCGCTGGGCCTAAAGGGATGCGCAAAGTTCCGATTGAGAAGTTCTTTCTAGGTTACAGAAAGACGGCGCTTCGAGCAGGCGAGCTGATCGCGAATTTTGAGTTTGATCTGCCGCTCAAGAAAGAGCGATTTGCGCTCTATAAGGTTTCGCAACGCAAAGACCTAGACATTTCGACCGTCAATGCGGCAATGCGAATGAAGGTGAATCGTGGCCGGATCGAAGGGATTCGACTGGCTATGGGAGGAATCGCCGCGACTCCTTTGCGTTTAAGCAAAACGGAGAAGGCTCTTGAAGGACAGGTCTTGGATGAGCAGGTGCTCGCCCGCGGGATCGACACTCTCCGGTCTGAAATGACACCCCTTGATGACCTCCGAGGTTCGTCCGCCTACAGGCGCGTGCTGGCGGAGAAGTTACTGCTTCGTTTCTTCAGGGAGCAATATGAAAAGACCTGATCTCCCGCACGACAGTGCGCACACACACGTTACCGGTCTCAGCGAGTACATCGACGATCGCCCCAGTCTTCAGAACGAGGTGTTTGTCGAGGTGCTTTGGAGTCCCCACGCCTATGCCAAGATCAGAAAAATCGATGCGCGGGATGCGCTTTTGGTTCCTGGCGCTTTGGCCGTACTTACGGCAAAGGACGCGTTTCCTGATGGGGGCTTGAATCTCTGGGGCACGATCTTCAAAGACCAGCCCTTGCTCGCGGAAGACGAGGTCCACTTTGTCGGCGAAGCGGTGGCCCTGATCGCAGCGGAGAGCCGTGAGGCAGCCGCCCATGCGCGGGCGCAAGTCAGGGTTGACTACCAGGTGCTTCCCGCTGTCCTCAGTATCGATGCCGCAAAGGCAGCCGGATCTTTTATCGCCGGTGAGCGCAAGATCGAGCGCGGCGACGCCGAAAGCGCGCTGAAGAGCGCGCCTCATCGACTGGAGGGCCAGATCGTCATTCGGGGTGCCGACCACTTTTACCTGGAGAGCCAAGCGGCCATCGCCTATCCCCGCGAAGACGGTCAGTTCGAAATCCATTCCTCCTCCCAACATCCGACCGAAACGCAGCACGTCGTGGCCCACGCGTTGGGAGTCCCATCCAAAGACGTAGTTTGCGTCGTCAAGCGGATGGGTGGCGCGTTCGGTGGCAAGGAATCCCAGGCCGCGCCGTTCGCGGCGTATGCGGCGCTCGTTGCTCGGAAGCTCAATCGGCCCGCGCGTTTGATCCTGAACAAGGACGACGACATGGTGATGACCGGCAAGCGCAACCCGTTCCAAAATGACTACCGAGTCGGCTTTGACGATGAGGGACGTCTGCTTGCTCTCGAGGTCAAATTTTACTCGGACGGCGGCGCGTACGCGGATCTTTCCACGTCGATCATGGAGCGAGCGATGCTCCATGCTGAAAACGCCTATTTCATTCCCAACGTGCGCGTGAGCGGCCAAGTTTGCCGGACCCACTTCCATCCCCACACCGCCTTTCGTGGATTTGGAGGGCCAAAAGGGGTTGCCACTATTGAGCGGATCATCGAGGAGGTTGCCCATGCCTTGAAGAAAGACCCGCTCGATATCCGAAAGATCAACTGTTACACCGACGAAGGCGGTCGCAACACCACCCATTACGGGCAAGTGGTCCAGAACAATTGCCTGCCCGAGCTTCTTCAGAAGCTTGAAAAGAGCTGCGATTACCGCGCGCGTCGGGCTGAAATCGATCGACGTAACCTCCTGGCGGTCAAAAAGGGCGATCCATTGCGGGGTCTATCGCTCACCCCGGTGAAGTTCGGCATTTCCTTTACTACCCGCTTTCTCAATCAAGCCAACGCCCTGGTGATCGTCCATCGGGATGGTTCGCTACAGGTCTCGACCGGCGCGACCGAAATGGGCCAGGGCGTGAACGCCCGGATCGCCGAACTCGTTGCGCGCGAATTCGGCTTGCCTCGGGCTCAAGTGCGCATGATGGCGACAACCACGGACAAAAACGGCAATACCTCGCCCACTGCCGCCTCCAGCGGCACGGATCTCAACGGCGCGGCGGCCTTGCTCGCGGTACGAAAGATCAAGTCGCGTCTTTCAGGGTTGGCGATCCGCCTCATGGATATCCCGGAAAACAGATGGGCGCGCAACACAGCCGGGCTCGGAACCGAAGCGGAAGTCGAAGTCCCGGAAGACGTAATCGGTGACGAAGTCAACGCTGGGACGACCGGTATCGACGGAGTGTATGCCTTTAGGGGAGTCCGTTTTCACGAAGGACAAGTCACCTGCGAGAGCGCGCCTGGACGCAGCATCAGTTTCGAGGACTTGGTGAGCGAGGCGTACTATAATCGCATTTCGCTCTCCGAGTACGCGCATTATCGAATTCCTGGGCTGTCATTCAACAAGATCACAGGCAAGGGTGATGCGTTTCTCTATTTCACCCACGGTGCAGCGGCTTCCGAGGTGTCCGTCGATCAGGATACCGGCGAAGTCAAAGTGCTTCGGACGGATATCCTGATGGATCTGGGTCGTCCGGTGAACGAAGCGCTTGATCTTGGCCAGGTGACCGGAGCGTTTGTCCAAGGCATGGGTTGGGTCACGACCGAGAAGCTATTCTACAACAAGACCGGCGCGCTCTTATCCCATGCGCCGAGTACCTACAAGATCCCGAGCATTCAGGACACTCCGCGCGACTTCCGGGTGGAACTGCTGCCCAATGCCGGAAATACCGTCAATGTGCGTGGCACCAAGGCCGTGGGCGAGCCACCGCTCCTCTTGGCCATCAGTGTTTGGACGGCCGCTCATGACGCACTCAAGGGTCTCGATCCCTATCGTCAACGTTATCCACGCATGGAGCTACCCGCCACCTCGGAGGCAATCCTCCGCGCCATCGATCCTGATCTTTTCAGGAACTGGGAAAACTCATGAGGTCTGCATTTAAGATTTGGGAAATCGCATCTGAGCTCACTCGAAGCGGAACGCCTTTTGCCGTGGTGACCATGGTTTCATCGCGCGGACATGCGCCTCAGGATCCGGGCGCCAAAGTCGTCGTCACCGCTGAAGGTCTTCAGGGAGGGACAGTTGGCGGTGGAAAAGTCGAAGCCAAGGTGATCCAAGTTGCGCGCGAACGGCTGCATTCGAGCACCTCGCACCCACTTGCTCCTGAGCTGGTGACTTGGAATCTTCAGCGCGACATCGGCATGTCTTGCGGTGGCGAAGCCACTTTTGTTTTTGAATACTGCACGACGGCCGCCTGGAAGATCGTGATCTTTGGCGCAGGACATGTGGCTCAAGCCCTCGTGCGCGCGCTCGAGCCGTTGGATTGCCAAATCATGTGCGTGGATCCCAGGCCCGAATGGATCGAGCGGTTTCCACGCACCGCGCAGATCGAAGCGCGTTGCCTGGCCGAACCCGCGGCTTTGGTCCCTTCTTTGGATCCAGCGTCCTATTTTATGGTGATGACTCAGGGGCATGCGACTGATCTTCCGATTTTAGAGCAGCTTTTGCGCACCTTTCCTTCCTCCCGCTACATCGGTGCGATCGGGAGCGACGTCAAAGCCAGGAAGATGCGCGCGGATCTCAAAGGTCGAGGGATCTCGGAGACGGCTCTCGAGCGCCTTCACATGCCTATCGGGCTTCCGATCGGTTCGAACGAACCGGCGGAAATTGCGATCAGTATCGTGGCGCAGCTGCTTCAGGTTCGTGACAGCTCGCGCAGCGCCTGAGAGACCGTCGTCCTAAGTTTCGGAAAACGATGGAGCGCGCCGCTGATTCGTTCCGCCGGTATTGCGCGCAAGGCCCAGAAAGTCAGGAGTCCGAGCGCCAGGCCTCGAAGAAAAATCATACCCGCTCCGACCAAATCGGGCCGGGCTCGAAGTCCATAGAACGCCAAGCTCAAGAAAAGAGCGAACAAGAAGCCAGGTTGAAGCAAGTCCCGGAGAGCCCCTTTCCAGGGTGAAATCGCGGATGCCTTGGGCTTGGGCAAAACCCGGACGGCCAAGCTTTGCAGGTGATCCAAATAAGCGCTTTCGGAGCCTTTGGCGCACTTCCACGCGACGGAGGCCGTGACGATCGAAGCGACAGCCTTGAGGATGAAAACGAAGGAAATGAGCCAGATGCCGGCGGAGGAGGGGATGTCCAGGGCGAGAGTGATTTCACTCCAAATCTTTGCAATGCCAGCCAACAAACTGTCGCCGAAGATGAAATAGGCCAGCAGCGCTGGTTGCAAGAACGCCCATAGCGAAGCGAGGGCTGCTCCCGAGCAGACGCCCATCCAGGTAGGACCCGCGGCCAGGACGCCGAGGCTGAAAAGCAGGCCCTGCACGGAAATGGCGAGCATTGGAGTGATGCGCTTTCCGCTCGGGGAAAGCGCTTTGAGAATCGCCGCCGCCGCGGTGATGCTGCCGCAACTTTCGACCGCGTCTTTTCGTCCATGGGTTTCGCGCGAGGCCCAGGTCAGTACGGCAAACTGATTGAGAGAAAGGAAATGACCGGATAGCGGCACATGAAAGGAATGCAGGAGGCTTCCCAAAGTGATTTCCGTGAGCGATTGGGTCACGGCATATCGGTGGATACTTGCTTTACCGGTGATTTGAGTCACTCGGCGTGCTTATCAAATGAGACGATTCCCTACCAGCGCCCTTGCGTCCTTGTTCGCACGTGAATAGAATGATTCTTATGAGACACTTTATCCGAATCGCGTTCGTCCTTGTAAGCGTCCACGTCAGCGCAATGACTGCGGCACAGGCTTCGGAGTCGCAGCAAAAGCCATTTTCGCTTTGGATCGAAGGCGGACCCGCCTGGCAGAGCTACAATGATGTTCAGATCCCGTCGAGCACCGGCACTCGCTTAGCCATCTCGGACTTTGGCAAGGGACCCTTCGCGGCCTACAGGTTTTACGCGGGTTACCAGCTTTCTGAGAATCACGGACTCAGGCTCTTGCTTGCGCCCCTCAGTGTGACCGTGAACGGCGTGCCCACTTCGGCAGTCTCCTACCAAAACACTACTTTTGCCGCAGGGGTCTCCACCGAGGCTTTGTACAAATTCAACTCCTATCGGCTGAGCTATCAGTATCGCTTTCACGAGTCAGATGCGTTGACGATGCGGATCGGCTTCACCGGTAAGATCCGCGATGCGGAGATCCGCCTCACTCAGGGCGCAACGACCGCGACCCGGACGGATCTCGGTTTTGTGCCTCTGTTGAATTTCGCCCTCGACTGGCGCTTCAATCCTGGGTGGACATTCATCGTGGACGCCGACGCCTTGGCTGCCCCACAAGGTCGGGCCGAGGATGTCACCTTGCAGCTCGGGCATGACCTAAGTCCCGACTTGCAACTTCGTGGCGGCTACCGGATGGTCGAAGGCGGTTCAAGTGGTGGCGGAGCCGTCTATAGCTTCGCTTGGTTTCACTACGCCACAATCGGTGTTCTTTACCGGCTCTGACGCGAGTCCGGTTAAGAAACGATCTTCTACCTTACTTGCACAGATCCGACCCGATCGGTGCGCGTGCAAAGATTTTTGGACGGAATTGCGCCAAAGGCGCAGCCAACTTCCAGCGTACCCGCTTGCGAGGGTGCAACACAGTTGAACTTCGCTTCGTTCCCCACGAAGCTAACGAACGTGCAACTGGCACCCGAAACCATCGGGTAGACTGTACTGGTTTGCATTCCATAGTTGCAGCTCAGTACGAAGGATTCTCCTTTGGCGACCGAAGTCTTGGATACCGAGCCGCCCTGCCATGGGGCTTGATTGCAGGTCGGGCGAGCGATTACATTGAGTGCGCCAATGGGATCAATTTGAGCGCAGGTGCGAGAGGCGGTGTCCGCCGCGGACATGCAGCTCATCGGGTAGGACCCCGGAACTGACGGAGCGGTACACCTGAACTTCGCCGACGTCCCGACGAAGGAAGTGAACCGGCATGTCGGTCCGCCCAGCGGCGAGATCGAGCTCGTGATCCGGCCATAGTCGCAACTCACATCCAACTCGTCTCCCGTGTAGACGGAGTTCGAAGAAAGGCCCCCGGAGCGGAAAGTGGGCGGGGTGCAGGTCGGTGTGGGTGTAGGCGTGGGGGCCCTTACGCTCAGGCTTCCCAATGAGTCCGCTCTCGCACAGGTGTTTGAAGCGGGATCCGCGCCGAGCTGACAGAGGATGCCGTAGTCGCCGACGGCCGACGGAGCGGTACATTTGAATTGGGCCGAGGCGCCTGAGAACTGCTGGAAGGCGCAGTTTCCAGACGGAACAACTGGATAGATCCGGTTCGAAGCGCTGCCGTAATTGCACGATACGATGAAATTCTCAGACGGAGCGACAAGCCGTGAGGACAAGCTGCCCCCCGAGAATGTCGGGGTGGAGCAAGGAGTGGGTGAAGGCGCTCTAACGCTCAAGTTGCCTAGCGAATCATTGCGTGCGCAGGTATTTGCGGCCGGGTTTGCGCCCAACTGGCAGCCGACGGCATAATCGCCGATCGCATCAGGAGCCGTGCAGCTAAATTGTGCCGCCGTGCCTGCAAACCGCAGGAATGAGCAGCTTCCTGACGATACCATCGGATAGACTCTTGAATTGGCGTTGCCGTAGTCGCAGGACAATGTGAATCCGCCCAAAGGGGCGACGGTGCGGGTGGACAGGCTGCCCCCTGAAAATGCAGGGGTCGAACAGGAAGTAGGCGTCGGGTTGGGCGTGCTGGTCCCGCTCAATACTTCATTTGCCATTTCCAGGTACTTGTTTTTGAGCGCGGGGCCGGAGTCTCTTAGGCCGATCCATTGCCCGTTGCCCTCGGTGAAGGTGTGCCAAAGAAAAGGCATCACGGCGACGACCATGGGTTCGGATCTGATGAGCTGTATGTACCTGTCGGCGATATCAATGAGTTGGGCTTCGGTGACACCGGACTTCGCATGATAGGCCGACGGAGGAAAGAGCACGAGGCCTCGGTGCTTCCCGTCGGCCTGATTGAGGGCCTGGACTTTGGATTTGAGAATCCCATACATTTGCGGGATGGAACGAATTCCGAGTCCAGCGACGTTTTCACCACAGGAATCAAATCCGGAATAGCAGTCAAAACCGAACCAGTCGTAACTGGGAGGTAGGACCATTTGAGCGCTGACGTGGCTATAAGCTTCCGTCATCGCCAACGGAATTCCCGGAAAACTCGCCTTGACGGTCTTTGCGACCAACTCCAAATTGTCCAAGGTCTGGTTAACGGGTAGGCCGGCAATCGCCCCGTTGAGATAGGGTTCGTCCAGCGTGTAGAAAGCCAGAATTGTATCTCTGTATGGAGCGATCGCCTGTCGAGCGGTTTCCCACTGTTGCTGGAAATCGGATCGAATGCGGGCGGCCTCCCCGTAGAAAAAGGGCTGAACGCTCAGTATGACCTTTAAGCCAAGCGACCGGGCTTGGACGAGCTTTGCCTCGTAGTCTGAGCCGTAGACGAAGACGAAACTCGATCGATTTGCCAGCGCGGTAATGTGATTTTCCGGCCACATCGCGCCGGCATAATAGCCGAAATGGCGTCCGGTCGACGAAGTCAGCGCGATCTCCGTATTGCGGATTCCAAAGATGCCCGCATCGGCCGGGGATTTCCCCGTCTCCTGCAGATTCGTGCTTCTGCCCAGGCAACCACTCAAACCGATAGAAATGACAACGGCGGCGAGACCCGTTCCCCAAGGTTTCGACATGAATGATTACCCCTCAGGAGCTAGGATCACTAAAAATCCGCTCTGCCACAATGTGTATTCGGTGACACTCCTGCTTGGAATTCGCAGGATGGGCCGTAATGAGCTTGCGCGCAATCAACGCTGGATCGAGTTATCCACCAGTTTCATACCGAGATACATGGGTAGTCCGAGCATGCCGTTTTGATAGGAGATCTCGGCGATGCTTTTGCCCGGACGGGCTAGTTCATAGTCCTCATTCGAAGCTCGGACACGCACAGTGGTCTGGCCGGGAAGCCACGCTTTGTCCGGCGATTCCACCACTATCCAGCGGGTCGTCGTGTTTTTCCTGCGTGTAGTATATCGATCCAGGACCCGGACTTCCTTGATCTCAGGCGGGCTCAACGGAAACTTGGCGTTGAGCAGCAGTCCGCCCCCTTGGGCGAGCGCGATCAGCCCGATCAGCGCGATCGCGGTCGTACGAGCGAAGGCGATCCAGGGAAGTCCCATCGCGCGAATGGAAGCGCGAAATAGAGTGAGAAAAATCGCAGTTACTAATTAGTGCATTGGTAAAGCCGGATATGGTATGCAGTTAGGGTGAAAGC
>CAYXVB010000134.1:0-9893 GCA_964467785.1 uncultured Bacteriovoracaceae bacterium
CGCGATCTTGCTGCCGTCCGGGCTCCAGGCCGGCCCGAAGGCGATTGACCCGTGACGGGTGATCTGCTTGATGTCGGTGCCGTCGAAGTTCATCACGTAGATCTCCTTGCGGCCGTAGCGCTCGCAGGACATGGCGATCTTGGTGAGGAAGATTCCGGGAAGCCCGGTGAGGGAGTTGACGATGTTGTTGGCGAACGTGTGCGCGAGGGTGCGGGCATCGGCCTGGCGGGCGACGAAGCGCTTGCCGAGCACGCGTTTGTTGCCCGCGGTGTCGTAGAGGTAGCCTTCGAGCGCGACATTCCCACCCTCGAGGGTGACGCCGGCCTTGACGAGGAACTCGGCGCCGGACTTCGACCACTCGGTGAGCGTCGCGTTTTCGGGCTTGAGGTTGCCGGACTTCTCGGGGAAAGCGGCGGAGCCCAGGAACTTGAAGATATCCATGAAGGCCAGGTCGTTGGCCACGGTCTCGTTGAGCGTGCGCGCGACGGACTCGGCCCCGCCAGAGGCGGTGAACTCGGGAAGCGCGATCACCGTTTTCTTGGTGCGCGCGGTGCCGACCGGAATATAGGGCTGCTCATTCGAACCCGAAGCGGCACGGGCTTCAGAAAGCGGCAGCAGAGGAAACGTGAGCGCGCTCGCCGTTGCGGCGAACAGCATGCCCGCGAGGGGCGACCTGATCCTGAGGGTGCGGTGCATGGAAACCATGCAGACGATCATAGGGGAAAGCCGACCAAAATTCCATCCGACAGGAGTGACGAAGCGATGCCTTCGGGCGGAATGGGAAAAGGTTGGCTGTCATTCAGCGTTTTTTTGACGGCATCATCGAACTTCTCGCTTCCGGAGGGTTTGACGAAGCGGAATGACTTGATGCTTCCGCGCGCGTCAATGAGGAGATGGACGCGTGCGGAAAAGTTCTGCCGGGTGAGCCAGACTGGAAGGGCCCAGTTTTCCTGGAGTCGGTCGCGGAGCGCGTCATAGTAGGTGGCCACCGCAGCCTCGCGCGCTTCTCCTGTCAGACTCGTTCCTCGAGAGATGGCATTGCCCTTGATGAGCATGCCGGGTCGGGTGCCCTGATTCTTGGAAGGCGCGGCGGAGTGCGTGTCGTTGGACACCTTCACCAGCGAGCGGATGCGGTCGAGCGCGCTTCGGTTTTTCTTGGAGCGATCTCTGTCCTGGACGGTCTTGGGCTTGAGCACTAGCTCATCCGGGTCGGCTCGTTCGGACACGGGCGCTTTGGGCGCCGGGGGGAGTTTCGGGTTCACGCTGCTCTTGATGTCTTTGGCGTCTTGCGCGGCGCTTTTGAGCTTTTCGGAGAGTTGATCCGAAGACGGCGGCGGTGCGGAGGTGGGAAGCTGGTTTTTGAGCAGGTCGGGCAGGCCGACGACGTCGACCCGTAGGGTCGGAGTGATGGCGAGCGGGCGGGGTTTGCCGGGAAAGACGAGGCTGTGGACCAGCAGCACGGCTAACGCCGCGCCATGAAGCATGAGGGACCAGCGGATGCTTCGGGAAAAATCCTTTTCCTGGGGCGTGGAAGGACGATTGCGCGGTGGCATCGGCGAGTGGAGCGCCGAACCGGGCGGAGTTGGAGCGGAGGTGCTGTTGAGGTCCGCGGTCAAGTCCATCGGGGTCACATCTTCTGGTTCGGATCTCCGGGTTCGGTCACGAGCCCGAGGCGATTGACACGCGCGCGCTTCACCTCGGCCATCACTTGCGCGATCACACCATAAGGCACCGCTTGGTCGGCGTGGATGAAGACTTCGAGTCCAGGTTTGGCCGCGACCATGGCTTCAAGTCTCGGACGCAAAGTGCCGACTTCGAGGGCGCGCCCGTTGAACAGGATCTGGCGGCTCTTGGTGACCGTGAGTACCACTTGATCAGGCGTGTCGTTGAGGGAGCCGGCATTCGCCTTGGGTAGATCGACCTGGATTCCCTGCTGCATCATCGGCGCGCTGACCATTAATATGATAAGGAGCACCAACAACACGTCGACCAGCGGGGTGACGTTGATCTCGGCCAGCGTCGTGTTGCTTCCCGCGGACCGGGAGTTGAAGGCCATGGCTTAGATTCCCGCCTTTTCGGTGGATGCGCTGGCGCTGGAGCGGGCCTGGGCGTTTAACGCGCTTTGCGCGAGCACGCTGCGCTGGATGATGTTGACGAAGTCCTGGCAAAAGCACTCCATGTCGATCGACACGCGCTTGATCTGGCCGAGGAAGTGATTATAGGCGATTACCGCCGGGATGGCGGCACCAATGCCCGTGGCGGTCGTGATGAGCGCTTCGGAGATGCCGGGCGCGACCACTGCCAGGTTGGCCGCGCCGCTCGCGCCGATGTTCTGGAACGCGTTCATGATCCCCCAGACCGTGCCGAAAAGGCCCACGAAGGGCGCCGCGCTCGCGGTGGTGGCGAGCCAGCCATCGTTTTTTTCGAGCGACGCGACCTCGGCGTTGGAAGCGCGAACGAGAGCGCGCTGGATGTTGTCGATCTTCTCGACGCCCGCGGATTGCAGCTCGTCGGTCGAAAGCTTTTTGAGCTCCTTGACTCCTGCGCGGAACACCGAGGCCACGGGTGAGGTGGTGAAGCGCTCGCTCTGCGCGAAGATGTCCTCGATTGTCTTGCCGTGCCAGAAGAGAGTGAGGAAGTCGGTATTTTCCGCCATCACCGTCTTGAAGTGCTTCCACTTGGAATAGATGATGGCCCAGCACACCACGGAGGCGGCTAGTAGGAGGATCAGTACGAGGATGGCCATGGGCCCCGATTGGGCGATCAGGCTGAAGACACTGGATTGTGCGACGGTCGGGTTCTGCATTTTGGTTTCCTCAGTTTCGCGGGAGGCGGAGTCCGGTTCGTATCATATCCAAGATCAGCAAAAATTGTAGGGCGAACCCGGAAAGGGGGCCGCCGGCCCCGCCGGTTAGAAAGCGCATCAACTCGGCCACGCCGCTTTCGGTCGCCTGGTACTTGATCAAGATGATCCCGGCAAACTCATTGCCGAGCACAGGTAATCCGAATAGAGGATGGAAAACCAATAAGAGCGAGGCCCAGAGTCCGGCGCCTTCGAGCGGCCCGCGACCCGACAGAACCCGTAGGGATAGCGCGAGCGAAAGGAGCGCGAGCGTGACGTAGTGCGCGGTGCCGAGATCGAATTGGAAGGCTTTGCTCCCGACAAAGGCAAAGGTGGTGAGCGCCGCCACCGCGAATCGCTGGGTCCAGTTCGTCGGATCGTCGGACAGGCGCAGGTCTCGGAGGCTCAAGAGAATGCCCTCGCGAAAGATCCGCTCGTCGCAGTGAACGAGGACGACGAGGCTGGCGACCCGGAGCAGCACGTTGGCCGCCGCGAGCAGGACCTGCTCGAAGTGAACGAAGAAGCCGAGGTAATGGTACACGCCGCTGATCAGGCAGGCGGCCACGATCCCGGCGCCGAGAATGCCCCCTTGGGCGAGCCCGGGTATTAGATCCCGGCGGATCCCTTTCCGGGTGAGCGAGGGTTTACTGAGCGGATTGGCGCGATCCGGAAGTGGGTTGAGGAGCTGCACGAGCCCAAGAAAGAGGAGCGAGCCAAGTGCGGTCAACCAAAGGCCATTGGCACTCAAGGCTTCGGTCACGTCCTCGAAGCCGGGAGGCCGGTCGCTCGAAATCGTCACGATGTAAGTGACAAAGCTCAGGGTCAGGAGTCGATAGACGAGGACCCAGGCAAAGTATCCGGCCCCGAGCCAGGCCGCGCGCTTGAAGGCCGGGTCTCGAAGCAGCATGAGGAGCGGGCGATTCGAAGGACTGAGTGTGCGTGTTAGCATGGCGTCAAAAATTTGATTCCCGGCGTGCGCCGAATTCCGATCCCGGATTTCCCCGTTTTGGTTCCACGTCCGAAGTTATGTTATCGTCTGGAATCGAGGGGACCGAATGCTTCAGCTCACGCATGTCTCGAAATACTACCACGGTCAGGACCGGGTTTTAAATGATGTGAGCTTCGAGCTCCAAAAAGGCGAGTTCATGTATGTGGTCGGCGGGAGCGGCGCGGGCAAGTCTTCGCTTCTCCGGATGATCGCGACGGAGGAGGCGCCGACTTCGGGCAGCCTATCGCTCTTCGGTTACGATATTCGCACCGTTTCTCCCACGACCTTGCGCTCGATCCGCCAAGTGTTGGGGTTCGTCCCGCAGGATGTGCGCCTCATCCCGGACTTTTCGGTGGCCGACAACGTCGCGCTTTCGATCTCGCTGGCTGGGCGCACCAGGATGACCGCCGAGGTGCGCGGCCGCATCGATGAGATCCTTGAGCGTCTCGGTCTGGCCGACAAACGCGAAAAGCGGGCCTCCACCCTCTCCGGCGGCGAGGCTCAGCGCGTGGCGATGGCCCGCGCGCTGGTACGCCAGCCCGAGCTCATCGTCGCGGACGAGCCGACAGGCGCGCAGGACCGGGATTTCACCTGGTCGATGATGGATCTCTTCATGCGCGCGAACGCGGGGGGCGCGACCGTGATCGTCGCCACCCATGACCGCGAGATCGTGCGTCGAGTCCGGAAGAAATGCGCCGTGCTGAGCGGCGGCAGGCTTGCCATCGAGGAGGCCACCGCATGCTTTTACTGAAGCTTTCGCTGCGCCCTTGGCGCCTGGCTCCGTACAGCCAGATCTTCTCTTCGCTCGCGGTGGGATTCTTGCTGCTGCTGGCGGGATTTCTTTATTGGATGCAGCAGGGCTTGCGCCCGGTGCTCTCGCGCCTGCAACATGAGCAGGTCATCACGGCGTACCTCGCGCCCGACGTCGAAGCTAAGGAGGAAGCCCGCGTGGTCGACTCGATCCGCACTGCGCTTGGCGCCCATGCCGTCTCGCAGTCCGCGGCGGACGTGCAGTTTGTCGACCGGAGCAAATTTGTCGAGAAGCTCAAAGGTTCCTATCCGGATCTGGGCGGCGAGCTCGAGGATCTCGGCGCCGAGCTCACCACGATCGTCCCGCGCTATGTCTCGATCTCCGGCTTCTTCAATGACAACGCGATCGGCGCCGTCAGAGGTGTGCAGGGCATCGAGTCGGCGGAGACCTCCAAGGACCGATATCAACACGTGCTCGGCGCCTTCTCGACCTTGCGCTGGGTCGCGCGGCTACTCGCCCTCGGGCTTTGCCTCGCGCTGCTCACGGGGTTGATCCATCTTTCGCGGATGAACTCCTTCTTGCACCGGGAGATCGTCGCGCTCCTGCGGCTTTGGGGCGGGCATGAGGTCACGCTGCGTTTTCCCGGAATACTCTCGGGACTCGCGGTCGGTTTGGCCGGAGGCCTCATGGCCGGCGTCGGCTGGCTCACGGGGGGCGCCTGGCTTGCGCGTCATATTCGCTCGCTTTCTCCGCTTCTGCGGGAAATGCCATCGTTGCCGGTCCAGTTCGCGTTCCTGCTTTTTGCTGCCGGCTGCTCGATCGGACTGATGGCCGGGTTGTTCGGCACGTTGCTGAGCGCCACGGGGTCGCAGAAGGCGTCCCTTAGGAATCGGTGAAAGGCCCCATGCGCAGTTCGTCCACCTTTATATCTCACGCAGTACGCGTCGCCGGTGTCGCTGGACTGGCCACGTTGCTTGTGATGCCCGTTTGGGGAGCGCCCGTTCCAGCGAGCGGAGGGCGCAATTCCGGTCTCGTCCGAAGACTCGATGAGATCCGGACCCGGATCATCTCCCTGCAGAAAGTCCTCATCGACGCATCGCGGAACCAGAAGCACGCCAAGGGCAATCTCAAAAAGATCGAGGCGTTGATCCGACTCCAGCGCGAGGAGCGGGACCTGGGCAAGCAGCGCCTGACCGATCTCGAGGGCACCGTGCGCGAGTTGGAGACTCGACGCGCCAGCCTCAACTCCAAGATCGTCGAGCAGCAGAAGTCCGTACGCCGTTTTCTCATGGCAATCGAGCGGGGCACTGACGAGGATCCGACCCGCAAGGTCTACGCGATGCCGGTTCTCGAATCGGAGCGGATCGAAGCGCCACGAAGGCGAATTCTGGCCAATCTGACCAGCCGCGGCATCCGCGAGATCGAGATTCTTAAGGTGGATCTTGCTGATGCCGAGAACCTCGAGACGCGCATCCAGGAAGAGAAGCAGCAGCTCGCCTACCTGTTCCAAGATCTCTTCGAAAAGGAAAGCGTGCTCGAGCTCAACCGGCAGATCCAAGCCGACATGCTTCAAAAGAACCACGAAGAGCGGGTGGCGCAGCTTGAGAACTACCGGCTCCTTAAGAGCGCCGAGGCACAGGTCGAGAGCCTGATCGGCGAGTTCAACGCCCGCATCGAGCTTGAGCGGGCCACCGAGGCGGAGCGCGCCGCATCCAAGGCGATGAATAACGGTGCTTTCGCCAGGCTCAAGGGCAGGCTTCCGCTCCCGGTGGGTGGCGCCAAGGTGTTGACCGCGTTCGGGCGTGCTTATGATCCCAAGTCGAGGCTTTACATCTTCAAGAAGGGCGTCGAGCTTTCGGCCGGCAAAAATGAGCCGGTCCGCGCCATCTCCGCCGGAAAAGTCGCGTTTTCGGGCGAGCTGCCCAGTTACGGCAAGGTGGCGATCATCGACCACGGAGAGCATTTTTACTCGCTTTGCGCGCAGCTCGGCTCGCTTGCCAAAAAGGCCGGCGAGGCGGTGGCGGCGGGCGAGCATATCGGCGTGGCGGATGACTCCGGGACTCCGGTATATTTCGAGATCCGCGCGCGAAACGTGGCTGTGAACCCGTTGCAGTGGGTTGCCAATTAGTTTAGCCTGTAAGGCATGATTCAAACGCTCAAGAAGATCTCCCTCCAGGTTTCAATCTCCGCACTTGTGCTCGGCGTTTCCGGATTGGGCGTCGCCACCGGGAAATCGATCACGCGTCACGTGATGATCTCGACCGCGGAGGCCGACTCCCTCATTCTCGCGGCTGGCGGAGGCTCGGCGAAGGATGGCGCCAAAGGCGTCCCCACCTCGACCGCGGAGCGATACGAGAATCTCGAGCTCTTTCAAAAAGTGCTTCACTTCGTCGAAGGGAACTACGTCGAGCCCGTCAAGAACCGCGATCTCGTCTGGGGCGCGATCAAGGGCATGCTCGAGACCCTCGATCCGCATTCGAACTTCCTGACGCCCGAGATCTTTCGCGACATGAAGGTCGACACCAGCGGAAAGTTCGGCGGTCTCGGCATCGAGATCGGCATGAAGGACAATATCCTGACCGTCATGGCGCCGATCGAAGACACTCCGGCCTGGAAGGCTGGCCTCAAGGCAAATGACCGCATCGTCAAGATCAACAACGAGTCCACCAAAGGCATGAGCCTCGTCGAGGCGGTGTCCAAGATGCGCGGCAAGCGCGGCACGGACGTGACGCTCGCGATCTATCGCGATGGCTGGGAAAAAGTCCGCGACATCTCCATCACGCGCGACATCATCAAGATCCAGTCCGTGAAATCCGAGGAGCTCGAGCCGCAGTACGGCTACGTGCGCTTGACTAGCTTCAATGAGAGCGCCTCGGCCGACATCAAGAAGGCGCTCGAGCACTTTGAGAAGAAGTCAAAGCTCCGCGGCCTGGTCTTTGACTTGCGCGGCAACCCGGGCGGCCTGCTCGACCAGGCGGTCGAGGTCTCCTCGCTCTTCATCGACAACGGCGTCGTGGTGTCCACGATCGGCCGCAACAAGGACCAGAAGGAAGTGAAATACGCGGTCAAGGGCAATGCTCGCAAGGACTTCCCGGTCGCGGTGCTCGTTAATTCCAGCTCCGCCTCGGCGGCCGAGATCGTGGCCGGCGCCCTGCAAGACCATCATCGCGCGATCATCATGGGCCAGCCGACTTTCGGCAAAGGCTCGGTGCAGACGGTGATCGACCTGGGCAACGACCTGGGCCTCAAGCTCACGATCGCGCGCTACTACACTCCGAGCGGCCGCAGTATCCAGGAAAAGGGCGTCATGCCGGACATCCTGCTGGATGATTTCGACCCCAAGCTTTTGAGCGAAGCTCGTCGCAAGACGGATTACTTCCGCGAAAAGGACCTGAAAGGTCACATGGTCAACACGGATTCGGACTCCGATGGCAAGGACAAGGACGGCAAGGACTCCAAGAAGGAGAACCGCGTCGAATACAAGCGCGAGGAGCTCGAGGCGATCGCCAAGGGCGGCAAGGACTCCGGTCGCAAAAAGGGCGGCAAGGACGCGGGCAAGGGCTCTGCGGCCTCCGAGGAAGACGAGCTCGCTCCGATCCGCATGAACCCCAAGGAAGACTTCCAAGTCAAGGAAGCCCTGGGCTACCTCAAGTCCTACGAGATCTTCCGCAAGCTCGCTGTCGGAAACGACGGAAAGAGCGCGCAGTAAGCCGGAGATGGTCTCTCGTTCGGGATCTTCAAAAGGCGGCAACTCATCCTCCTCCAAGGAGAACGGGTTGCCGCTTTTTTCTTACGGTTCCGCCGGCGGCGGTGCTGCCCCCGGCCCGGGGAGCGGTCCCTCCGTCCCGCAGCGTCCCAAGCCCCTGACGGTATCCGAGCTGACCGCGCGGATTCGAGGGGTGCTTGAGCCTTCATTTCAAGAAGTCTGGTTGCAGGGCGAAGTGAGCAACTGTCGCCCCGCATCTTCGGGGCATCTCTACTTTTCGCTCAAGGACGCTGGCGCGACGATTTCGGCTGCGGCGTTCGGGTGGGGGAGTCGTCGCCGGCCGTTCGAGCTCAAGGACGGACTCCAAGTGATCTGTCGGGGACGGATCTCGGTCTACCCGCCTCGCGGCAATTATCAGATCTCCGTCGATCAGATCGAGCCACTGGGGGCGGGCGCCCTGACGCTCGCGTTTGAGCAGCTCAAGGCCCGGCTGCAGGCTGAGGGGCTTTTTGATCCGGCCCGTAAACGACCGCTTCCGCCATTTCCGCGCCGAATCGCCGTGATCACTTCGCCCGGAGGGGCGGTCATTCAGGACATGCTCAACATCCTTCGCCGGCGCGCTCCGCACTTGGGCGTGGTCGTTGTCCCCGCGCTTGTCCAGGGCGACGAGGCTCCGCGCCAGCTGATCCGCGGCCTGGCGGCCGTTCAGAAATTTTCTCTCGGCGATCTTGTCGTGTTGGCTCGCGGGGGCGGCAGCATGGAGGACCTCTGGTGCTTTAATGACGAGGGCCTCGCGCGGGCGATCGCCGCCTGCCGGCTTCCCGTCATCTCGGCGGTGGGGCACGAAATCGACTTCACCATCTCGGACTTCGTCTCCGACCTGCGCGCGCCCACCCCGTCGGCCGCCGCCGAGATCGTCAGTGGCCACTGGCTCGACGCCTCGAGCCGCCTGGCGGACTGGCGCGACCGGATGGAAAGCGCGATGCTGCGCGATCTGTCCAATCGTGGCCGCATGCTCGAATTGATCGCCGCGCGTGTGATTAGCCCCCGGGACCGCTTGCGCGAACAGGCCCAGCGTTGCGATGATCTCTCCATGCGACTCGAGCGCGCGATGCGGCAGCGCCTGGAGCAGCGTAGATCTCGGCTGGAACAGTTCGCCGGCAAGCTCGACGCGCTGTCGCCGCTCCGGGTGCTTGAGCGCGGCTATGCGATCGTTCGGGAGTCCGGAGACTCGGGCGGGAAACCCGGTAAACTGGTGCGCAGCGCTTCGGAAGTTCGGAGCGGCACCCAACTAAAGGTGATGTTCCATGACGGCGAAGCAACAGTCCAAGGCGTTTAGGTCTGGCAAACCGGCGGTGGTCGGAATGATCGCGGCGATGTTCGCGCTTGGAGGCTGCGGCAGTCCGGGCAAAACGGTGCCCGGCCCCGAAGGGGATGCGTCCAAACCCGAAGTTGCCCAGAGCGAAGCCGAAACCAGTTCTAACAAGCCTGTCACGGTCGGAAGAGTGACGCTCTCGCGGCAAAAGGTGCCCGACGGGGGGCTACTTGTGATCCGGATGAAGTCCTCGACCGAGCCCTCGGCCAATTTCGAAGGAGTGACGATCCC
>CAYXVB010000135.1:0-9865 GCA_964467785.1 uncultured Bacteriovoracaceae bacterium
GATCTGCGCCGTCCTGATCGTGCTGGCGGCTTGCCTTTATCCGAGCCGCCGCGCAGCCCGCCTCAATCCGTTGGACGGGATCCGCTACGGCTGAGCCCACCTTTCCATCTTTGTAGGCTCAGCCTTTAGCAAGGGAAAAACGAGGCATTCACGCGGCCTTTTTTTCGCTCTCTTCTTTGATGTCTTCACTGATGCCTTTACTGGAGCTTGTACTACTGTCCGCTGGAATGACGGAATCGGGCCCGCCATAAGTCGATCCGGCCGCGCGCGACTGGCTCACGTCCGGCATCTCGCCGCCGGAAGTGTGGAGCACGAGATCTGACTCGTCCTTCAGATTGGTCGGAGTGCCGGACGTCATTCCGCTGTTCAATCCCTCGCTCCGCCGCCCGGAGTCGGACCCTGGTGCGGTGACGTCTGTTGGAAAATAGTCGGTCCGGTTTTCCATCCCCTCGTGCCCGCCGGAAAATCGCCGGTAAAGCCAGCTGCCGAACGTGCTATTGCGGATGGTGTTTAAAGCACTCTTGAGTGTGGCCATATAAAGTTCCTCCATGTAAAAATTATGCATCGCGCATGCGCGACGACTTCCTTTGGCCGGAGGATTGCTACTTGAAATGCCCCTATGCCTAAGGCGGGGCCCCTGGCATTTGTCGCGGTCGTTTCTTCGCTGCTCGGCGCGGCCTGGTATTTGAGGGGCACGTATCCGGTCGGGCCGGGCGCGGGCGGCGAAACCGGGCGGCCGGGCGAGGCGCCGGCTCGGTTGGGGGGCGCGCGGCCGGCGATGCTGCCGGGGATTCGTCCGGTGCCCGAAGACTCGCGTGATCGTCGCCGCGGGGAGCTTTCCCGTCGGTTGGAGGAGGTCGGGACACAGATCGCCGATGAGGAAGCTTATCTTCGGGAACGCTCGCAGGAGTTGGACCGAATGAGCGACTCTTCGACCGATGAAGGACTGAGAGCGGAAAGAGCCGTACTTGAGGCGGAATTGGCGATGGTCCCCAAGTCGCAGGAAGAGACCGAGGCGGAGGCTCGGTCTGAGATTTTTGCCCGCTACGCCGCGCAGGAACGGGAGCGGGCGGTCGATGGGCAGGCGCGAAAGGATCGACTGGAGCGGACTCGCAATGCCTTACGGCTGCAGGAAGCGCAAGTGGCACGGATGCAGACAGCCATTCAGAAACAGCGGGACACGGGAGTCCTCACCGATGAGCTGCGGGCGATGGAGGAGCGGGCGCCCTTGGAGCAGAGGCGACTCGCGGACCTGCGCGCCCAGGCGGAAATTTTGACGCGCGAGGCGATGGCGACGGAAGCCCTTGAAGAAAGACAGAGACGTTGGGAAGAGCGCGCGGACCAACAGAGACTGCGGGAATCGACAAGCGAGGCAGCGGGGAGCAATGAAACGCGAAGACGCAAGCAGGAGGCTCGGCTGTCGGAAATTACCCGTCAGCAGTCTGAACGGCAGCAACAGAAGGAGGCGTTAGAGAGCGAGTTGAATGAAGCCAGGCGCCGACTCCTGGAGCTTGAGCATTGGAGGACGCAGTTACGCCAGGAAATGGAAGTCTTGTCGCCGCTGCCCGGGCCGCTTCAGAAAGGTCAGGCCTCGTAATCCGGCTCGACGAATTGCCAGCGGATCTCGGGGACGCGCTTTTTTACCTCGGCCTCCAGGGTGTTGATCGCGTTAATCAGAGAGCGGGAGTCGTTGAGGCTGCCCGGGTGAATCTTGTAGGAGAGCAGAATTTCGTGATTGCCGACTTGGAGCGCGATCATCCGGAGTACGGAACCTCCCGGGATGTGGCGGGCCACCAGCTCGTCCAGTACGGGGCGGAGGTCGTTAGAGGGGGCTTCGCCGATCAGAAGGGACTTGATCTCATGGCCGAGAAGCACTGCGACAACGACCAGCAACGACCCAACCAGGATCGAGCCTCGGGCGTCCCAGGCAGGGTCGCCGGTGATCCAGGCTAAGCTGATGCACAAGGCCGCGATCACTAGGCCGAACATCGCCGCGGCGTCCTCCGTGAAAATGACGAGGAGTTCGGCGGCCGTGGTTTTGCGAAACCACTGCGTCAGGCTTCCGTATGGATTGTTGAGTCGAATCTCCTTCATGCAGGCAGAGAAGGAGATCCACTCGAGGAAGATGCCCATGACAAGAATGCCAAGGCTGAGCATTGGAGAGCGGATCTCCTCGGGATGGGAGAGGTGATGCAAGCCTTCATAGATGGCGAAAACTCCGCCTAAAGAAAACAGCAAGATGGCCACGATAAACGACCAGAAAAAGGCCTCGCGCCCGTAGCCCAAAGGGTGCTGGTCTGTCGGCGCTTTTTGTGAGGCGCGGCTTCCAAAAAGCAGGAGCACTTGGTTGGTGCAGTCCACCAGGCTGTGAATCGCCTCGGCCAGGAGGGAGGCACTTCCTGAAACAAAGGCCCCTCCGAATTTGGCGAGGGAAATGCCTAGATTGGCCAAAAGGGCGAAGACGATCACTTTGACGGAACCGGCGGAGGAGCTCATTTGGAAATAGCATAATGGGCAATCGGGCCGCTTGCCACAGCTTTCGAGCCGTGCGAGACTGCCGCGCTCAAGGTTTTGAAAGGGCATAAAGGGTAAGGACACGATGGCGAACGATTGGGACAACCAGAACCAGGGTGAAGATCAGAACGACGAAGCTCAGGAGCGCCAGGAACGCGAAGAGGCCGAGCGCAAGAAGAAGGGCGCGGCCGAATTCGAAGCGATGCTCAATGAGTCCTTTAAAGGGACGGGCAAAGGCGGGAAGCCGCGTCTCAACGTGGGCGACAAGATCAAGGGCGAGATCCTGGTTCTGGGTAAAGAAGACGTGTTTGTCTCGACGGGGGCCGGTGGGCAGCTGGCGGAAGGCGTGGTATCCTTTCGTGATCTGATCGATGCGGAAGGAAAGATGCCCTATAAGGCCGGCGATGTGCTGGACCTCTACGTGACCGCCGTGAAGGGGACCGATGTCCGCCTCTCGCCCAAGCCCACCGCAAAGAATATCGCCGACGATCTCGAGGACGCCTTTGACATGATGTTGCCGGTCGAAGGCCGGGTCGCCGAGGTCTGCAAAGGGGGCTTCCGCGTCTCGATTCGCGGCAAGCTCGCGTTCTGCCCGATCAGTCAGATGGACATTGCGCGCATCGAGACTCCGGAAGATTACGTCGGAAATCGATTTGAGTTTCGGATCACCCAGTTCTCGGAAGGGGGCCGCAATATTGTAGTCTCGCGCCGCAAGCTGCTCGACGAGCAGAATGACATGGCCGAAGGATCCTGGCTGGCTGATCACAAGGCCGGCGACCTGGTCGATGGAAAAATCAAGCGACTCGAGAAGTTCGGCGCTTTCGTCGAGCTGGCCCCTGGTCTTGAGGGCTTGGCTCATATTTCCGAGCTAGCTTGGTCGCGCGTCGCGGATCCTTCCGAAGTGGTGCAGGTTGGCCAAGACGTGAAGGTCAAGATCATGAAGATCGAGAACGAAGAAGTTCCCGGCCGCGGGTCTCGCGCTCGGATCTCGCTTTCGCTCAAGGAAGCGGGCGAACAGCCTTGGGATAATCTCCCGGCGCAGGTGCGTGCGGGTAATGTGGTCGAAGGCAAGGTCTCGCGCATGACGAAGTTCGGGGCATTCATCGAACTCGCGCCGGGCATCGAAGGCCTACTCCCGATGGGGGAAGTGGACAGCCTGAAGAAGGCAGGGAAAACCCACGAGACGCTCACCGCCGGCCAGAAGCTGATGGTCCGCATCCGTGATGTCCGCCAGGCCGAGCGCCGAGTTTCGTTACAGATCCCGCGCGAAGGCGGCGCCGGTGACGAAAGCGATCAGGATTGGCAGGACTGGAAGAACACCCAGAAGAGCCAAGGCGGTGGAAATGCCGGCTTGGGCACCTTGGGGGGCGCCTTCGGGGATGCCCTGAAGAAGGCGATGGAAGGCAAGAAAGCCGGAGGAAAGAAGTAACTTGCCGGGCTCCCTGCCAGATAGGAAGCGAGTCCTCGCGCAGATCGCTGAAACGCTTCAAGCGGAGCTTTCGAATCTGACCGAAGCCGCGCGTGCGGCCCGAGAGGCCGCGACCCATGAAGAGAGCAAGCCTGAGGATCAATATGATACCCGCGGGCTAGAGGCTTCGTATCTTGCGGGCGCGCAGGCCGAACGGGCACTTCACGTTCAGCAGATGATGACCTATTTCCGCCAGCTCGCGACTGAACCGTCTGCGACGGGCGGTGTGATTGGTCCCGGCTGCCTGGTGGAACTGGTAAGCTCGGGCAAAAAGGTTCGATATTTGTTGGCCGCGATGGGCGGGGGTATTTCCGTCTCGATCGATGGCGTGATGCTTTCTGTGATCACGCCGCAGGCGCCGTTGGGCGAAGCGCTCACCGGCGCTCGCGTCGGTGAGGAGATCGAAGTGGAAACCCAGGGCGCGATCCGAGAGTATCGAATCCTCGCGTCGGGCTGATGGGCTTGAGCTTGGTGCCTGACGGGGTCCGGGTTTGATCAAGTGGGGGCCCGTCCGGACCCCTGTCAGGACTTTAAAAGCTCAAAAGCTGCTTACGCCGTTACAGATGTGCCGCCCGCTTTGATTGGGATTCTCGGTAGCGTCGGTCGGACTGAGGCGATTGCTTGAGATTGCGCTGGCCGTGGCCGCCGTCGCGCTCCAGGTGAAAAGCTCCTTTTGGTAGTAGTCGTAGTTGGAGTTGTACGACGCCGTGCTCATGATGATTGGATACATGATTGACGCGTAGGCTCCGCCCGTGAGTAGGTCGTTGCGATGGGCGCGGCCCAGGATGCAGTGGCCGAGCTCATGATGGGTGAGTAGTTCTTTTTGAGTGTCTGAAACCGAGTTCCAGAAGTTGGGTGAGAAAGTCACCCGCCGGGTCGTGCCACTGTACTCGCACAAGCCGATGACGCTGCTACCGAAACTGGCTAAGCTCGCCACCTGGATCGTGAGCGGATGAGCTTTGAAAGTGGGCAGCACATCCACCCCTTGGATCTTGGCGTCGTCGACGAATTTTTGGACGAATTTGGCTACTTCCTCCGGTCCGTTGTAGAGGGCTCCACCAGTAGGGGTGGAGGTCGGAGTGGGCGTCGCCGTCACTGTCGGCGTCGGAGTTGGAATTGAAGTTGGAGTCGATGTCGGAGTTTGGGTGGGTGTGGGAAGGGTGGGGCTTCCAGTCGTGTTGGAGCTTGCGCCCGAGTTCACGCTGAGTGAACTGCCTGAGGGGGCAGAATTGCCGCTTTCGTTACATGCGGTGAGTGAGGTCGTCGAAATCAGGACGATCACCAGGGCGGGGATAGACGGTAGGGCGCGAGAGTGGACACTTCTCATACTCGTAGAAACCTCTCTTTTGGAGAGGTCTACGAGTCAGTGCCGGAAAAGGTCTCGCGACCGAGAAATCAGGCCGCGCGGGGTTCGCGTTTTTCGCCCTTGCTCTTGGCGTCGGGGCGGAAGTGCTCGATCAGCGAGTTAATCTCGGCGCCAAGGAGTAGAGCCAAGCCGCTGATGTAGAGCCAGAGCATCAGCATAATTACGGCGCCGATTCCGCCGTAGGTGGCGCTGTAGTTGCCGAAACGATCGGCATAAATGCGGAACGCCAGCGAGGCAATGACAAGAATCACGACACCAAAGATGCTGCCGGGGCTGATGAAGCGGAAGCGCTGCTCGACGTCAGGGCCGAAGTAATAGGTGAGGGCGAAGGCAAGCAGTAGCGCCGAAAACACGATTCCCCAGCGCAGCACGGAAAACAGAGTGCGAATGGGGCCGCCCCAACCGAGCGCGGAGGCGAGCCAGTTTTGGATGAGGCCGCCAAGCACGATCAAGGCAAACGCGCTGATCATCAATGCGCCCACGGCGACAGTGAGGCCGATGGCCGTGCCGCGGGATTTGAAAAAAGGGCGCTGTTCCTTGACGTCGTAGGTGATGTTGAGCTGTTGCATCACCGCATAGGTGCCGTTGGCCGCGGCCCAGAGCGTGGCCAGCAGCCCGAACGAGAGCAGGCCACCATTGCGCTGGGTGGCTATTTCGCGGACTGTGCCTGAAAGGACGCGTGACGCGTCACCCGGCATGACTTGCTTGAGGAGGTCCATGAGCGCCAGATCCATGTGAGCGATCGGAAGGTATGCAATAACGCTCAACATAAGGATCAAAGCGGGAAAGATGGCGAGGGTGAGGTAATAGGCGAGCGCGGCGGCTCCATTGGGAACATTGTCCTCGGAAATCTCTCGCTTAAGGTCGCCGAAGAATCGCTTGAGAGGCACGCCGTAGGGCATCTTAGAACGGAGGCTTTGCACGCGGTATTCCCCAAAATTCGCCGTCTGGAGGGTGAAAATTGGCGCAGTGCCGAAATTAATTGTTTACGCTAACTAACTGGTGTAAAGCATACGGCCATGCAGAGCATTGAATTCCGGACGGCCACGCTGCACAGCAGCTTTTTAGGGTCCGCGCTTAGGACCGCACTGGGGACCTCATTCTTCGCGGCCCTGCTCGCCAGTGTCTCGTTGACCGCAACGCGGTCCTCCTTGGCGGCGGAAAATGTTGCTTCCGCGGATTCGCCGGCGGCCTCGGTCGTGGGCGTGGCGCCTATGGAGACCTCCAAGCTGACATTGAGCATCCGGGACGCCGTCAAGCTGGCCCTGGAGCGCAATCCGGACATCCGCGCCGCACGCGAGAAGCTGACTGAGAGTGACGAGTCGCTCGCTTTGGCAATTTCCCAGCTCTTTCCAACCTTGAGCGCGACCGGGTCCGCTTCGCGTCAGAAGAACACCGTGATCCTGGGTGCCCTCGACGCCTTTGGGGGCAATGCCTACAATCAATACGCGCTCGCGCTGAAGCTGAACCAGCCGCTCTATCAGAATAGGTCGATCGCGCATGGGATCGCATTTTCGAAAAAAGAGCAAGAGATCCGCAAAAAGGACGTCGAAGTCCTCGAACGCGACCTCACGGTCCAGGTGATCCAGTCGTTTTATAACGTGTTGAGTACCCAGCAACTCCTGGAGCTGCTGAAAAATCAACAGCAGATTCAAAAACGCGCGATGGACACGGCTGATCGGTACTACCGCATTGGTCGCGGTCCGCTGGTTGATGTCCTCCAGCTCAAGACCCAACACGCGCTGCTCACGCCGAAGATCGCCTCCATGGAGTCCAATGTGAAGACGGCGGCCTCGCAGCTCGCGACCTTGTTGCATGAGACCCAGAGCGCGCAGCTCGAACTCAACCTTAAAGGGCAGGTCGTCACGATCGATCCGAAGAGCATCCCAGCGGAGTCCGCGCCGATCGCGAAGTTGCCCGAAGTGACTCGCTCGTCTACCGCGCTCTCACAAGTGGATGACCGGATCGCCGTGACGATGTCGAGCCACTATCCCTCGCTGAATCTGCTGGGTTCGCTCGGACGGACGGCCTATGTGGCGACCGACTTGCTGGACGATTACTCGACCAACTGGTCCGTGGGCTTGCAGCTCAACATTCCTCTGTTCAGCGGTCTTTCGTCGATCCACCAGCGCCGGGCCTTGGAGTCGCAGAAGGCGCAGCAGGAGTTCGCGCATCAACGACTTCTCGACAACACATCGTTCTCCCGCTCGAACGCCGTGCGGAATCTCAAGGTTGCGCAGGCCAATGTGGAGAGTTCTACGCAGGCCCAGGGCTTTGCGAGCGCATTACTCAAGGAGTCGGAGCGAACCTACCGCCTGCAGATCAGTGATCTGCTTCGCTTTCTCAATGCCCAGCAGAGCTATCTGGACGCTGAGTTCAATCTGGTAGACGCCAAGTACAAGTACGTGGATGCGGTGGCGCGATATTACGCTTCGCTCGGCCTTCCAATGGAAGAGTTGGTTTCCAGGTTCATGGAAGGAAACGGCGCCCGGAGGTCGAACTGAGTCATGCCGGCCACTGTCCGCTCTCCTGAAATCGAGACTGCCGCGATGCTGCTTGAGGCGATTCCGTCGCTGATGCGCTCCATCCGCGATGAATTTAGTTCGGTTTCGAATTCGAAAGTGAGCCTGGGGCAGTTCCGGGTGATGTGCATGCTCCGCGACGAGCCACAGACGAACGGCGATTTGGCGCACGCTATTGGGGTAGCGGCTCCGACAATGTCGCGCCTGATCGACGCGTTCGAGGCTCGTGGTCTGGTTGAACGGCGCAAGAGCGAGGCGGATCGTCGCCAACAGAGCCTTTCGCTGACAAGCCAGGGCCGGCGCGAGACTGATCGGATCCGTGACGCGATCCGCCTGTGCATGGCCGCTAGAATCGCGAAGTTGCCGGAGCACCGGCGCAAGACGCTTTTTGACGGATTGAAAGTTCTCGAAGAGCTTTTTGAGAAAGACGCTGCGATAGGCCGCAGCCACTAAGACGGTCGATGGTTTGGAGAGGTTTGGAGATACTATGATGAAATTGAACTGCCTGAATCGGAATTCGAAACTGAAAATGAACCTCATGGGCCACGCCGCCCGGGTGGTTCCGATTGCGATGGCCCTCTCTCTCGGCGTCACTGGCTGCCTTGGAGACAAGAATCAGGACGACTACCGTGCCGGGATGGTGGACCAGGAGCTTGCCAGGCTGCAAGGGATCAAGGGCGATTTTCGGGGTGAGGCCGTGAGCGCCGACGGACGCCAAAGCATGGGCCTGGCGGTTCTGAGCATCACTCCCGAGGCGCAGGTCTCGCGCTCTTCGGACAATCTCAAGTATGAACGCCAGGTGGTGATTCGCGGAACCTTGCTATTCACTTCGGGAGAGATGACGGCGACTTTGAATTTCACGCAGGGCCTTTATAACGATGGAACCGGGGTTTTCGAAGCTTCGCTCCCGCTTCAGACCACGAACGCGTCCTTCCCGAGCGCGGTGGCCAAGATCAGCGGCATTATCCGCAACGGCGAGTTTTCGGGTACGATCCAAGGACCCGCAAACAGCACGGATCCGGCGTACACGATTGAGCTCAATCTCGCCAAGGATGCCCCGGCGAAGCTCAATCCCGGGATGACTCATGGGCGCTCGCGCGAGGTCGTGTCGACGATCCAGAGCTACTCGGGGATGACCACCCTCGCCGGCGTGCCAGCTAAGGTCACCCTGATGATGAAGGGACGCGAGATCTCCGGCGAGCAGAACTTCGCCAATCTGCTCCTGCCTTCGCGCGATCTGGATGCCACGCTGCACTTTGAGATCCAGAAGGACTCCTCGGTGATTTCGACGGATAAGCTGTTTTCGGCATCCCGACTCGATTACACTAACAACAAGCTGCGCGGCCATGCCGCGGACGCGGTGTCATCGCGCTCACTGGACTGCGATCGCCACGTGTCTAGCGGGGTGACCCGCGGCTGGACGTGCGCTTACATCGTGAGCGGCGGGGAAGGAACGCGCCTCACTTTTGAACTGACTCCCGAGGGAGGCCGCTGATGTCCAGAGTGAAAGCCCTCGGAGGCATGGACCTCCGAGCGATCGCCGCCTTGGTGGCTTTGCTCACCGCAACGCCGGTTTGCGCGGCTCCGGTCAGAGCGAAGAAGAGCGCGCCGACTTTACCTCAGGCTTCGGGTGTCGTGCTGCTCGAACGCAGCGCGGTAGAAAGCATGTCCAGCGAGGCCGGTACGGTAGTCTCGAGTCCCGCGGCCTTCATGGCAGGCGTGAGCTCCTGGGCCCCGAGCGGGTTGAGCCTGCCGAGCAATCTGTCGGACACTACCGCGCTTCGGCTGAACGGGTTGCCGGGTTTTTATTTGGGGATTTCGCGCCCGGCGTTCGGCCGCGATTTCGCCCTGAGATTAGGCGCAAGCTGGACCTCGCTTTACCGTGAGGCGCCGGTGGCGTTGGGCGGCGCTGTGCTCAAGCAGTCTCAGACGGTGAATCTATTCTCCGCAAGACTGGGCCTCGAATACGCGTCACTGGCGCTGGAGACCCGTTGG
>CAYXVB010000136.1:0-4926 GCA_964467785.1 uncultured Bacteriovoracaceae bacterium
CAGCGCGGTGGCGATGGTCTTGACCGCCTGGTTCGAGTCGCTTCGCAATGATCCGGTTTCTACTTTCGACTTGTCGGGGATCCGCGCCCGCATTCGGAGTCTCTATCCCGCGTCAGACGTCACGGATCACCAACTCCAGGCCCCTCCTAAACCCAAGCTCTTGGGCGAGGTGTTGGTAGATCAAAAGCTCGTCACGCCCGAACAGATCGAACGAGCGGTGCAACTCCAGGAGCGCAAGCTCGGCGAGGTTCTCGTTGACGAAGGCGCGATCAGCAGGGAGGTGCTCGAAAAAGCAGTTTCCGGCAGCAATGCGGGAGACGTCGCTTCGCCGCTTGCCGCGGGGACCAAGCCTCTCGAGGGCGGAATTAAAAAGGCCGCGGAGCAGATTCGTGTGCCTGCCGCGCGCGTGGACGAATTGCTCAAGGTCGTCGGAGAGCTTTCTATTCATCAGTCTATCGTCTGGCATGCCCGCCAGACCGATAATCTCGATTCGAAAGCGGCGCAGAACGCGATCCTTTTGAGCAACAAGATCATCCGGGAACTGCAGACCCAGGTGATGTCTTTGAGGCTTCAGCCCGTCAAAAGCCTCTTCCAAAAGCTTGAACGGGTCGCCCGTGATGTCGCTATTCATCAAAAAAAGAAGGTGGAAGTCCGTGTCGAAGGGGCCGAGGTCGATTTGGACAAAGCCGTGATCGAAAAGATCACCGATCCGCTCCAGCACATCGTACGCAACGGTCTCGATCATGGCATCGAGACTCCCGAGGAGCGAGCCCAGGCCGGCAAGCCCGAGGGAGCAGTGCTCAAGATCGTCGCCGCCCAGGGCCCGGGCGAAGTGATGCTTACGGTGACCGACGACGGGAGGGGCATGGATCCCGCGCGGCTGGTCAAAAAGGCGGTGGAGAAAGGCTTTCTTCAGGCGGGTGTTCAGCTCACGCCATCCGAGTCGTTCAACCTGATCTTCCTGCCAGGCTTCTCGACTGCCGAGCAAGTCACGGAGTTTTCGGGGCGTGGCGTTGGCATGGACGTGGTCAACGAAGTCATTCGAAATCTCGGCGGCTCAGTGTTGATCGAGTCCGAGCTTGGAAAAGGCACGACCTTCTCCATTTCGCTCCCGGCGAGCGTCAATCTCATGGACGCTGTCGTGTTCGTAGTGGATGGGCTGCGTTACGTGGTTCCTATCCGGGACCTGCTCGAAGTCATCGATCTCGCGGATTTCCGGCTGGAGACTGCCGGCACCAAGGGCCAGATGATCAACCTCCGTGGGCGCGTGATTCCCGTTGAGCGGCTGCATGACTACTTGCTGACGGCACGCGCTGCGCTCGAGGCCGACCAGGGAAGCGGGAGCGCGGTCATTGCCGCCGGCGCTCATCGGCGCCCGGCGCTCCTGGTGGATTCCCGCTCGGGTCCGATTGCCTTCGAGGTCGATGGCATCGCGGGGCAACAGCAGATCGTCATGCGAGGCTTGGCCGGCAACATGGCCCGGATTCCCTCATGCGTGGGTGGAACCATCTTGGGCGACGGAGAGCCGGGCGTCATCATCGGCCTTTCCCAAATCGCGCGAAGTTATTTCGAGCGCATTGACGGAAGGGGAAACGCATGAGCGTTCGGAGCCGTTATCTCATCTTCCAGCTAGGCGGAGACGTCTACGGTACGCCGATCCTGGGCGTGCGCGAAGTGGTTGAGCCGCAGCCGATCAAGCCGATCCCGAATGCCGTGGATCATTTCGCGGGAGTGATGAACGTCCGTGGCGAGATCGTGGGGGTCGTCGATCTTCGCTTGCGTCTGGGGCTCGTCAAACTCGATGTGCCCCAGCAGTCGATCGTGATTTTCGACAGCGCCGTGGGGCCCGTTGGGGCCATCGTCGACAAGGTTGAGTTCGTGGTCGACATTCCCGATAGCGACATCGAGAAGAAGCCCAAGATCGAAACCAAGGTTCCGGTCGACTACCTGCTAGGAATCGGAAAGTACAAGGACCGCCTAGTCTCCCTCATCGATTTCAACCGAGCGCTCGGGGCCGAAGAGCTGAGCCAGCTGCGCAGCTCTAAGCTGCAGGGGCTTTGAGTGGACTCCTCGAGCATCAGGCTTCAGGACGCGGACGCGATCTTCACCTTGAGCGAAAGGCTCACGGGAAATTCTTCCCGCAACAATCTTACCTTGGTCAACGTCGCCCGGCGGATGCAGATCACCGGGCACGACACGCTTTTCGAGTACCTACGGTTCACCGAAAACACTCCTGAGGAAATGCCGCATCTTATCTCCTCACTCTTGGTGCACACCACGAGTTGGTTCCGCGAGGAGTCGCACATGACGGGCCTAGTGGCCTGGTTGGAGGATAACAAGGGGCGTTTCAATGCGCAGAGGCCCCTCCGCATCCTTTCAGCCGCCTGCTCGACCGGGGAGGAGGTCTGGACGTTGGGGCTCGTGCTCGAAGCTCATCGTCAGGTCAATCCGGGCTTTGAATACAGTATCGAAGGACGCGACATCGATGTCTTGTGCGTGAACCGCGCCGCCAAGGCGGTATATCCTGCGCGCGAGATGGAAAAGATCCCGGAAAGGTACCGAAACTTTCTGCTGGAGGGCAGTGGGAGGACCCAAGGGCTTTTCACTCTCTCCGCCGAGATCCGACACCGATGCCGGTTCAGCACCTGGAATCTTCTGCGCATTCCGGCAGTCAGCGACTCGGACGCCCGCTTCGACTGGGTCTTTTGTCGAAACGTGCTCATCTATTTCACCCCGTCATTGGCCGAAAGAGTGATCGGCGCGTTGCTGGGGTGGCTCGGCCAGGAAGGGGTTCTTTGTGTCGGCCATGTCGAGAGCATCGACCACGGAAAGCTCCGTCTCCGCGCGATGGGGCACTCTCTCTATCACCGCATTCGGGTCGAGCCGCCGCGTCCCCCGCAGATGCGCGGCTCTGAGCCCCCTCCGCCGCCAAACGTGGCGGAACGAGCCGCCCGCTCCGGCAAAATCCGCGTATTGATCATCGAAGACTCCGCGTCGGTTCGGGCAATCATAGGCCGAATGCTCGAAGCGGACGACTTCACGGTGTTTTTCGCCGAATCTGCCGAAAAGGCCTCTGAGTTCCTCTCGGCAAATTCAGTGGATCTGGTGACGCTCGACCTGACCTTGCCTGGCATCGACGGCCGCACCTGGCTCAACCAGCAGCGCAATCTCGGCATGGAGCTACCGGTCGTGATTATTTCCGAGGACTATCCTTCAGAGGCGATTTCCGTATTCGGGGCGCTTGAAGGAGGCGCCCAGGACTACTTCCACAAGGGCCAGGTGCTCTCGCATCGAGGTGAGATCCTGGAACGCTTTCGCGAACTCGTTCGCAGTCAACGGGACCGCAAGGTTATGAGTTCATCGCCCATCGCTTTAGGCGATCGCCTGCGCCTGAGGCGGCCGGACCTCGTGCTTGTCGGTGCGAGTATTGGCGGTCCGGACGCGCTCCAGCGCCTGCTCCATGAGGTGGGCCCGGAGTCTCCGCCTTTGATTGTGGTTCAGCATATTTCCCCGCATTTCGCCAAGCCCTTTGCGGAGCGCCTCGCGGGAGTGGCTGGCGTTAGGATGCCTGAGCCGATCGACGGTATTGTGCTCGAAAAGGGGTGCCTCTACATGATTGATGGCGACCGACACATCGGAGTCCGGCGGGCGGATAAAGATTACATCCTGACCGTTTCCGATGAGCAGCCCCTGGGCGGGCATCGGCCGAGCGTGGATTTTCTGTTTCGGAGCGGTGCCGCGATGGGCAACGCCGAAAACGTCTTTGCTGTGATCCTGACTGGCATGGGTACGGATGGAGCCAAGGGAATGGCCGATCTCAAGCGCGCCGGCGCGATGACCTTCGCGCAGGGTCCTGAGACCAGCGTCGTCTATGGCATGGCCAAGGAAGCGGTCCGGCTAGGCGGAGTGGACTATGTCGGCGACGTCGCCGACATTCGATTCCAGCTGGAGCTCGCGCTGCAGGGATTCGAAACGCTTTACAGCGTGGCGGGCCAGAGTATCCGCGGCTCTGCCGGTGCTCCCGTCATTTGACGGCGAGCCGCTTGATCAACTCATTGATCTTTTCGATCTTCTTTTGCAGCGTTTGAGTCGAAAAAGGCTTGATGATGTAATCGTTCGCGCCCTGCTTCAGGGCTTGCGTGATGAAATCGATCTCGGCCTCCGCGCTGATGATCACAAAAGCCGTCTTGCCGAAGATGGGGGAATTTCGAACCGCCGCGAGGAACTCAAAGCCATTCATTGTCGGCATGTTGAGATCGGAAAAGATCACGGTGTAGGGCTGGCCGGAGTCGGAGGCTTTCGTGGTCATCTCCAGGGCCATCTTGCCGTCGGTTGCTTCCTCAACATGGGTGTAACCGAGCTGGGCTAAGCAGCGCTTGAGCATGACTCGAACCATCTCGTAGTCGTCGACGATCAGGATCTTCAGGGGGGAATTGGACATCACACAAGTTTAAGGGGGGATTTTGTCCGTGGCAAGTGGTGACCGCCTGCCCTTTCTTCCCATAGTGGTTTGGAGTTTCTATCGGTCCTCAGCGAGTTTTGGCATCGATGATAAATTGATAATGCGCAACGTCTCAATGCGTGTCAATTGAAGTTCGGCTTGTGTGGTTCTCGCTTTGGAAGGTTCAGTATTTTCGACTCTCTTTTAATCAGTCTGTAACGCTGACGCCAAATCTTCGATTCATTCTGCACCAAATGCCACCTGTCAAAGTTTGAATGACAGGGATGCGGCACCTAGGATCGCTCCTTGAGGTTCGACGGAACAGGAGCGGAAAATGGACGGATATTCGAGACGTGAAACGTGCGGTATTTGCCGAAAGGGAACCTATAGTCGGGCGAACTCGAAGTGTAGGGTTAACAGCGACGTGAGAGCCTTCAAACAAGAGACTTTTGAGCTCTGGAAGTGCCCGACTTGTCAGTCGATCA
>CAYXVB010000136.1:4936-9849 GCA_964467785.1 uncultured Bacteriovoracaceae bacterium
GAAGTTGAGTTGGATAGATATTACAAGGGCTATCCAATTCATAAACAGACTCTTGATTTGTGGACGCGGGTGGCGTTTCGAAATCTATATCTTTTTCTCGAAAACAACGGACTCACGGATCGTTCAACTTTTCTCGACTATGGCTGCGGCCAGGGGACGTTCATAAGTTATCTGCGAAAGAAAGGTTTCAACAACGCATGGGGGTATGACAAGTATTCTGATGGCCATAGAACTCCTGCAGTTTTAGATAGAAAATACGAATTCATTTTAGCTAATGATGTTTTGGAACACGTGCTGGATCCAAAAGCACTCATTCAGGAACTCTCTTCACTGATGGCAGAGAACGGCATTCTGGTGGTTTGTACTCCTGAAAGTTCCAGGATCAACCTGGAACGACCTTCGAGCGATTTTCGCCATGTCGTTCATCAGCCGTATCATGTCTATATTCTGTCAATGGATGCGTTCACGGCCTTGGCGGCGGAGTGCAATCTCGAGGTGATTCGAAGTGTAAGGAGATTTTACCTCGACAGCTGGTTTCCTTCGGTCAATTGGAAATTTCTTTGCGAATATTGGAAGTCAGGCGACGATACTTTGGATGTCGGTTTTGAGCCGCCGAAGCTATCCCGGTTAGTTTTTAATCCAAAAATTCTCTTTTTCGCTCTATTCGGTCGGCTCTTCCCGAACAAATCTGAAATCATTTATGTCTTGAAGAGGCGTGCCAACATGAGTGTTCGAAAGATGGGGGAGGGGGTACCGCTTTCTCCCGTCCTTTGAGGAAAATCGACTAGTCGTCGATTTCCGGATATTGAGTTCAACTCTGCGCCGAACCAGAACGATCGAGCTGTGAGATTCTTGCTTTTTCGAGGGCGAGGAATCGCTGGATCGATTTGGATTCTTGGAAGACGATTTCGGCATGGTTTAGTATGCCAAGCGCCTTTGCTTTGTTTCTTTTTAGGCAGGCCAAGTCACTCATCAGTAAATGGTAATTTAGGCTGCGTTGGCCGTGGGCTGAGTACAGCGAGGAAATGGCCCTGATCGTAGCGGGAGGAAGTTTTTGCTTCAAAGCGATTTGGGCCCGGATTATGCCGATCTCGCAGTCGTTTGAGATAGCTGAGAAGCCGCACTGAAGCGCAAATTTTAATCCTTTTTCGTAATTTGCTTCCGCCTTCCTGTACTCCATTACGTTGAAGTGGCAATTTCCGAGGGTATAGAAGCAGATCGCCAGAGGTCGCTTATTTTCAAGAATTTCCTCTAGTCGTAGCCCATGTTTAGCGTGGAATTCTATTGATTCGCGATACATGCCGGCCATCGCGAAAATTTGTAGGATGCGAAGTTTTTCGACCCAGAGTTGCTCTAGGGAGACTTTGTCTGCGTATTTTTCAAGTTTCCTCGAAAGGGCAAAGGCTTCTTCAAATTCATCTCGGGTGGAGTGCACTAGCATCAGAATGCCAATAGCTTTAATGATTCGTGCTGGGCTTTTGATCTCATGGGCGAGCCTAAGTGCTTCATAACCGACGCGTGAGGCTTCCAGATATTTCGCCCGGTTTACCAGTGCGCTGGACAGCTGGTATAGAATTTCGAAGCGGTCCAGCTTCGTGGCCAAACTGAGGTCAAGACTCGAGGCAATCGCGATAAAGAGATCCAGGCAGTCGTTTTTCAGCAAGATTTCGGCGAGGTTGTTGCTCGCTATGAGACGGGCAGTCTCGTGCTTTTCGGTATCGGGATTCCTGAGGAGGAGATCGTCGGCATCGACACCTAAGATTTCTGCAACCGATTGGAGCCTGTCCATTCTGACTTTTTGAACCTGCCCGTTGACCCATCTTTGGATGGTAAAGCGGCTCACTCCGACCTGATCGGCAACCCAATAGAGCTTCAGTTTTCTCTTTAGAATGAGAGCTCGAATCAGGGCGAAATCAATTTTTACGAAAAGCGATGTATTTTCTCCAAGGGTCTTCATGTGAGAAAGCCTCAAATCAAAGATTGTTGGGCTAAGACTATGCGGCTTGTTACAACGACGATATGTCTATTCATAACTCCAAATACAAAAGCCCGCTGAACCTTACGGTCTAGCGGGCTTTAAAATTTGGAGGTGGCGGTGCGAATCGAACGCACACAATACGGTTTTGCAAACCGTCCCATTAGCCATTTTGGTACGCCACCGACAGGCCCAGGTGTAATCCAATTTCCCCGGCTGAGTCAATCACCGAGTTCAAACGCCGCGGCGATCGGCTCCCCAGAGAATCTTGTGGAGCTGGATCTGCATTCTCACGGGCAATCGATCCGCCAGAATTTGCTCCGCTAACCAGAGCGGCTCCACGCCTGGGTAAAAGCCTGGCGCTCCAACCGTGGACATTACCGGGGAAAAGAGAATCTCGTTCACAGGAAAGCGGATCTCGCGCAGGATTCCTTTCGCCCAGTCGTAATCCTCGCGCGAGGCGATCACGAACTTCACTTCGTCCTGCGCCTTGAGTAGGGGAACATTTTTCCGAAAGCCCTGTCGGCACATTCCGCTCGAAGGAGTTTTCACATCCATAATCACCCGGGCGAGGGAAGCAATAGACGCTATCGAAACTTCGCCGTGGGTCTCGACGCTTACTTGATAGCCTGCGTCAATCAACGCCCGGGCAAGATCAGGAGTCTGACGCTGCAAAAGCGGCTCTCCGCCCGTTAGGAGGACGTGCTTCACGCTGTAAGGTCGGATCGCTTCCAAAACCTCGGAGATCCGCATGCGACGCCCGCCTTTAAAGGCATAGGCCGAGTCGCAGTACGAACAGCGCAAGTTACAGCCGGTGAGGCGAACGAATGCAAAAGGTACCCCCGCGAGGGAAGTCTCGCCTTGCAGGCTGTGGAATATCTCGGTCACGAGTAGGTCTTTAAACGCCATATCCGAGCCTTATCTAACACAAAGGCCCCTGAAATAGGCGAAGCCCGGATCCCTTTCTGGAATCCAGGCTTCGTGAGATGAAGAGGAGGTCCTTGGGGGACCCCCCTTTGAGCTTGTTGCGGACCCTTACTAGGTCCTGGCTTTGCTCCTCCTTTGGCAGCCCGGCTGACATGGGTGACGGGGTAATCAACCCGAAGTCCCGTGGCTTTGCGTCCCGGACTTTCGTCCGGTTTGCCCTGAGTCAAAGGGGGTTAGAGTGTAACCACCTCTTCAAGCAGCCCGATCCGTGGGCTAAATCGTTAAACCGCTTAGGCTTTACCTTCTTTCTAAGTCGGTGTGAACTTTGTTAGGTCCCTACAAGAATTAAGGTAACGCATCGCATTGTATGATGCAAGTGCTTTGATAATTCCATAAAATCACACATAATTCGGCCGTATGGAAGCCCTAACGCCGATTATCCAAACTCGACTTCAGATGCAGCGGAGAGGGGATACGTTCCTGCCTTATAGGGAGAAACTGCTCCTGAGCTTGATTCTTGCCATGCTCGGCGTTTTTGTCGGAGATGAGACCGTCGCAGGTCCGTCAGTCGCTGTCGCCAATTCCACTCCTTCCCCGGTCCATGGTCCCGTAGCTACCGCACGGGACTTCGAGTTTCGGGACGAGATCAGCCGCGTGGTGTCTCTAAGAAAGCATACGCCGATTCAAATCACCAATAGTCGAGGCGATATTACCCTCATTGGCTGGGCGCAGGACAAGATCCGAGTCAAGGCTCGTAGGGCCGTCCGGAGTACTGATTCTGCCGAAGTGCGCCGCCTTCTGAGGGCCGCGGATTTCTCAGTCCGGACTGCCGAGGGGTGGACTGAAGTCATTGCCGAGTACGGTGCCGGCCTCACGCTCGAGGAGCGCATTCGTGAACGGGCCAATCCCCGTGCGTCCATGGAACTCACTGTCTACGCGCCCGCTGATTTGCCACTTCGGATCTGGGCTGCCGACGGAAAGGTGGTCCTCAAAGATTGGCGATCCACCGTCGAAGTTCGCAGCCGATTCGGCCAAGTTCAGATCTCGGGCGTTCGTGGCGACAGTGTTTCCATTCTTTGCCCGAGCTGTCAGATGACTGTCGAGACCGTGCGCGGATCGCTTCGCTGCATGGGGGGCGAAGGAGCGATTCACCTTCGCGACGTAGTTGGACCTCAGATCTACACTGAAAGCTTAAGTGGGGCGGTAAGTGCTTCGCGGATTGAAGGTGAACAGCTTTACGTGAGCCGCACAGGCAACGTCCAGTTGCGGGACGTGCGCGGTCGCATTGAATTCAATCTCCAGCAGGGCGACTTTGAAATCGAGAACGGTAGCGGTTTTCTTAGCGGCAAAACAGTCGCAGGGCGCGTAGTTGCCCGGATGCGTGAATGGAGCTTCGCCGATAAGGCCCTAATCGAAACCGCGACCGGCGACGTATCTCTCACTCTTCCGGCAGACTTCTCCGCTGAGCTCGATCTCAGGAGTAGAATGGGTGCCGTCACAAGCGACTTCAACATCAGGCACTCTTCCGAGCGCAAAACAAACGCATCCCCAATAGCAACGGCACAGCGTGCGTCAGAGCAGGCGAGTAATTCTCTGGGGGGCTGGGTGGGTGCTGGCGGCGAAGTCTTGCGAATCTTTTCGGATAAAGGCTCAATATCCCTGAAGGCGGCCGCTCAGTAAGAGGTTCGCTCTGAATTTTTATTTAAATTTTGTATTTTTTCTTTGCGCATAAATGAAATTGGATCTAAGACTTTTAAAGAATCCTTCCTGTCCTTCAAGAAACCTATTCGGACGGTTTCCAAAACGGGTCTTAAAAAAATTTGAAAAAAAGTGTTGCGCGAGTCGTGGGTTTTGGCTATTTACCGATTCACACGACGCGCACAACAAACTGTACGAAAGTACGGAGCAGCAAGTGGGATCAAGTGATTGATCAAGCTGCACTGTGTTTTGTCGTCTGTTCTTTGAAAATTGGGATGAATATTTTGAAAGAGAAAGTGAGGGTCGAGTAGGC
>CAYXVB010000137.1:0-9835 GCA_964467785.1 uncultured Bacteriovoracaceae bacterium
CATGGGCTGGCAAGTCTACGAGATCAAACACGACCCCTTGTATCTCGGCCTGATCGGCTTGGTGGAGGCGGTGCCTGCCATTTCGGTGGCCCTGATCTCGGGCTACGTGGTGGATCGAAATAACCCGCTCAAGATCTACATCAATGTCCTTCGCTTCAGCTTTCTTTCGGCGCTGGTGCTGCTCGCGGTTTCCGCGGGCTGGATCCGTGCTACCGGGGATGACGCGCTTCCTTGGATCTATCTCGCCGCTCTGATCACGGGCTTTGCGCGCGGATTCTCCGGCCCTTCCCTCTATTCGCTCATTCCACAGTTGGTCAGTCGCGAGTCATTGCGGGTATCTTCAGCCTGGGTGGCGGGCGCATTTCAGATCGCCGCGGTCACTGGGCCCGCTCTCGGCGGCATCGTCTATGCCTGGAGCGGTGCGCGTTTCGCGTATCTATTGGGCTGTTTGGCATTGGCCGGCTCGATTCTCTGTCTCCATCTGATCCGACATGAGCCCAAAGTCGTCAAATCTGTCGAAACCCAGCCGTTGATGGATCGACTGACCTCCGGAATGCGATACGTTTGGGGTCATCAGCTGCTGCTTTCGGCGCTCGCATTGGACATGTTCGCGGTCCTTTTTGGCGGCGTGGTGGCTGTCCTTCCGCTCTTTGCGGCGGAGATTCTGGACGCTGGTCCGAAAGGTCTTGGCCTTCTCCGTTCCGCGCCGTCGTTGGGCGCCATGCTCATGAGCCTCTGGCTGATTCGCCGGCCAGTCGGTCGCCATGCAGGTCCGTTGCTCTTGTCCGTGGTCGCGGGCTTTGGCTTTTGCATGATCGCTTTTGCTCTCTCAAAGTGGTTTTGGCTTTCGGCTGGACTCCTCATGCTGAGTGGCGCTCTTGACAGCATCAGTATGGTCATCCGCTCCGCGATTGTTCAGCTTTGTTCGCCGGAGGAAATGCGCGGGCGCATTGCGGCGGTGAATTCCATCTTTATCGGGTCATCCAATGAGATTGGAGCTTTCGAATCCGGCTTGGCAGCCAAGCTGCTGGGGACGGTGCCTTCGGTCATCTTCGGGGGCTGTATGACCCTGCTAACGGTCGGCATCACCGCAGCGGCATCCTCTAAGTTGCGAAGGTTAGATCTCACTCAGCTGGAGTAAACTCCCCCTCGCTCAGCTTGAACTTTACTTCGGAATGTAAGGCGTTCCGACGGGGGGTTGCCGGACCAGCTCAAGCGCCTGTGATAGGCAGAAGGCGGATAGGCTTTCGAACTCGATGCCATAGGCCGGATCGGCGCCGTGTCGTGACCATCGGACCCAGCCTGTGCCTTCGATCCGCGGTAGCTTTCCTTGGGAGAATCGGATGTCGAATCGGACCGGTGTTCCGGGCTGCAATCGAGTGTCCGAGGCGGTCACGCGGAATCCACCGCGCCCTAACGCAAAGCTGTTCTGCCCCTGCCTTGGGTTGTCAAAGGATTCTGGGAACTCTCGACTGATGAGTGGCGCCGAGGTTCGGTCCGGGGGCGTTGCCGCCCAACGCACTTCAATTGGAGTCGTAACACGGATCAATGCATCGCTGATTTCATTGATGTTGAAAGGCTTACTGAGCATGCAGTCAAGGCCAAGGTCAAAGACAGTGTCCTGCGTGACGTCAGAATAGCCAGAGACGAGAATGATCGCCGGCTTGTCCGCGCTGAGCGCGCGAGCTCCCCGGAGCAGGTCGATCCCGCTACCGTTGGGCATGCTGATGTCGCTGATGACCGCGTCAAACCCACCCGTTTTGATGAGGTTTAGGGCCGCGTTGCCCCCGGAGGCTTCGATCAATTCGTAGTTCCCAAGCGAAAGTTCGTCGCGGATGACTTCCCGGATATCTTCTTCGTCGTCGACGATCAATACGCGCATGGGTTGATCCTGAGATGGATGTTCGGGCTGTTTTTCAAATTGTTTGCTGCCATCAATCGGGAACGATAGAATGATACCATACGTCCACTGGTGGGTCGCAATCGATGTTTCACCACAAGCTCAGCGATGAAGTTGAAGGTCTCGTCTTCCTGAAATGGTACATGCTCGCCTTTCTCGCCGGCAGTATCAATGCGGGGGGATTTCTGGCTGCCGGCAGTTTTGTGACGCACGTGACCGGATTCGCCACGATGTTCGGAATCGGCGCGGCGAACGGAAGGTGGGACGAAGCAATCGGAATCCTCACGGTGCCGTTCTTCTTCCTACTGGGCACCATGCTTTCCGCGTATTTGATCGACTATCGCTTCCATCGCGGTAAGCAGCCTCATTACGACTGGGTGATGTTCCTGGAGTTCCTCTGTCTGCTGGTCGTCGCGGCCGGGGGGCATTTTAAGAAGTTCGGTATTTTCGGCGAGGCTTTGAAGCTCAAGCAGGACTACCTGCTGCTCGCCCTACTTTGCCTGGCCAGTGGCCTGCAGAACGCGGCCATCACGACGGCGTCCGGCGCCTCAGTCCGGACTACCCATCTGACTGGTCTTACCACTGATCTGGGGATCGGGATCGTGCGGGCGTTGGGCTATGACAAACATCCGAGAGAGCGAAACGCCGAGCTGCAGGCCAATTGGGTCAGGCTTGGCACGATCATCGCTTACATTGGCGGATCCCTGATTGGCGCCGCGTTGTTTATTCGGCTCGATTACCTCGGGTTCCTGCTGCCCGCTTGCTTGGCGCTTTACGCGATGTTCCAGGCGATCAAGGAAAAGGACTATCTGGGCCGGCGCTGAACAGGTGATCCGGACTCAACCGGGATCCAAGTGGTATCGGACGCTGGTGACCACCTTGCCGCGTCTGAAGAGAAGCGCTGTGCGGATCAGCAGCGCCGTTTGATTGTGAAGGAACTGGTGCCACCAGTGAGCGGTCACGAACTCCGGAATGACGATGGTGACCATCTCGTTGCTGGTCGAGTGGCCGAGGTCGTCGATGTACTTGAGCAGCGGATCGATCACGGATCGATAGGGCGACTTGAGGATCACCAGAGGGATCTCGTTAGCCCAGTGACGCCATTCGTTTTGCATTCGTTCGGTGGAGACGGGATCTAAGTCAACGTAACACGCCCGGACATCGCCGGAGATCGAGGTTGCGTAGCGAAGGGCGTCGATGACTCCACGGTGAATGCCAGAGATGGGAACGATCACAGTGTGCTTGAGCGGCGTGAAATGGCGCGGTTGGAGCTCTTTTACGCTGAGCGTGAGCTGGCGCCCCACCGAGACATAGTGTCGATGGATCCGGGTAAACATAAAGACCAAAAGCGGGATGAAGAGGACTACCATCCAGGCACCTGCCAGGAACTTGGTGGAGGCGATGACCATGAGCACCACGAGAGTCGTGATCGCTCCGAGGCCACTGATGACCAAGGATTTGCGCCAGTGATTCCCGCGCTCGCGCAGGTGGTGCAGCACCATTCCGGTTTGCGACAACGTGAACGAAAGGAACACGCCCACGGCGTAGAGCGGGATCAGATGATGGGTGTCGCCCCCGAACAGGAGGATCAACGTCATGGCTGCGATGCTGAGTCCGATGATGCCGTTGGAAAAGACGAGTCGGTCACCTAGGCTCGTCAACTGCCGGGGCAAGTAGCGGTCCTTGGCGAGTAGCGAGGCCAACCGCGGAAAGCCGGCGTAACTGGTATTGGCGGCGAGGAACAGGATCATCGCGGTGGATGCGATGACCACGTAGTACATTGCCGTGCCGCCGAATACGGAGCGCGCCAAGAGGGAGACGGCGGTCTCCGCGTCGTGAGGCACTATCCCGTAAACGTGCGCAAGGAGCGTGATCCCGAGAAAAAATCCGCCAAGAATGAGGGACATCCAGGCCATCGTGATCTTTGCGTTGCGTTGGGGAGGATCGCGGAAGATCGGGATGCCATTGGAGATCGCCTCCACCCCGGTCAACGCGGAACATCCGGAGGAGAACGCCCGAAGCGCCAGGATAAGTGGAATCGCCGGATAGATTTCGTGGATCACGGGAGCGACCTGCGTATGCTCGCCAGTGAGGATCCGGAAGCCGCCGGTGAGCAGCATCACAAAGATCGACGCGATGAAAAGATAGGTCGGCAGGGCGAAGATGGAAGCGGACTCGCGCAATCCGCGCAAGTTGAGGATCATGATGACAAAAATCACCAGGATTCCGACCGCCTCCCTGTGTTCGCGAAGAAACGGCACGGCGGAGGCGATGTTTTCCACGCCGGCCGCGACGGATACCGAGACGGTCAGGACGTAGTCGATCAGAAGCGCCGCGCCGGCAGTCAGTCCCGCGTAAGTCCCCAGGTTTTCCTTAGCGACGATGTAGGCGCCTCCGCCATTCGGATACGCATCGATCGTCTGGCGATAGGAAATCGTGAGTATCGTCAGCAGCACGCCGATGCTGAACGCGATGGGCATGGACCAAGCCACCGCCGCGGCCATGAACGCCGCGAGGGGAATGAGGATTTCCTCGGTGGCGTACGCGACTGAAGACAGGGCGTCGGACGATAGCACAGCAAGCGCTTTCCATTTAGGGATTCGCTCCTCATGCATCATCTGCGTGGTCAGTGGTTCCCCGAGTAGAAGTCTCTTGAGCTTGAACGGTGCCATATTGAATAGCGTGGGGTTTTACGCCCGCTTCTGTCCAGCGTCAAAAGAATCCCCCCCTCTCCACCCGACCGATGGCCTGGTGCCTGCACGGGTTCCTGCCCTGGCGGGGAGTTTATCCTATGCGTCCGATCATACGGGCTTTGGGTATTACTGCGATTGCATTCTTCGTTGTTTCGAGCCCTTCTGCAATGGCCCAGGTCATGGGTTTGGGGTGGTTACTGAATCCAGAGGGGTCCCGCTTGTTTCCACAGTCGATCCTCTATCCGCGTCATCCGGGCAAACCGGATCCGCGCTGGAAAGTCTTTGACTGGAAGTTCGTCGATCAGAGCGCGGACTCCACCAAATATCGCCTCTATTACTATGAGGGCGAAGAGTGGAGCGCACGCTTTGCCGCCTCTCGCATCTCCACGCAGGTGGCCGAGCTGGCCCATGTTTTTGGTTACTCTCCGAGCAAACCCTTTTCCTATTTGTTGTTTACATCCTTGCGGGAGTTTCGTCAGGCCAACATCTTCAGCATCAGCGAAGGCGTGCAAGGTGTCACGAGCACCGAGGAAGCCACGATGGCGATTCCCTATTGGGGCGAGGCCCGGGCTTTTGAGCACGTCAGTAAGCACGAGATGACGCATCAGTTTCAGGTGCAGAAAATCAATGATCTCGGGGAGGATTATGCGCATGACCGCATGGCTTTGATGCCGCTCTGGTTCATCGAAGGCATGGCGGAGTATTACAGCCTGGGCGGTGTCGACGACGAGTCCCGAGTGTATCTGCGCGATCTGATCCTCCATCCCGACAAGGATAAAGGTTACGAGCTTCCAACCCTTTACGATGAGGGCGCGCTGGGCTTTTCCAACACCTATAAGGTGGGCCAGGCCAAGATCGACTTCCTCGAAAAACGCCTGGGCAAAGGCGTATCCCAGCGACTCCTTTCGCGCGCCGCGCGGGAGCTAGGGGACAAGCTCCCGACTTTCAAAGAGATCATTCTCAAGGAATCCACTGAGAACGCGGAGGCTTTGGAAAAAGCTTGGCAGGACTACATGCGTTCCGAGATCCGGATCGGCGCCGACATTCTTTCGCAGGATACCAACTCATTGCGTCGGATCGACAAGGCGGGTGAAACTCTCGATCTTTTCCGCATTTCCCCTGATGGGGATGTCATTGCGATTCGTGATTTCGATCCGTTGACGGGAACCACCGCGATTTCGCTTTTGGATCTTCGGGATGGGTTTAAGAGGACCGAGGTCACTCACGATAACCGCCCAGGAACGTTGAGTCTGTATTTCTTTCAGCAGCCGGTGCTCGCTCTTTCTGCGGATCGAGTCGGATACATCGCCGATACGATCAGCGGACCTGTCCTTGAGACGCGTCCCTATCGGCGGGCCCACGATGGATCGTTGCAGGTGGGGCCGCCGCAGAGGTTTGATCTTCAGACCGAGGGAATTATTCAGGGGAACTCGCTGGCCTTTAGTCCGGACGGTTCTCGGATCGCGTTGGTTGCCCTCAAGCCGAGTGGTTGGAGCAATCTCTTTGTGCTGGAGGAAGTGGCGGGAGCTCCCAAACTGCGTCAGCTGACGGATGACTACTATGCTTGGAAAGATCTTGCCTGGACGGAGGCGGGCCTGATCGCGTCCCATGATCGAACGCCCAACGAACGTTTTAGCCTCTATCGCGTCGACCCGAAGACGGGCGAGATGGCTCCGTTCATCGGATCCGACACGGATCTTTTGCAGGCTTCCGCCGCGCCTGCGGGTGCGATTGTCTATCAGTCTTGGAAAGAGGGCTCGCCTCAGGCCTTTGTCGCTCGACCCGCCAGTGTTCCAGGTGGAGGTTGGACTGAAGAACGGATCACCGAGATCAAGACCGGCGTGTATCATCCGCAGATCCGTAAGGATGGCACGCTTTACGCGCTCGCCTTTGACGGAGGGCGCTATCGTTTGTATGAATTTCCGGCCTACGTGCCAGGCGAAAATTCGCGCTTTTACGCTGCGCGTCCCGCACCCTCCTCGGCGCAACCCTGGCGTGCGCGCCTCGCGGACTTTGGCGCGGGATCCGGCACTCGGTACAAACCCTTCTCTTCCGCTTTTGGAGGTGGATCGCGTCTTGAGAATTTCGGCGCATTCTTCGCGAGCGGCGGTTACTTCGGCGCGACCGGAGCGGTGAGCGATCTCATGCGCGACTACACCATCTTCGGGGAGGTGCTCATTCTCGGAAGCGTCGGTCGCTCGAGTGAGTCCATCTTTCTTTCCGATGCCCGCGGTCGGGTCAAGAAGACCTTTGGTGTCTACCATGCGCTGCAGTCGCGCCTGGATTCGATCTTTGCCGGAGTCGGCGGCGACATCCGCACTTATCTCAATCGGGAGTTCGGAGTACTGGGGGCGCTCCAGTACCCTTTCGGTCCGTTCTTATTCGCCGACGTGGAGCTCCGATTGGGCGGAGTCTCGCGATCTGAGTTCAGCGATGCTGGCCTTGCTCCTCAATGGGAGGCGCAGAATCCCGGGACTGAATTCATGGCTGCGCCGATACTCCGGTTTGGCTATGACCGAATCCTGTACGAAGCTTATACGGGGCCGATATCGGGATTCGGCGCGCTGCTTGAAGGATCCTCCAGCTATTATCCCAGGCGTTCGGTACTTTCGGAGCGCCTTAGAGCCGATATTGCGCAGTATTGGCGACTACCCGGGCGCACCGTAATCGCGCTTCAAGGTCTGGCGGCCACTGCCTTTGGTGATCGCTACCTGGATTCCTTTTTTGTCTCGAGCGATGACATCCTGCGCGCCTACCCGTTTTACGACAATCGCCTTTACGGAAACCATCTCGCCGCTGTCAAGGCGGAGCTGCGTTTTCCGGTGGGATCGCTTTTTGGCTTTGAGCCGCTACGCGGCCTCGCCTCCTACGACATCGGGAGCGTTTGGGTGAATCCGGGCGAATTCAACTCGAACGTCGCTTCGGCCGCCACGTTGGGCGTGGCCTTTAATATCCCGCCGATCGCGCTCAATCTCATGGTCTCAAAACCATTACGCGTGGCGCCTGGCCCCATGGACACGACCGTCGCCCATTTCACGTTGCGTTATCTGTACCTCTGAAAAGCAAAACGGGCGCACCCGTGAGGGAGCGCCCGCGTTGTTTTGTCTTGTCGATGAATCAGAACGTATGGCGAATGCCGAGCGAGACAATCTGCTGCGTCTTCTTGGACATATCTGAAGTCGTGCTGTTGTTCAGGATCGGATTCGTCGCGATCGTGTAAGCGCCCTGGTCGTTCGAGAGCTTGGTGCCGAACAGGTAAACATCGGTGCGCTTGCTGAAGCTGTAAGAAGCCCCGACGGTCGCTTGCTGAGCGCCAAATCCGGTGGTCGGACAGCTTGAGCCGTCGGAGAGGGTGCAGCTGCCATCTGCCGCGATGGAGTAAGCGCCGCGGAGCGTGACATTGCTGATCTTATGGATCAAGGAGCCGCCATAAGCCATGCGGCTGTAGGAACTTTCCGCGCCTGCTGCCGGAGTGCTGCCTAGGCCGCTGTAAGTGCCGCCGCCCCAGGTATTGATATAGGTCAAACTTGAGAGCACGCCTGCGATTTGGGTGTCACCAAATTTGTAGCCCAGGGTCGCCTTGATGCCAGTGTCCTTGGTCGAGCCAACGGAGATGGTGCTCGGCTTGAGGACGCTTGGGTTCGAGGCGCTGCTGCCCGTGCGGAAGTCGTTGTGCACGTCGATTGCCACGCCGGCCGTGATGCCCATGTCTTCAAACATGAGAGAGCCGCCCCAGCTCGGCTTGTTGGCGGTTTCGCCGAAGCCGTACATCGCCTTGATTTGGAAGGCGCCCCACTTGGGAGTCCAGTACTGGACGGAGTTGCCTTGGCGGCGATTAAAGGCCGCGTCGTTCACGCCGGCGCTCGAGGCGCCGCCGAAGTTGCTGCTAACGGCGGCAGCATTGAAACCGGGCGAGTCCAGAATGTTGGCGAGATAGCCCTGGCCCGTCGCGTAGGTGGGTTCCATGTAGCTCTGCAGGGTCTTAAAGGGAGTGTCCCACAGGCCATAAGTGATTTGACCATAGGCGCTGTTGATCCCGGCGCCGGTATTGCGGCTGATGAAGGTCGAGGTGAGGCCAATATCCGCGCTGAAGCCGGTTTCGAGTTGGAAGAAGGCCTTCAGCTCGTCGCCGAGTTCTTCGGTGCCTTTGACGCCGATGTAGCTAGAGTTGGCGTTTAAGCGGAATCGACCTTGTGATTCCGGGCTTGCCGCGGTCGGCGTGCCGGAAGCGTCGAAGCCATCGAGAGAGAGGTTGAAGTTGCCGTACACGGATGCACTGGGACCATCGGCTGCGAGGGCCGCGCCAGGCAGCGCCGAAACAGCGGCGATCGCTAAAAGAGCATATTTTTTCATGTCTATTCCTCCTCGGGAATTTTCCATAGTCTGCTTTCTCGTCCCGTATCGGGCAAGGCATATTCCTCACGGGTGAAAGAAAATTAGCCATTGAATCCAACCCATGAGGCGCCATTCTTAGCGACGTAATCTAAGAACCGGGGCATCTCTTTTTTTTTGCAGAGGATCGTTCAAAGCCCGGGTCGTACGGACTTTCAAATCATCGGTCAGCGTGGCAGCCTGAGCTTTCGTCCTTGTTGCCGGTCGACTTTGACTTTTTTTGGATTTTTTTGATCACGGTTCGAACGGCAGGATGCGCTGCGGGAAGTAAATTTGCAGTAGTAGGTAGTAGGTAGATGGGTAGATAGTGAATCGAAAGTTGGAGGATCAAATGGATCGGCCTCTCTTTCGGGATCGCGCAGAAGCAGGACGAGCCCTCGCATCAAAACTACTTGTTTACGCGGATACCCATCCTGTGATCATCGGATTGCCGCGGGGCGGACTTGTGGTCGCTCGCGAAGTGGCTCAGGCGCTAGCTGCGCCATTGGACATCGTTGTGGTGCGCAAGATCGGACATCCCGATCAGCCTGAGTACGGGATCGGAGCCGTCAGCGAAGAGGAGTTTCATTGGTTCGACGAGGGTGCGCTTGCCTCGGTTTCCATCGAGCCTCGTTTGCTGGAGCGGATGCTCAAACGGGAGGCTGACGAAGTCCGACGCCGGGCGGCTCTCTATCGCAGCGATCGGCCGCCCCTACCGCTCGAAGGGCGCACGGTGATCCTCGTGGATGATGGTCTGGCGACGGGGGTGAGCGCCCGCGCGGCGATCCATGAAGTCGAGGGCCGCGGCGCAAGCCGTGTTGTTCTGGCGGTCCCAGTTGCATCTTCGCGCGCGCTAGCGGACTTCCTCCGC
>CAYXVB010000138.1:0-9776 GCA_964467785.1 uncultured Bacteriovoracaceae bacterium
CATGCGCTTTTCAATATCCCCGGTAAACCGGAGGCAAATCAGTTAAGCTCGACCCATGGCCACTCCCGCCCTGCAAATCCACTGCGCCGGCCACGGCCTGGGGAACGCCACCCGGATCCTAGCCATCATCGAGGAGCTGCGCGCCCGCGAACCCGATCCGTCCCGCCTGCGCATCGAGATCGCCACTTGGGGCAATGCACTCACTTGGCTGAGCGAACGCGCCGGGCCCCTTCGCTTTGGCCTGACCGCGCTCGAGCCCTTTCGGCCCTCGCCGAGCGGAATACCGGCGTGGCTGCGCAACTGCCGCAAGGTCGCCGCGCTCGCGGACCAGCTTCGTCCGCGGTTAGTACTACTGGATTCGGACCTACACTTCGCGCCCCTGTTCAGGCGGGGCATTCCGCTTTATTGGCTCGGGCAAGCACACGAAGTGCTCCGTCGCGCCCGGCTCTGGCGACTCTTCCCCCGCAACGCGGGCGAGTGGAAGTCGCTGCTCGTCTTCGAGACGCTGGACGCCTGGATTCAGAACCGCTTTGCGCATCGAATCTTCGTCCCCTGCGCCCATCCACGATACCTTGGCGAAACAACCCAACTTCGTCCGGTGCCCCTGATCGTGCGCCATGCGTTTTTGGCCACTCCAACGAGCACCCCAGCCCGGTCAGCGCCGATTGGAATGCTCCTCAGCGGCTCGGGAATCGAGGCGCAAAGACTCACGGCCTGGGCGGAGACGCGATCGATCCGAGTCATCCCCTCGTCCCTGGGCGAGGACGGTCAGCCAGCGATCGACGCGTTCCGCGCGGTAATCATCCAGGGCGGATTGAGTTCCATTTCCGAGTGCATCGCGCGCAAACGGGCGATGATCGTGGTACCGATCGCCGAACACTTCGAGCAACGGGTCAATGCCTTTGAGGTCGAGCTCCAGGGCCTGGGTGGCTACCTTTGCGAAAACCTCGAGCGAGACGGCGACGCGCAACTGGATCGGCTCAAGGTTTCGAGCTTTCTCTTCGAGCTTCCCGAAGCCGAGACCGCCGGCGAGCTGCCGCGGGTGGATGGCGCGGCGATAATCGCCGCGGAACTCATCCAGTCACTCGAAACGCATGCAGCGCCCGCACCGCGAGCAAAAGCAAAAGGCATGCGCCCAGCTGATGGAGCGTCCCCAGACTGATCGGCACGACCATGAGCAGCGTCGCGACACCCAGGACGAATTGCACGACCGTCCCGATCAACAGATCCCGGATCGCCCGAGCGCGGAAAGGGGCCAACGCCAGGCGCCGGACCGCCCACCCCAAGGCCAGAACCGCCGCGACCAAGACCGTACCTGTCCAACGGTGGATGAACTGAACGGCGATCGGGTTCTCCACGGCGTTCAGCCAGGTCGGCAGGATATCGGCGCGGAAAAACCCGCTCGGGAACCATTCGTCATTCATCTTAGGAAAAGTGTTGAAGCCGTAGCCCGCATGCAGGCCCGCCGTAAACGCCCCGTAAAGGATCTGGACGAGCAGAACCGCCGTAATGACACCCAGGGCGCGACGAATCGAGATCTCCGCTGCGGTGAGCGCCTGCTTCGTCTCGTTGGCCTTGCTCATCGAGAGCAGGATCCACATCAGGTAGGAAACCACCCCGAAAGCCAGGAGCAAATGCGCCGCCAATCGGAAATGGCTGACATGCGGATTATTGACCAACCCGCTTTTGACCATGTACCAACCCAGCGCGCCCTGCAGCCCCCCCAGCACGAAGCCGATAAACAGCTTGGCGCCCAAGGCGCGATCAATCCAGCCGCGGCGCCAAAACATCAGCCCCGGAATCAGGAACACCACGCCGATGAAGCGTCCCAGCAGGCGGTGGATGTATTCCCAAAAAAAGATGAACTTGTACTCGGCCAACGTCATCCCATGATTGAGCAGCTTGTATTCCGGGGTAAGGCGGTACTTGGCAAACTCCGCCTCCCACGCGGTCTCGGTCAAAGGCGGAAGAATGCCGGCGACAGGCTTCCACTCGACGATGGAAAGTCCGGACCGAGTGAGTCGAGTGATCCCTCCCACCACGACCATGGCGACAATCATGACGCAGACCGCAATCAGCCAAGTGCGAATGGCGCGGGACGCAGACGCAGGCAAAGTCAGAGTGGAGTTCATGGGGCCCCCTCTATCATTCGGGGATCGATCTGATCAATCCGGTTTTGGCGCCCTTTTAGGTTTGGACAAGCCCGACCAAAGTCCTTTAAAATCGGAACTATGAGTGACGCCCCGGCTGAGAAAAAGGCCGACGAATCTAAACCCAAAAAGCCCCTGGACCTGAGCCTTCTCCTGGTTATCGTCAATACCCTCGCGGTGCTTGGGGCCGCCGGATTCATGGCGTATACCAAGCTGATCTTCAAACGCCCTCCGATCACTGAAGAGCAAGAGCGCGAAAAAATCGCAAAGAAAAAGGTCCCGTCCACGACCCTAGCGCCTTCGGTGATCCTGCTCTTTCAGCCCCAGACACTCAATCTGTCGGCGGACGAAGCCAAGCCGCCCGCCAAGCTGCACTTTGCATCGATCGGATTCGCGATCGAAGTGCTCGACGGAACCTATAAAGACTTCGTGGAAGACTCCCGTCCGCTGATCCTCGACAAATTCAGCTCCATCGTTGGTCGAAAACCCTATAGCGACCTCGTCCACGTCCAAGGCCGATATGTTCTACGCGGCGAACTAGTGGACGCGATCAACGAAGTCCTCGCCTCAAAGCCGGGCGCTCCTGCGGCGGCTAAAGAGGGGTTGATTTCGAACGTGTATTTTACGACTTTTCTTGTCCAGTAGCTTCCCCGGCTGCATCAGCCTCTGGCGGCGTTCTCCTCACTCATGCTCCCGCAGCGGGCAGTAAGCCCGCTTTGGTCGCATTCGCTCGTGCGGCCTTGCGAGAGGCTGATTCGCTCGGGGAAGCGGCTAGCTCAAGGCTGCATCAACCTCTGGCGGCGTTCTTGACCTCGGTCATCCTGACCTCGGCCCTTCGGGCGCGCTCTGGCGCGTCCAAATCGGCTATCCTGCCGATTTATCTCACTCATGCTCCCGCAATAGCGGAGGCGGGACTTAAAAAGTGATGCCGATCTTGGCCGTCGTTGAGAATACGGAGTTCGTCGCGTTGTCCGTCGCCGTGTTCGAGAAGGCGTAATAGTCGCCCGGGAACCAGAGACCCATATCCAGACGGAACTGGAAATTGTCATCCCACTGGAATCCCGCGCCCAGATCAACTTCAAAACCCAGGTTATTGCCCTGGGTCTTGACCGCAGCCGTCGTGTCCATCTTGCGCTGCCACGTATTGAAATAGTAGTTGCCAGCGGCGGCCGACTCGGGAGCCTGCGCGTAGATCAGCGCGGTATTGAAAGTCCACTTCTGGGTCTTGAACAGCTGGTTCAGCGAAACATAGCGAGCGTTGACGATCGGGTTGTCATAGATCGAACGCAGCTGGCCTGCGGTCGCCGAGGTGCTGTTCTGCGTGTTCACGCCCGGATAACCGGCAAAGTTCGCGAACTGATAGTTGAACATGATGTTGCCGATGTCGTAATTCGGGTGGAAGTAAAACGCCTTGTAGCTCGACACGGTCGCCGAAGCCTGATTGGGCTGGCCGGGAGCGATACCCGCCTTGAGCTGAGTCTCCCACGTGTCGGAAGGCTTCCAGCTGCCTTCGACCGCGACCGCCACCGAAGAGTAATCGGCGCCGCCCACGTTGCCGGAGGTCACCGGGAGTTCGCCCGCCAGGGTAAACTTGCCCCAGCGCTTGCGGCCGTAGAAGTCCCAGGTGTTGTAGTTCGAACCTGCGCCGGTACCCTGTGGGCCGACCGCCGTTGTCGTGTCGATGGCGCCATCAGCGATGCGCTTCACGAAGTTCACGCCGCCATCCATCTCTTCATCGAGATTCTCGTACTTGAGGGCGATGGAGTAGTCGGTCACGCGGCCAAAGCCGGCCGAGGGCGTGCAGATGCCGCCGGAGATGACGCAGTTGCCTCCGATCGAGTTACCCACGGAGTAGACGTTCACGCTCGGGATGAAGGCGAAGTTTCCGAACTTCGAGATCACGCGGATCGAGTCGGCGGTCGACTGATACTTGCTGAAAAGCGAGTCGCCGGAATTCCAGACCACGCCAAGACCCCAGTCCAGCGGAGCACGACCGATCTGCACCGTACCGAAGTCGCTCATCAACTCCGCCCAGAAGCGCTGGGCGCTGATCGTAGCGCCACGCGAGTAGGTCGCGTTGTACAAGCGCTGATCCGCCACAAAAGGATAGGCGCTGCCGAAGAAACCCGTGATCGGGTCGCCGGCCCACCATTCCGATTTGATGTAGATGTTGTCGTTGACGATCAATTTGGGACGGAGACGGAAAAACAGAGTCTCAAAACCCGTGGTGTTCGAGCCGCCGCCGGGAATGTAATAACCGGTAGGCGCGTTGCCCGAAGTGCGAGCGGCATCGAGCCCACCCGCAGAATCGAGCGTATAATTGGAAACCGAGTGGAACTCGGACCAGAACTGGCCGGACCAGTTCATCTCCAGGGCGTGAGCCGACTGGCTCAGCAGGAGCGCTGCGAATGCACAGAATTTCAACGTTTGTGAGCTGTTCAGTTTCCGCATTTTTCTCTTTCTATCCCCTGGATGACTATGCAAGGTTTTATTGACCCCTCGGAGACCAGTCAAGGAGATTCAATGCGCGCGCGCCGCGTCGTACTGACGAGTTTCATTGTAGGAATCGCAGGATGTGCAGTCTTCGGCGTGTATCTGGGCTACCTTTATGGTCAGCTCAAGGAAGCGTTTTACCGCCAGGAACAGTTCATCCCCACCCGGATCTATTCGGACGTGTCCCGTATCGCGCCTCCGCAAAACCGCGGCGCGGTCGAAGCCCGGCTCAAAAGCCTCGCCTATCATTTCGAAGCGACCTCCGGCTCCGACGACCAGATCCGCTTCACGCTTCACCCAGCGGATTACCCGCTCTACCTCGTGCCCGATTCTTTCCAGTCCGTAGTGGAGCCCGGCCGACCCGCACCCGAGATCACCTTGCACTTTAGCGGAACGAACGCCGACGCGGCCCTCCAGTCGATCGAGATCGGCGGCAAGGAGACGCCCGAGCTGTATCTCGAGCCGGAGATCGTCACCGTCCTTGCCCGCAGCGGCGCCCCCAACGAGAAGAAACAGATCCGCGCCATCGTCAAGTTCGCCGACATCCCGGCGCCCGTCTGGCAGGCGATCATCGCGATCGAGGACCAGCACTTCATGGAGCACGCCGGGCTGGATCCGCGCGGGATCGCGCGCGCGGTGCTCGTCAATCTCCGGACCCTCCGTTTTGCCCAAGGCGGCAGCACGCTGACCATGCAGCTGGTGAAGAATCTCATGGAGCGGCGGAACAAGAACGTCTTCCGCAAAGCTAATGAGCTTTTCCTCGCGCTTTTGCTCGAATCGACCTTCGACAAGGAGCAGATCCTCGAGCGCTACCTCAACGAGGTCTATCTCGGCCAGGTCGGCAGCTACGAGGTCCACGGCGTCGCCGAGGGCGCTCGCCACTTCTTCGGCAAAGATCTCTCCGAGCTCAATCTCGCCGAGACCGCGCTCATGGCGGGCCTGATCCGCGGTCCGGGCTATTACTCTCCTTACCGTTACAAGGAACGCGCGATGGAGCGCCAGCACCTCGTGCTCCGCAAGATGGTCGAAACGGGACAGATCGCCGAAGCCGAGGAACAGGCCGCGCTCAAGCAGCCTATCCGTCTCGCGCCACCGCAAGGACCGGCCAACAAGGCTCCTTATTTCACCGACTTCGTCAAGGCCGAGTTGATCCGTCAGCTCAAAGGCCGCATCAGCGAGCATGACCTAAGCGAGGCCGGCCTCAAAGTCTATACGACCCTTGACCTCACGATGAACTCCGCCGCCCAGCGCGCGGTTTCCGATGGGATCGGCGAGCTGGAAAAGCGCTTCAAAATCCCGAGCAATGACCCGCGTCGCCGCCTCGAAGGCGCGCTCGCCTCGGTCGATCCCGTCTCGGGCGCGGTCCGCGCGCTCGTGGGCGGTCGCAGCTACGGACAGTCCACCTTCAACCGAATCCTCAACATGAAGCGCCAGGTCGGCTCGACCTTCAAGCCGATCGTCTTTCTCACCGCGCTCGGCAAAGGCTTCGACCCCCAAGGCGTGCCTTATGGGCCAGGCCATCCGATCGACGATTCTCCCTGGACCCTCGTTTACGACCGCGGCAAACAAAGCTGGACACCGCGCAACTACGAAAAGGAAGCGCTCGGTTGGATCTCGTTCCGGACGGCGCTCTCCCACTCGATCAACACGTCCACGGCGCGCCTCGCCTGGGAGGTCGGCATCCCCGAGATCATCCGCACCGCGCGCGCACTGGGCATCCAATCCGATCTGCCCGAAGTCCCTTCGCTCGCGCTGGGAGTCGCGGAGCTCTCACCCATCGAGCTGCTCAAGGTCTATGCGACTTTTGCCAATCACGGCGTCCAGGACGAGCTGCGCGTGATCCGGGCGATCAACGAGGACAACGGCTCCGAATATAAGCGCCCGATCTATGAGAGCCGCCAGGCCATCGACGTCGGCCCTGTCGACCTGCTCACGGACATGCTTCAATCCGTTTTCACCGAAGGAACAGGCCGCGCGGCGGTTAATATGGGATTTGACCGCCCCGCCGCCGGCAAGACGGGCACGACGAGCGACCATCGGGACGCCTGGTTCGCCGGCTATACTCCGCAGCTCGCCACGGTGGTGTGGGTAGGCGCCGACCAATATCTGGCGCCCGACACCGCCAAGACCAGCGGCAAGTCCGCGACCAAAGACAAGACACTCAAGGTCAATCTCACCGGGGCTAACTCCGCGCTGCCTATCTGGGCGGACTACATGAAAGCCGCGCTCGAAGGCGAGCCGCCCTTGAACTTCCCCGAGAGCCCGAATCTCGTCACGGTGACGATCGACCGTCGCAGTGGCCAGGAGTCCGATTCGGGCTGCGGCACCACGCAGATCCTGGCAGAGAAGTACATCAAAGGCTTTGAACCGCGGCAAAAGACCTGTCTGGGCAGCTGGCCGACCTCGGTGCACAAGACCGAAGCCCACTGAAGCCAGAGCAACCCAAAACTGCTTGGCCTGACCAAGTGTCAAGACTTTGGACACCTCGGCGCGAAGGATTTGGCTGATTTCCCATGAAAATCAAGAAGGCCACTCTGGCCCCAGCCGGTACACGCCTTGCTCAGTAGACGCTCAGGCAGGAGTGTATTGAGTGTCCAGAACTTCAATCAAAAGCCGCATCAGAACCTGGGTGGAGCGCTACGAGCGCCCGCTGCTCGTACTCGCGGCTACCGCCGTTCTGGGCACCCTCATCCTCAATCTGCGGTTCAGCTCTTTCGAAGCCAGCCTTTATGACCTGAGATTTTCGCGCAACGCAACCGTGCAAGCCGACCCGAATATCGTGCTGGTCTCCATCGATGACGAAAGCGCGCGTATCCTCAATGAACCGTCTCCCCTCAGCTTTGAGACCCACACCCGGCTGCTGACCAAACTGGGCACCCTGAACCCGCGCGCCGTGGGCTACCTTCTCGACTTCAATGTGGTCGCCCAAAGCGAGGACCATCCCGGCGCGTCGCGCCAGTTCACGGACGCCGCCGCTGCGCTGATAGAGCGCGGGGTTCCCGTCGTCCTCGGCACTCGTTACGACGTGACCGGCGAAGTGATCCCTCCTTATCCCCTGAGCGCGCTCCCGCATGGGCTCGCACTCATCCACAAGGACGGAAACGTTTTTGGCGAGGACAAGGTCACGCGGCGCGCCCTGCTCGAGATCGATCGCAAGCCCGGATTTCATCTGGAGCTCGCGCGCCGTCTCAACCCGGCCCGAGCGGCCGAATACGCTCGAGTCGAGGAATCCCTGGGGGCCTACACGCTCCCAGAAATCCAGGGAAAATACTTCTTCTTCCGCTACCACGGGCGCGCTCCCTACACCCGCGTCAGCATCGCGGACATCCTCAACGACCGCATCCCCGCCTCCGCGCTGAGTGGAAAGATCCTGCTCGTGGGCACGCTATCGCGAGACAATTATTCGGACTTCGCCTTCACGCCCTACACCCGCAAGACTTTCACGCATCCCAAGATCTCAGTCCATGGCGACATCCTGGACTCGGTGCTGCACTTCCAGTCGATATCCCGCGCGCCCGAATGGGTGAACTGGGCGATCATCTTCTCGGTCATCCTCACCGTAATGTGGTGGGTACTCGACCTCAAGCCCGTGCTCGGCGTGGTGGCCACGCTCGGGCTGGCGACGATTTACCTCGTCGCATCGCATCTCGCCTTCTATTTCAACGGGATCTGGCTGCAAGAAGCGCAGCCGCTGATCGCGATCTTCCTGGGATATTACATCGCGGTACCTTATCGGCTGTTCCGCGAGTATCATGCCCGCTGGGAGTATCAGCGCAAGAACCAGATCTTGACCCAGGTCGAGGAGCTCAAGACCAACTTCCTCTCGCTGGTTACGCATGACCTCAAGACCCCGGTCGCCCGGATCCAGGGCCTAGCGGAAGTCCTCCAGGCCAAGGCCGCCGAGCGCCTCAACGACCGCGACAAGAAGACGCTTCAGGACATTGTCGCATCCACGGACGAGCTCAACCATTTCATCTCAAGTATCCTCGAGCTTTCCAAGGTCGAGTCCGATCGCCTGCGCCTGCAGCTCCAGTCCCGCGACGTCAATCAGATGATCGAACGCGCCGTGGACGGCTTCAAGGCTTCGGCCCGCGCCCGGCAGATCCGCATCCGCACCGAGCTTGAGCCGCTGTTCCCCATCCGCCTCGACCCGCGCCTGATCCAAAAGGTGATCAACAACCTGCTCGACAACGCGATCAAGTACTCGGCATCGGGCAGCTCTGTCCTGGTGGAATCCCGCGAAAACGGCCCCTTCGTCGAGATCGCGGTCTCGGACCAAGGCGTCGGAATGAGCGCGGCCGAACGGGAGCACCTGTTCACCCGCTTTTACCGCGCCAAGAACGACGCCACCGCTTCGATCGCCGGGACCGGGCTCGGCCTCTATCTTTCCCGCTACTTCGTGGAAGCCCACGGCGGCGCGGTCACGGTCGAGAGCGAGCCCGGCATGGGAAGCACCTTCACGATCCGACTCCCGTTGGAACAGCCCTCCGAAGTGGAAGTGGCGCCCGCCACCGGAGCCCTGCGCCCGGGCCTCACCCAAAAACTTTTGAAACTTACCCGCAAGTCCCGTAAAGCCTTTGGCAGAGAAGGAGCCTGATCATGTTGAGAGTACTGGTAGTCGATGATGACGCGAACCTCAGACTTTCCGTAGCGACCGCGCTTTCGGAAAACCATTATGCCGTGGACCAGGCTGCCGACGGCGAGGAGGCGGTGACCCGCGTCCAGGCCGGCAAGTACGACCTGGTGCTCCTCGACGTCAACATGCCGCGAATGAGCGGAATCGAGGCGCTCAAGGAGATCAAGCGCCACGACCCTTCCATCATCGTGCTGATCCTCACGGCCTTCTCCAACATCCGCGACGCGGTCGAGGCCGTGAAGGAAGGCGCCTACAATTACCTCGAAAAGCCGATCAAAGCGGAAAACCTGGTCTACCTCGTCGACAAGGCCCTCAAGGCCCGTCACATGGTCAGGAGCATGAGCCTCTCGGCACCAGTCCTCAAGCTGCCCGAAGGCAACTTCGTCGGTGAAAGCGACCAGATGCGCCGGATTTTCGCCGTGATCGACAAGCTCTCTCGCGTCGACACCGCGGTCTTGATCCGCGGCGAGAGCGGCACCGGCAAGGAACTCGTCGCG
>CAYXVB010000139.1:0-9716 GCA_964467785.1 uncultured Bacteriovoracaceae bacterium
CACCGGCCACCCGCGCAAACAACTCATCAGGCGACTCGATCGACCGGCCTTCTGCATCCTTCCAGAGATAGCGTTTTTCCAGTACCAGTTTCGCGTTATCCGTCAGCTTCATAAAATGCTCGCCCCATTCTAGCATGGATGGGGCCAGCACGCGATTTCACGGAATCCGGATGTCACTTCGGACTCAACAAATTCACAGCTTGCGAAAAATACCGAAAACCTAATGGTTCAAAGTAAGTTCTGAATCGCTTCGACAGCTTCCCGAATTTCCGGGTTGGTCTCGGCCATACTGTCAATTTTCTTACAAGCATGCATGACCGTGGTGTGGTCCTTGTCGCCAAAATAACGCCCGATTTCCTTGAAACCCAGGCCTGAGTATTTGCGAACCAGATGCATGGCGATCTGACGAGGCAACGCGACCTGACGCGCACGCGACGATGCTTTTAAATCAGCGATCTTCAGATGATAGTGCTTCGCAACTGCATTTTGGATCGCATCAACCGTATAGTGGGCGCCCTCTTCAAGGGTAGCTACACGAAGCTCCTGCTTTGCCATTTCCAGCGAGATTTCCGCACCTGTAAGAGAAGCCTGAAGCTGAAGCTTAACAAGCACTCCTTCAAGTTCTCGAACATTTGACTTGATATAGGAGGCCAGGAAAGTGGCAACGTCATCAGGGAGGTAAATGTCCTCGCGCTCCGCCTTGGACTTGAGAATCGCGATACGCGTTTCGATTTCCGGCGGCGTGATATCAACCACAAGGCCGCATTCAAACCGGGTCCGAATGCGTTCCTCGAGTCCGTCGATATCCTTTGGCCGACGATCACAAGTGACAACGATCTGACGCTTTGACTGATACAAAGCGTTAAAAGTATGGAAGAACTCCTCTTCGCTAGTCGTCTTACCGGCAATGAACTGAATATCGTCGATCAAAATGAGATCAAAACTATCCCGGTACTTGGCGCGAAACTGACTCATCCTGCGGTGCTGTACGGATTCGATGAGCTCATTGACGAACTTCTCTGCCGAAAGATACGCAACCCGTGCATTAGGACGTCGCGCGAGCAAATGGTTCCCGATAGCATGCAGAAGATGGGTTTTGCCGAGACCCGGAGAACTGTAGATATAAAGTGGATTATATTGTCGAGCGGGATGTTCAGCCACCGCAACGGCCGAAGCATGGGCGAACTGGTTGCTCGAGCCCACAACAAAGGTATCAAAGGTATATTGAGGATCGAGATTGTTTTCACCGACAGGGCGGCTACCGGTCGAGATAACAACACCGGAGCCAACCGGGCTGCTTGCGGGCACAAGTGGCTCTGATGCTAGCTCAAAATCAGGAGTCAGCACTTCCTCGTTGGCCCTTTCACGAGCCTGAATGACCACTTCACATTCACTACCGGAAACCTGACTGAACGCGTCCTGCAGCTGTTTAAGAAAACGGTCACGAATCCAGTCCGCAGAAAAGTCATTGGTCGTCGCCAAGCGAATTCGAAAGACATTGTCCTTCATCTCGGTCGAGACGAGTTCCAGAGGCTGAATCCAAGCCTGCAGCTGGTTCGGCACGATCGTCTGTTCCAGGATTTGATATGCAGCACGCCAAATTTCGGGCCACTGAGATGTATCGCTGTTCAAGTGGGTTCTCATATTTAAGACTAACCGTGAGCCGAATGGGATAGCACGAGGTCTGGACCTTGACAATCCGACTCTGGTCCGATAATCGTTCACAACTCAATTCACTGGAGCTTTGCATTATGAAGAGGACTTTTCAGCCTAGCCGTACCAAGCGTCGCAAGAGACACGGATTCCGTCAGCGGATGAAAACCGCTAACGGAAAGCAGGTGCTGGCCCGCCGCCGCGCCAAGGGCCGCAAGCGCCTGACCGTCTCGGTCGCCGCTAAGTAAGCTTTACGGCTACGCCATCAGCTAAACAATCTCACTCGCTGAGCTATCAGCACCGGCTCCACTATCCGCGGGAGTACAGGCGCTTCTTTGATCAAAGCGAGGTGTTTCGTCTTTCGGAATGCGTGATTTTTCGCATTAAGAATGACCGGGGACACTTTCGTCTTGGAATCACTATGAAGGCGCGTGGAACCTCGATCGAGCGCAATCGGATCAAACGGCAAATCCGAGAGTGCGTACGGAGTCTGGCGGAGCACCTGGGGTCGTGCGACTACAATGTTGTCGTCCCTGGCTCAAAGAAGCTCACCCGAGTATACGCAGAGCGCCTGGCGCGCTGCCTGCGAGCAGAGCTGCCCCATGCTCTCCGTCGTCATTAAAGTAGCGAGCGCGATCTACCGCTGGTTCATCTCGCCGACGATTCATTTGATCGCCGGTTCCGGAATGGGGTGTCGATTTGAACCGACGTGTAGCGCCTACGCAGTAGAGGCCCTTCATTCACACGGGCTGGTGGATGGGGCCTGCTTTGCGCTCAAGCGAATCCTGCGCTGTAACCCGTGGGGAGGGTCGGGATACGACCCCGTGCCTCCATCCCAGCGATGAAATAGCTGTGTCATTCTCGCTTTCTTGTGATTGTTGACTTGTGGTAACGGATGACGACTCTGTCCGAAATTGGAGGTAATTCCGAACATGGATCGTAAGACCCTGATCGCAATCATTCTTTGCATGGGTATTTTTCTGGGCTGGCAAAAATATTATATTGAGCCCCGCCTACCGAAAACCTCCGAAACTCCCTCGCAGACTCAAACAACCGCTGCCGCTCCGGCCGCGAACAGCGCTGGAGTTCCTACGACGATCGGGACTGGCGCCACAACTGCATCCATGCAGCCTGCCGCCACACAACCGGCCCGTCCAGCCAAAACCGAAACCATCGCAGCTCCCACGGGCGACGCAATCCTAGGTGACGGCGCCTATCTACTGAAGAGCTGGAAGCTCAAAGAATATCGTGAAGCGCTCGCGCCCGAAGCGGCTTCTGTCACCCTTCAAACAGTTACGCATGCGGATGGAGAGGTCGATCTCGCATTTGATGATCGCGCCTTTGCTTACCTGAGCGCTGTCCAGGGAACGCTGAGTCGCACCGCTCAGGGCGGAGTGCTCTGGTCATATGAAGATGCCAATATCAAGCTGACCCGCGAAGTTATGCCTGTTGCCGGACAGCCCTATCTGGATGTCCGGATCAATGCAGATTTCAAGACCAAAAAACCACAATATGCCTTCGTTTCCGTATCGAACAAACATGTCGACAAGGATCATGAAGAACAAGACCGCATTTTGAGCTATTGGACTAATGACGCCATTGAACGCGTCCATGTCAAAGATCCGGGCGCCCTGAAGCAGATCCCGACCACGGTCAAGTATATTGCGACTTCGAGCCGCTATTTCATGCTCGCTCTCGTATCGCAATCGCCAATCGAAGCCAAAGGCCTCGTGCAGCCGACCAACGATGGCGCTCGCGTCAGCCTTGTCTACCCTATTGGTACAAACTCACTGTCCATTCCGATGCGAATGTATTTCGGCCCAAAGGTGCTTGATTCTCTCCGCGCCGTGGATCCTAAGCTGGCCCATGTCGTCGATTTGGGATGGTTCGAAGTCATTGCACTTCCGATCCTTGACCTCATGAAGTGGCTCTACCATTGGGTCAAGAATTATGGCGTAGCCATTATTATTCTAACGATTATCCTCAAGCTCGTCACCTTCCCGCTCACCTATAAGAGCATGAAGAGCATGAAGGAAATGGCGCGGTTACAGCCGCAGCTCCAAAAGTTGCGTGAGAGGCATGCTGACGACAAGGAGGCGCTGAATCGCGAAATGCTGACTCTGATGCGCAGCCATGGCTACAACCCGCTCGCCGGATGCCTGCCAATCCTCATCCAGATGCCTGTATTTTTCGCGCTCTACCGCGTACTTTACAGCTCGATCGAGCTTTACCAGGCTCCTTTCGCACTTTGGATCAAGGACCTTTCGGCTCCTGATCATTTCTACGTTTTCCCCATTCTGCTGTCGATTACGATGTACATCCAGCAGAAGCTGACGCCAAACACCGCGACCGATCCGGTGCAAGCTAAAATGATCCAATTCATGCCGCTGATTTTCGGCGCGTTTATGCTGACGCTGCCGTCAGGTCTCACCGTCTATATGTTGACGAATGCCTTAGCGAGCATCATCCAGCAGATCATTCTGAACAAGAAGTTGGATATGGGCCATGCCCCGGGCAAAGTCGCCAGGGCGTGATCAATCTGGTTATCTGACCGAAGAGACGATCGCCGCCATTGCGACGCCCACGGGTGGCGCAGTGGCGATGATTCGGATCAGCGGAAATGAGGCATTCGGCGCGCTCAAGGCGCTGACTGGCCGCGATTATGCTCTATTTCCGCCGCGAGAACTCCGAAGGGCGGCGCTGATCAATCCCGACGATGGGGTGCTACTTGATGAAGCAATGGTGGTGCGCTTTGTCGCCCCGTATAGCTACACGGGCGAGGACACCGTTGAGATTCATATTCACGGTAGTCCTTTTGTAGCGCAAAGCGTGCTCGAGACGCTGGCTGCGCTCGGAGTCCGGCAAGCACTCCCGGGGGAGTTCAGTTTTCGGGCCGTCAGAAACGGTAAGATGAGCATCACTCAGGCTCAAGCCGTGGCCGACCTCATCGAATCAAGCAACGAGAACGCGCGACAACTTGCCCTAGAAAAACTGTCCGGAACCCAGAACACGCTCATTGCCGGCATTGCGTCCGATCTTCGTCAGCTCTCCATGTTGGGGGAAGTGGGAATTGATTTTTCAGACCAGGATGTCGAGGAAGTCAGTCTTCCTTCATTGAGAAAGCGGGCAATAAGGACGATCGAACGGCTGCGACAATTGGAGGCTAGCTACGCCCGCGGCTCGAGGATCCAGGATGGGGTCGGCGTTGTTTTTCTAGGCCTTCCTAACGCGGGAAAGTCCAGCTTCTTCAACGCCCTTTTGGGCGAAGACCGCTCAATCGTCTCCGAGATCGCCGGAACAACACGAGATGTAGTTCGGGAACACCTGACTTTAAAGGGGTCGCGTCTGTCTGTAACTTTGCGGCTTGAGGACACTGCCGGCCTCCGTCACGCCATAGATAGCGTTGAGAAGATGGGCATTGAACGGACTGAGAGGGCCGCACGGAACGCGGACGCACTTCTATTTCTCGTGGACGCAACATCCGAGGTCGATAAGGCGCTCGAACAATGGAACAGACTCGGCGCACCCAAATCTAAGACTCTGGGAATTCTGACCAAATGCGACTTAGCCACCCCGGAACAGCTCTTGAAGATCCGAGCGACATGTTCCGCGTTTGGAATTACCACCTGGGTGGAAACCTCTTCATTAACCCTAAATGGCATTCAAGAGGCCATCGAAGCCATCGTCGAACATTGCTCCCATTGGGTCGTCCGAGAACAGGGCGAAGTCGTACTGACACGACTGGATCAGCTTCAAGCCGTAAAGGCATCGCTTACACATCTGGCGCGGGCCGAAGCGGCATCGGAAATCGATCTTTTTGCCTCCGATATTCGCCAGGGACTCCACGCACTTGCACCACTAATTGGGGACACTACGGCCGACGATATTTTAGGGCAAATCTTCACCAGTTTTTGTATAGGTAAGTGATTCAAACGGGGAGACAGACAGATGACCAACATTCAACGCTTGGGTGTGCTCGGTTCGGGACAGATGGGCGGCGGTATTGCGCAGACCGCGGCGCAATCCGGTTACCAGGTCTTCCTGGCGGACCAAAACCGTGAAGCTGCCGAAAAGGGCAAAGCCAAGATCGCCGGACAGCTAAAGAAACTAGTCGAGAAGGGCAAGATCGCGGAGAGCGAAATGCAAAGAGTTCTCGACGCAATCCACGTCGTCGATGGCATCAAGGGTCTGGTCGAAGCGCAATTTGTTGTCGAAGCAGTTTCTGAGAATCCTGCGCTCAAATTCGAGCTATTTCGCGAACTCGATTCTGCTTGCGCGCCGGGGACGATTTTAGCAACCAATACCTCGTCGATCAGCATCACTACGATCGCCGCGCAGACTAAGCGCCCTCACCTCGTGGCCGGAATTCACTTCATGAATCCAGTCCCGATCATGAAGCTGGTGGAGGGTATCCGAGGCATTCAAACTTCCGACGAGACGTTCGCCGCCGTTCGCGCAGTCGCAGAAAAGATGGGTAAAACGTTTGTCGTCGCACGTGACATGCCTGGATTCGCGGTCAACCGAATTCTCATGCCGATGATCAACGAAGCCGTTTATGCTTTACACGAAGGCATTGCCTCCAATGAGGACATCGACACCGCAATGAAGCTTGGGACCAATCAACCCATGGGTCCGCTCACTCTTGCCGATTTCATCGGACTTGATACCTGCCTGGCCATCATGGAAGTCCTTCATAACGGCCTGGGTGACACCAAGTACCGGCCCTGCCCGCTTCTCCGTCAGTATGTCGCTGCGGGCTGGCTTGGCAAGAAATCCGGTCGAGGATTCTACAAATATGACATTTGAAAACATCAAGATCGAGAGCGCGGATCCTGGGATCCGCATTGTCAAAATTGCGCGCCCAAAAGCGCTCAATGCGCTTAACTCCGCGACAATGCGCGAGCTCAAGACCGCGCTTAAGATTGAGGCGGACAATGTTGAAACTCGTGTAGTCATCCTCACCGGCGAGGGCGAAAAGTCTTTCATCGCGGGCGCCGACATCGCGGAGATGAAAGATCAGTCCGCGAGCGATGGGGTGGTATTTTCCCAGCTCGGGCACGAGGTTGCCAAACTTCTTGAGCTCATGCCAAAGCCGACGATTGCGGCGGTCAATGGCTTCGTGCTCGGTGGGGGCCTTGAGATGGCTATGGCCTGCGACTTTATCGTAGCCAGCGACAACGCCGTTTTCGGCCAGCCCGAAGTGGGGCTCGGTGTGATCCCAGGGTTTGGTGGGACCATCCGGCTTTCCAAGTACGTCGGCATTCCGCTCGCCAAAGAGCTCATTTTTTCGGGCCGCAAACTCAAGGCGGAAGAGGCCAAGTCCATCGGTTTAGCCCAGCACGTCTGGGCACAAGCGGAGTTCATGACGCGCGTGCTGGATCTCGCCCGCTCGATCTCGTCTCAATCAGGTTTGGCCGTTTCGCGCGCAAAGGCATTAATGAACGAATTTTCCGAAACGGTCGGACTCAACTACAAAGTGGATGCAGAATCTCACGCCTTTGGACACATGTTCGGTACCGCCGATCAACAAGAAGGCATGGCAGCGTTCCTCGAAAAACGTAAACCGAAATTCCAGGGGTTGAATCAATGATGTACGGCTGGCCAGAAACCGACGAATCGAAACAGATGCTGATCGACAGCGTGCGCGCTTTCGCGAAGAGCGAGATTGCTCCGAAAGCCGCCGAGATCGATCGCGAACACCGCTTCCCGACCGAAATCGTAAAGCAGCTCGGGGAGATGGGTCTGCTTGGAATGATGGTTCCGGAAGAATACGGTGGCGCGGGCATGGACGCGGTTTCCTACGCCATGGCAATGGAAGCGGTCTCTGCTGCTTGTGCCTCGACGGGCGTAATCATGTCGGTTAACAATTCGCTTGTCTGTTATCCTATTCAAGCTTTCGGCAATGAAGACCAAAAAAAGCGCTTCCTCGCCCCGCTCGCGCGCGGTGAAAAACTCGGCTGCTTTGCCCTGTCCGAGCCCGGCCACGGATCCGATCCTGCCGGACTCAAACTTTCGGCCAAAAAGGTAGAGGGCGGTTATGTTCTCAAAGGATCCAAGAATTGGATCACCAGCGGCCGTGAGGCCGATTACGCCATTACCTTTGCGACTCTGGATGCGAGCAAAGGTCACAAGGCGATCTGCGCGTTCATCGTGGATACGAAAGCTAAAGGTTTCTCCGTGGCCAAACTCGAGGACAAACTCGGCATTACCGGATCTTCAACCGCGGCACTGTTCTACGACGATGTCTTCGTTCCGGCCGACTGCTTATTGGGACAAGAAGGCCAGGGATTCAAAATCGCCCTAAGTACTCTCGACGGTGGTCGAATCGGCATCGCAGCTCAAGCGCTCGGCATCGCCTCATGCGCTTTCGAAGCATCTAAGAGATTCGCGTCTGAACGTGAACAATTTGGAGCTCCGATCGCCAAACTTCAAGCCATCCAATTCTTTATCGCCGACATGGCGACCCGGCTACAGGCCGCTCGCCTTCTGACCTGGAGCGCCGCGAAACAAAAGGATGCTGGCGCTAAGTTCACCAAAGAGGCGGCGATGGCCAAGCTCGCCGCCGCCGAAGCAGCCAATTGGATTGCCACCAAAGGAATCCAAGTACACGGCGGTTACGGCTACACTAAGGAGTATGTAGTTGAGAGAAACTTCCGCGACGCCCGAATCACGGAGATCTACGAAGGCACCTCGGAAATCCAGCGCCTAGTGATCGCCGCGCAGGAACTGGCGGCTCTCAACGGTTGAACAACAAAAGAAGTCGGGCGAATCCGTGTCTCTAGGTCTCGTATCCCGCAATTCGGGGTCCGGAAGCACGGATCAGCTCAAGTCAGGAAACGACGGTCACAGACGAGGGGGTCTGAATGTCCGACCAAAATATTGAATCCATCAAGAAATCTCAGGCGGATTGGTCCAAAAAACTTACCGAGTCCGAGAAGAAAACGCCGCCGCGAAAGGGCTCGTTTACAACTCTCAGCGACATGGAAATTCCGACGCTTTCGACTCCGGTCGACCTTCAAAACGAAGGGTTTGATTACCTTCGCGATTTAAGTTTCCCCGGAGAATACCCGTATACACGCGGCGTCCAACGTAACATGTACCGCGGTAAACTCTGGACAATGCGACAGTTCGCCGGTTTTTCGACGGCCGAGGAAACCAACAAACGATTCAAACTCTTGCTTGAGCACGGTCAAACCGGCCTTTCCACAGCGTTCGACATGCCTACCTTGATGGGCTACGACGCAGATAGCCCGAAAGCAAAGGGCGAAGTCGGCAAATGCGGCGTTGCCGTATCTTCTATTGAAGACATGGAGACCTTGTATTCGGGCATTCCGCTCGGTGATGTCACGACCTCCATGACGATTAACGGTCCCGCGATCGTAATCCTGGCGATGTATCTCGCTGTGGCGGAGCGCCAAGGCGTGCCGAAGGAGAAAGTTCGCGGTACCCTTCAGAATGACATTCTCAAGGAATATATCGCTCAAAAGGAGTGGCTGTTCCCGGTCGAGCCGGCAGTAGAGCTCGTGACCGACACGATTGAGTACTGCACCAAGCTGTACCCGAACTGGAACACAGTTTCGATTTCCGGGTACCACATTCGTGAGGCTGGTGCGACCGCGGCTCAGGAGCTTGCCTTTACTCTTGCCGACGGCCTTGGTTACGTGGATTCGTGTCTCAAGAGAGGCATGAAGATCGACGAGTTCGCCCCTCGCCTTTCCTTCTTCTTTGACGTCCATAACGATTTCTTTGAGGAAGTGGCCAAGTTCCGAGCTTCACGCCGCATCTGGGCTCGCCTCATGCGTGAACGGTACAATGCACAAGATCCACGGTCGTGGATGCTCCGCACTCATGCCCAGACCGCGGGAGTCTCTCTCACGGCCCAGCAGCCCTATAACAATATCGTTCGCGTTGCGGTTCAAGCCCTGGCCGCAATCATGGGCGGTACCAACTCGCTCCATACCAATTCGATGGACGAAACTCTTGCCCATCCGACCGATGAAGCGGTCATGATTGCACTACGGACTCAACAGGTCATCGCAGAGGAATCTGGAGTGGCCAACACC
>CAYXVB010000140.1:0-6974 GCA_964467785.1 uncultured Bacteriovoracaceae bacterium
CAAACAAAAACCTACCAAATAAGTCGATATTTAGTGCCGCAACGCGTAGAACTGTGATACCTACCCATGTCCTTCAGCATTTAAACCGCGAATCGAGAACTCAATTGAACTCCACCCTCAGCTCCTTCCAGGACCTCACCCTCAATCCGGCCATCCAAAAGGCCATCACGGAGCTGGGCTACGAAAAGCCCTCCCCCATCCAAGCGCAGGCCCTCCCCCTCCTGCTCGGGCGCGACACCGATTTCCTCGGATTGGCCGCGACGGGTACCGGTAAAACGGCCGCTTTCTCGATTCCGATGCTCGAACGCATCGCTAACGCCGAAAACGCCAAAACCGGCGTTCAGGCCCTGATCCTCTGCCCCACCCGCGAGCTCGCGCTCCAGGTGAGTGAACAGATCCGCCTGCTGGGCAAGTTCCTCGGAATCAAGGTCGTCCCGATTTACGGCGGCGCCGGCTACGGCGACCAGATCTACGGTCTCAAAAACGGCGCCCAGGTCGTCGTCGGCACGCCGGGCCGCGTGATGGACCACCTCGAAAAAGGCACCCTTAAGCTCGACTCCCTCACCACGCTGATCCTCGACGAAGCCGACGAGATGATCTCGATGGGCTTCAAAGAGGACATCGAGGCGATCCTCGAGCAGGCGCCGATGGAATCCTCCAACATCTGGCTCTTTTCTGCGACGATGAGCCCGGAAGTCCGCCGCGTGGCCGACGAGTACCTCCGCGAGCCGGAGATGGTGCAGATCAACCGCACGGAGATGCTCCCCTCGACCGTGGAGCAGATCTTCTACATGACCCAGGAGTCCAACAAGCCCGAGGTCCTCTGCCGCCTCATCGACGGCGCGGGCTCGGACTTCTACGGCCTGATCTTCTGCCAGACCAAGGCCCTCGTCGTCGACGTCAAGCAGCTGCTCGTGAGCAAAGGCTACCCCACCGACTGCCTCCACGGCGACATGGACCAGAACGCGCGCGAACGCACGATGCGCGCCTTCCGCGACCGCAAGGTCACGGTCCTCGTCTGCACCGACGTCGCCTCGCGCGGCCTCGACGTCAAGGACGTCACCCATGTTATCAACTATTCGATCCCCCGTGAGCTGGACAACTACGTCCACCGCATCGGCCGTACCGGCCGCAGCGGCAAATCGGGTCTGGCCCTCTCGCTGGTGACGCCGTCGCATAAAGGCCTCATCGGCCGCATCGAGCGCATGACCCGCAGCAAGATGCGCGAAGGCAAAGTCCCCACCCGCAAAGAGATCGCGACGATGAAGGTGAGCAACCTGCTGCTCACCTTCCAGAACCAGGCCGGCGCCGCGCGCGCCATCGAGCTGATGGACCTCGAGTGGGCCCGCGTGCTCGCCGAGCTGAGGGGCGAGGAGATCGCCGGTCGCTTCCTGGCGATGATGAATCCCGAGATCTTCGCCGAACGTGGCGAGACCGCGCAGCTCAATGCGCCGTCCAAGAACGGTCCCCGGATCGCGCCGCTCCAGGCCGGTACCGCGGCCACCTCGTCAGCCTCGGTACTGAAGACCGAGTCGCGTAAGCCCGCGCTCAAGCTGGAGTCGATCGTCGCTGCCATCGACCAGGATATCGAAGACGCCGAGTCGCGCATGAATGACGAATCTACCGACAAAGTCGAAAGCGGTTCGGACACCAAGCCCCGCAAAAAGAAGTTCGGCGCCGGCAAACGTGACGAGGGCCGCACGCCGTGGCAGCCACGCCCCAAGTTCCGCCGCGACCGGGACGAGTCCCCTGGCTTCTCCGAACGCCCCAGCTACGGCTACGACGACACCCAAAACGACTACGGCTTTGCCCGCGAAAACAAGAAAGGCTCGTTCCGCAAGGGCGGCTACAACCCGGAATTCCGCTCTGAAAAGCCGGCGTTCTCGGGCGGCTACAAGACGGGCTTCAAGAAATCCGGCAAGCCTGGCTTTGGCAAAGCCTTCGGTGAAAAACCGTTCGGCGAAAAATCCTACGGCAAGAAGAGTTACGGCGAAAAGAGCTACGGCGCCCCTTCCTGGGAGAAAAAGCCCGTCGGCAAGCCCGCCGGCGGTGCCGGCTTCCTGAAGAAAAAGCGGAGCAAGGAACGCCAGTCGTTCGACCCGGGGCAAGAGTGATCGGACTTTCGCGGCCGCTTCGCCGGGAGTAAGAAAAAACTCAGCTCACCGAAGTAAGCCAGGCGCGCAGCCCTTCCGGCATGCGGGCCACCTTGCGCGCGCCGTAGTCAAAGCAAACCAATCCCGTGCGGACCCGGGCGACCTCGCGTCCGCTTGTGACTTCGGTGATCAGGTACAAAAGCTCAAAGCCCACTCGCGAAACTTCGCCTGCCCCGATCTCGATGCGCAATCTTTCGCCATGAAAGGCCTCGGAGCGATAGACCACCGCCGCGTCGGCCGCGATGATGCCGGGCCCTCCGACGTCTAGCTCGGTAAGCCCCCGGCTCTTGAGAAAACGGAGCCGCGCCTCATGCGCGAGCGTCAGTACCGAATCGTTGCCCAGATGCCCTCCGTAGTTGATCAGGTTGATGGGCACTTCGATCTCGGTCGTAAAAAGCTTCACTTCGGGAAGCGGGATTTCGATGCGGGCCATGAGCGAGACCTCCCCTCAGCGGTCTCAAAGTTGGGAAGAATAGCAGTTTTCGAGGTCGGAACGGATCACGAACTCCAGTTTCTCGCGGATTGGAATATAGTTCTCTTTCCATCGGAAATAGGTCGCCCACCCTACCGGAGACATGGACTGCGCAGAAGTCAGAGGCGCATGTCCCTCGAGCGAAAAATACCACCCGTTCGATTCAAACGAGACGAGATCCGACGCCAGTCGGTCCAAAAGCAGCGCCGGCCCGCCCGCGCCCGCGCCGAATTCCATCACGCCGAGCTCCAGACGAGGGGAGAGCGAATAGATCCAAGGAGAGCGATTCGGATCACCACTCCGCGTTACCCCTCTGGATGGCCTTGGAAGCGTCAGACCAGGAGGGAGCGCGGTCAAGTCATCACCTATGCCGTTATTCATACTGAAGATCAGGCCGAGCCGAAAATGAATCGACTCGCCCGGGTAGAGACAGACTGGGATGCGCTGACTTTGAAAGCCCGAACGAACCGGTGATGCCGGGATCGGAAGTCCCGCACGGCGGCGTTGGATCCAGGACCGATAAAACGAAGTCTGCCGAGGTTCCCAGTGCCTCCAGACGTCCGAATTGGAAAAAAAGCGGAGCTGAACATCCGAGTCCTCACGAACGGTGTTGTTGACCCCCATGACTGAAGCCGCCTCAACACTGCGCGTCCCCATGTACTTCCAATCCACGTGCGCGAAACCCAGCAGGTGTCCCAACTCGTGAAAAAGAATCGTCCTACCGTCCACCGTCCCGATAGGCCCGTCCGGATTTGATCCTGATTCGGGCCGAAAATACCGCGAATCGCTTCCGCTGAAGTCGATTCGGATCCGCGGATGAAAGACGATGGCCGGCAGATGGCGCGGCGAGTGACGGTAGAACAGCCCCATCACCATGCGAGGAAATTGCGGGCCGTCACCCGGCCCTTGCGGCCCTCGCGCCCCTGCCCCCCCCTCCGGCAGCCGTGAAAACGGATATTCTCCGGAATCCGCCTGAAAAACCAAGACATCACAATCGCGAAACGCGGAGGGGGCCGCCGCGACCTGCCGGTTCGCGCGACGGTCCACGCGAATGACCCGGACCTCCATCCCTTCTCGACCGGGCCCGCCCCCCGAAATCACGTGGGTAAACGTAGCCAAAGCATCGGCAAACCCCGGACCCGTGAGGTCCAAGCCACGATCCGCGCAGATATGCAAAGAAGAATAGAGGCGGATGACGTCGTCGTCGTAAAGTCCGCGCAAGCCGCTCCCGGCTTCCACACGCAATGGCAAGGGTTCGGGACGAGCCAAAGGAAGCTTGAAGACCTCCGGCAATTCTTCGTCGGAGACTTCCAGAGCGCTGAGCAGGGAGTCTTCCGTGCCCCAGGAGCTTCCGCCTCCCGAAACGGCATCTGCGACGAAGGTATGCTCAAGTCGCACAAAGGGCGCGGCCTCCGTGACATCCGCCAGGAGAAGCGCGATCAGCGCCACGATAGTGATCCGTGTGGCCTTAAAAATTCCGATAACCGCCAATCCTTTCGCGAATCATCGCCGAATCAGTTGGAGCGAAGCCTTTTCAGAAACGTAGCGCCAGGCTAGGCGCCGATCGTCGGGAACTTCCCGGAGCTGAGCAGGCAAGGTAAGTTGAATCTTGAATTCGTTATCCCCACGACCCGGAGCGGTATCCCCCGGCAGCGGATCCGTGTTTTCACACACAAGAAAGACCGAACCTTGGACTTCGTAATTTCGGATCAGCTCTCCGCGATGAGACCTGTTCACCCACTGAAGTGCATAAAGGCGATAGCCCAAAACTCGTCCTCGTCGCCCCCCCTTTTCGGGACAATAGAGCTTCGCGGCAAGCAGGGGGCTCAAATCAAACAAATCCACGCCATCAGAGAGCGCAAGCCAGCTCTGAGGTCCCCGCAGATCGTCGTCCGGATTGACTTCCGAGTGAAAAGCGTAGAGGACGAATTCCGGGGGAACAGTTGGCTCATAGGTGTCGCCAAAGGTGTCCAATCTCAACACATCGCCCTTGAGCATTCCGTAAATTCGAATTCTCGCACCCAATAGATCCAAGAACTGATGGTCTTTAATGCCTTGATGATGTCCCAACTCATGAGTCAGGATCGCGATCGCGGTTCCGAGGTCTAACGCAAAAAGTCGGCCCGCCGAGTCACGCGAATAAATCAGGTCCCGATTGACGTAGATCGGATCTCCAACCTGATTTCCAGTCACCGCTGTGCGCATCTGGCCATCCAGGTTGAATCGACAAGCGCTTGCAGTCCCGCATGACTCAAAGCGCAAAAGATCTCGTGTTCCCAATTCACGAGGCAGCGACAGTCGAATCTTCTTAAAGGCCTCGCGCTCTTCAATCGTCGGCAGGCACTCGGTGATTCTCGAATCGCAAAGATCAAAAACATGCGAAAGATTTGCCAGGGCATAGGCAAAATTCTGCTCGGCCAAGCCGCCGCCGTTTCCGACAATGACGCCAGGCCCCGCCCATGCCGCCGTACCAGCCCATGCCGAGCCGAGCGCTAGGATCATCTGCCATCCGACCAGGCCTTGCTGAAGCATTCTCATCCTACCGCGCAGTACACCACCGCCCCACTCAGATCGTCAAGAGGCGGGCGACTGATCTCGGCAGGATTCGAAGTTCCGTACACGGGAGATTATTTACAATAAATGCTAAAAAACACGGGTTTGCGCAAAAAATGTACACACTGTATAGGACGGCGGACCTTTTTAAGCAGTCTGGTCGGCCCTATGATTTCTGGGTGCCTAAGACTCAAATTTCAAACGCGCCGCACCACCTCAATACGTTTCTGACTTCACGAGACTTTATCATCTCGCCCCTCATCGAGGGCGGACTGCTCGGTCTGACCCTTTGGGGAACCCACAGAATCGCCCAACTGGTCCCAAGTCTCGACTGGATCGCCCTTTTCATCATGGGCTATCTCCTGCTAGTCATCCTGACGCTCCTGACACTCAAGCTCCTCCGCATGTTCTTTCCCCTGCGCGAAGGCATCTACTCTGTAGCGTCGAACCCCTGGCAAGTCTACGTGTGGAACCTTCACGGATTTCTCACCATGATGAACCTCTACTGGGTCCATGGTAACTGCCTGCTCCCTTACCCACTTCGCGGCATCGTGCTCCGAGCGATGGGAATGAAAATCGGCCCTGGTTCCATCGTTGGCGGGGCGATCATCTCGGATCCCCATCTCACCACGGTCGGAAGCCATGTCGTCCTTGGATTCAATTGCGCGATCTCGTCACACGCGATCATCCGCACCGGAGCGGGACTGAACCTGATCCTGGGCAAAGTCGACATTGCTAGCCACGCACTGATCGGCGGAACCGCTCAAATCTCGCCAGGAGTTTCCGTCGGAGCCGGCGCCATCATCAATGAAATGTCGGTAGTTCCGATGAACACCAAAATAGAGGCAAACGAGATCTGGTCAGGCATACCCGCGAAGAAAGTACGGAATCTGGTTTAACTTTGGCTTGAAAAATGGGCGGCCATCATCCGGGGCGTATCAAACGATTCCCGACGAATGGAGGCCATCTCGACATGGAGGTCGAAAGTGTCCTGCACCTTGGCAATGAGCTCAACCAGCCCCATCGAATCCAAGAGTCCGGTGGATAGAAGCGCGGTATCCGGACCGACCTCGAAAGAGCACATCCGACTCAATTCCTGCGTGAGGAACGGGAGAATCTTTTCCGATGCGATGGCGTTTTGCATGACTTTCGAAGCTCCTTGTCTTTTGAAGAGGATAGGGTCCGCCCAATCCTAGTGTCAAGTCACCTATGACGAAATATCTAAAATATGAATAAAAATAACCCAGCCTACCTTCTCCACGATCTCATCCGGCGGCGCGCCGAGCGCGCCCCCGACGACGTCGCCCTGGTCCACGAAGCTACGTCAATGACCTACGCGGATCTCGCCGGGAGTATTCAAAATTTCGCGAACGGTCTGGCGGCGCTTGGGCTACAACGGGGCGACCGGGTCGGCATCTTCCTCGAAAAACGCATGGAGACGGTGATCGCCTCTTTCGGCGCGACACTCGCGGGATGCGTCTTCGTCCCGATCAATCCCATCCTCAAGGCCCCACAAGCGATCCATATTCTGCGCGACTGCGACGTGAAGACGCTGGTTACCTCGCCCGAGCGACTGAGCTTGCTCAAGGCCGGCCTCGAGGAATGCGGAGCGCTCTCCTCGATTCTGCTCACCCCCGCCCATGGGTCCGAAACACCTTCTCCGACCGGCTCCACATCGCCGGGGTTTCCCGCCGCAAGGCGGTCCAGTCTGGCAGCGATGCGCGCAACCGCCCTGCGATCACGCAAACCGGAAAGCCAGGTATCGAAGGTTCCGCTTCGGATTAACTCGATCATTC